>NZ_JBSFWD010000004.1:0-331950 GCF_053592655.1 Streptosporangium sp. NPDC002607
CCCGATCCAACTTCCCGTTCCCCGTCACCGGCAACACCCCCAACACCACCACCGCCGACGGCACCATGAACTCCGGCAACACCTCCCCCGCGAACCGCCGCAACTCAGCGACATCCACCACGTCCCCGCCCTGAGCGGCCACCACATACGCCACCAACCGCCGATCCCCCGGACGCTCCTCCCGCACCACCACCGCCACCCGCGACACCGACCCATGCCGGGCCAACACCGCCTCCACCTCACCCAACTCAATCCGAAAACCCCGCACCTTCACCTGCTGATCAACCCGCCCCACGAACTCCACAACCCCATCACCACGACGCCGAACCACATCCCCCGTCCGATACATCCGCCCACCGGACCCATCAAACGGACACGCCACAAACCGCTCCGCCGTCAACCCGGCCCGCCCCAGATACCCCCGCGCCAGCTGCGCTCCGGCCAGGTACAGCTCCCCCTCCACCCCGGCCGGAACCGGCCGCAGCCACGAATCCAGCACGTGGAGACGGGTGTTCCAGACGGGGTGACCGATCGGCACGGAGGTGATCTCCGTGCCGGGACGGTGCTCCCAGAAGGTGACGTCGACCGCGGCCTCGGTCGGGCCGTAGAGGTTGTGCACCGGCACCCCCAGCCGGGCCGCCGCCTCGTCGGCGAGTGCAGGTGGCAGCGCCTCACCGCTGCAGACGAGAAACCGAAGAGCCGTACCCGTTCCGGACACCTCCGGCGAACCAGGAGAGGGCACCGCCTCCAGGAAGGCGGCCAGCATGGAGGGGACGAAGTGCAGGACCGTGATGCGTTCGGAGTCGATGAGCCCGGCGAGGTAGGACGGGTCCCGGTGCCCGTCCGGCCTGGCGACGACCAGGGTGGCGCCGGTCTGAAGCGGCCAGAAGAACTCCCAGACCGACACGTCGAATCCGGCCGGCGTCTTCTGCAGAACGCGGTCCGCCGGACCCAGGCGATACTCGGACTGGGCCCAGAGCAGGCGGTTGACGATCGCACCGTGGGTGACCACGACCCCCTTGGGCCGCCCCGTCGAGCCGGAGGTGTAGATCACGTACGCCGGATGCTCCGGCGCGAGCGGCACACCGAGATCGGAAGCCGGGTACCCGGAGGCGTCGGCACGGCCCAGCCAGTCACCGTCGATCACCAGAACCGGCCGTGAGTCGTCCAGCATCGACGCGATCCGCACCGCAGGAAGCTCCGGGTCGACCGGCAGGTAGGCGGCGCCCGCCTTGATCACGGCGTACATGGCGACCAGCAGGTCCGGTGACCTGGGCAGCATCAGCGCCACCACTCGTTCGGCTCCCACCCCGTACTCGGCCACCAGCAGCCGGGCCAGCCGGTTGGCTCGCGCGTTGAACGCCGCGTAGCTCAGCTCGTCCCCCTCGAACACCAGCGCCGTCGCGTCCGGTGTCCGCGCGACCTGGGCCTCGAACAGCGCGGCCAGCGTGGTGCGGGGCACGTCCGCGGCCGTGTCGTTCCAGTGGTGTGGCACGAGCCCGCGCTCGCCCGGGGAGAACCCGTCGAGACGGCCGGTGGCGGTGTCCGGTTCGGCGACCAGTTCGGCCAGCAGGCTCAGGAAGCGGTCGAGCAGAGCCGCGGCCTCCGCCTCGGTGAACACGTCGGGCCGGTACTGCAGCCGGAAACGGAGCATGTCCCCCGGCACGACCAGCAGCGTGATCGGATAGTGCGTCGCGTCGGTCACGTCCGCCGAGGTCAGGTCGAGGTCGCCGATCGCCGTACGGGAGTCGATGGGGTAGTTCTCCATCACCAGCAGCGCGTCGAACAGGGGGCCGCGCCGGATCTCGGCAAGGCCGACGTGGTGGTGGGGCAGCAGTTCCGCCTGCTCGTCGCGGAGCCTGCGCAGCAGGTCACCCACGGTTTCCGCGGGGTCGAGCCGGACCCGGACCGGCACGGTGTTGATGAACAGGCCGACCATGCGCTCGACCCCGGGCAACTCGGGCGGGCGGCCGGAGACCGTACCGCCGAAGACGACGTCCCGGCGGCCGGTCAACCGGCCGAGCAGCAGGCCGAAGGCGGCCTGCATGACGGTGCTGAGCGTGCTGGAGTGCGTGCGGGCGAGAGCGGTGAGCGCCCTGGTCCGGCCGTCGTCGAGTTCGGCGGTGACCCTGGCGGGCGCGACCGGCTCGGCGGGGGCGTGCGGGGCGACGAGGGCGGGCTCGTCGAAACCGTCCAGCGCGCGCTCCCAGGCCCGCCGCGTGGACTCGCCGTCCCGACCGGCCAGCCAGGCCAGGTAGTTCTCGTACGGCGGCGCGGGGGCGGGTTCCTGGCCTGAGTACAGCGCGAACAGCTCGGCCGCCAGCAGCGGTGTCGACCAGCCGTCCAGCAGGATGTGATGGTTGGTGAGGATCAGCCGGTGCCTGCCGGGTCCGAGCCGTACCAGTGCGAAACGGAGCAGCGGTGGCCGGGACAGGTCGAACCGCCGGGCCCGCTCCTCGGCGGCCACCGTCTCGGCGTCGGTCCCCGCCACCTCCCGCCACGGCACCTCCACCCGCCGGTGCACCAGCTGCACCGGGTCGCCGCGCAGCTCGAAGGAGGTTCGGAGGTTGGGGTGCCTGCGGACCAGGCGTTCCGCGGCCGCCCTGAGCCGTGGCGCGTCGAGGGGACCGCTCAGGTCCAGGGTCAGCTGAGCGGTGTAGACGTCCACCTCCAGCAGGGAGTGGAAGAACAGGCCGTGCTGGAGCGGGGCGAGCGGCCAGACGTTCTGGAGGCCGGGGCCGAGCTCGTCGAGGTCGTCCTGGGTGAGGGGTACCGCGACGTCGGAGGGGGTGAGGCCGCCGCCGACGTGCCGGGAGATGCCGGTCAGCGCCTCCGACCAGGCGGCGGCCAGCTCGGCGATCCGGTTGTCGGCGTGGCGGGCGGGATCCCAGGTCCAGGTGACGCGGAGGACGTCACCGAGGGCGATCGCGTCGATCTGGATGCCGTGCCTGAGCGGGGCGGCGGCATCCTGGCCACCGGACAGCCCTCCGGCTACGGGCTCCCAGTCCAGCCCGGAGGAGGTGATCCGGCCGAGATAGTTGAAACCGATCTCCGGCTGGGGCAGTGCGGCGAGTGCGGGTGCCGTGTCAGGGTTGAGGTAACGCAGGAGGCCATAGCCCAGCGGGTCGGGAAGAGCGCGGAGCTGCTCCTTCACCCGCTTGACCGCCTGGCCCGCGGCCTGGCCTCCGTTCTTGAGATCGGCCCAGTCAACGGGGCCCGCGTCGATCCTGACGGGGTGCACGGCGGTGAACCAGCCCACGGTCGCGGACAGGTCCACGCCGGGGAGGACCTCCTGCCTGCCGTGCCCCTCCAGGTCGACGAGTACGGAACGCCGCCCGCTCCACCTCGCGACCGCCGCCGCGAGCCCGGCGAGCAGCACGTCGTCGGCGTTCCCGTGGAAGGCACCCGGCACGCCGCCCAGCAGCGGCCCCGCCACGTCGGCGGAGAGCTCCACGACCATCTCCCGCCGCTCCCCCCAGGTTCCCCGCTCGCGTACCGGCGCGGCGGGAAGGAGTGAGCCATCGGTCGCGGGGACGAAAGTGCCCGAGGACACGGCCCGCGCCGGTGAGACCGGCGGGGACGGCGCGAGGAGCGCGGTCCAGGCGGGAAGGTCGGCCACCCGTACCGGGTTCACGGCCTCGGCCTGGAGCAGACGCGCCCAGGTGCGGAAGGAGGTGGTGGGCTCGGGCAGGCGTACCTCGGTGCCCTCTCTCCCGGCGCTCCAGGCCGCGAGAAGGTCGGGCAGCAGGATCCGCCAGGAGACGCCGTCGACGGCCAGGTGGTGGATGGCCAGCAGAAGCCGTCCGGACCGCTCGTGGCCCGCGTCGAACCACACGACCCGTACCATCCGTCCGGCGCCGGGATCCAGCTCACCCCGGACCCGCTCGGCATACCCGGCCACCGTATCGTCCGACACGTCCCGAACCCGTGCACCGTCCCCGCCGGGAACACCGGGAACACCGGGAACACCGGGAACACCGGGAACACCGGGAACACCGGGAACACCGGGAACACCGGGAACGCTGTCGGCCGTACCGTGCACGACACCGAGGCCCTCGCCGGCCGCCTCGTCCGGAACGTTCGAGACCTCCACCCGGCGCACGCAGTCCGCTGCCAGGACCGCTCCAGCCGGGGCGATCTCCAGCCCCCACGCCCCGGCACCCGCCGGAGGCGTGGACGTCCGGAGCCTCAGCGCGTCGTGACGGTCCAGCACGACCTGGACGGCGGCCGTCAGGTTGTCGAGGCCGAGATCCGGGGGTACCTGAAGCACCGCGCTCTGGCTGAATCCCTCGATCGGCCCTTCGCCCTCGGCGAGCCAGGCGATGATCGGGGTGACGTCGACGCTTCCCGTGCCGTCACCCGCCGGATCCGTGCCGTCCGCGGGCTCCTCCGTGGCGAGGGCGACGAGGGCGAGGGCCTCGGGGGTCTGGTGCTGGAAGACCTGCTTCGGAGTGAGCGCGAGCCCGGCCTCCCGTGCTCGGGAGACGAACCGGATGGCGAGGATGCTGTCGCCGCCCAGGTCGAAGAACCCGTCGTCGGCCCCGGCCCTGGGCAGGCCGAGGACCTCGGCGAACAGTCCGGCCAGCAGGTGTTCGCGGTCGGTCGCGGGCTCCCGCCCCGAGGTCTCCCCCGCGGGTTCCGGCAGGGCACGCCGGTCGAGCTTGCCGTTGGCGGTCAGCGGCATCTCGTCCAGCGTCACGATTGCGGCGGGCACCATGTATTCGGGCAGGGACCGCCGCAGGTGCCCGCGCAGTTCCTCCGCGCCCGCGCCACCGACCACGTACCCGACCAGCCGCAGGTCTCCCCCCGGCTCGGGCCCCCGGTCACGGCGGGCCAGCACGGCCGCCTGTTCGACGCCGGGATGCGCGGCCAGTACCGCCTCGATCTCGCCCAGCTCGATCCGGAAACCGCGGACCTTCACCTGCTGGTCGGCGCGGTCGACGTAGTGGAGTTGCCCGTCGGCACCCCAGCGGACCAGGTCGCCGGTGCGGTACATCCGCCCGCCGGGCACGAAGGGGTCGGCGACGAACCGCTCGGCGGTCAGCCCCGGCCGGTTCAGGTATCCGCGCGCCAGGCTGGGTCCCGAGACGTACAGCTCCCCGACAGAACCCGGCGGGACCGGGCGTAGTCCGGCGTCCAGCACGTGCAGGCGGGCGTCGTAGACCGGGCGGCCGATCGGGCTCTCGCCGGGGAGGGTCAGCGGGTCGCTGCAGGTGACGACGACCGTGGTCTCCGTCGGCCCGTAAACGTTGATCATCCGGCGCCCGGCGGACCAGCGGCGGACCAGCTCGGGGCGGCACGCCTCGCCACCCACCAGCAGGGTCCGCAGCCCGGGGAGCGGTCTGACCGGGACCGTCGCCAGCGCGGCGGGGGTGACGAACGCGTGCGTGACGCGCGCCTCGGCGAGGAACCGGCCGAGTGGCTCGCCGCCGTACACCCCGGCGGGCACCGGCACGAGCGCCGCACCCGCCGACAGGGCCATCAGCCACTCGAGCACCGCCCCGTCGAACCCGATCGAGGCGAACTGCAGGACCCGGCTGTCCTCCGTCACCGCGTACCTGTCGATCTCGGTGCGCGCGTACGCGGGCAGGCCCGCGTGGGTGACCACCACTCCCTTGGGGCGGCCGGTGGATCCGGAGGTGTAGACGACGTAGGCCGGGTGTTCCGGCAGCAGCCCGGTCACCGGGTCGGTGGCGGGCAGGCCGCCGCCGGTCCAGGTGTCCAGCTGGACGACCTCGACGCCAGGCGGCGCGCGGAACCCGGCGTCGGCGCGGGTCACCACGGCGGAAGGGGCGGCGTCGGCGAGCATCGTCGCCAGGCGCTCCGGCGGATGGTCGGGGTCGAGGGGGAGGTAGGCGGCGCCGGACTTGAGGATGCCGAGGAACGCGACGGTCATGTCGAGGGAGCGGGGCACCGACAGGCCCACATAGCGGTCGGGCCCGGCGCCGAGGGCGATGAGATGGTGGGCCAGCCGGTTGGCCCGCGCGTTCAGCTCGGCATAGGTGATCTCGGTGTCCCCCGCGACGACGGCGACGGCACCGGGAGCGCGCCGCACCCGGTCCTCGAACAGGGAGACGGCCGTGCCCGGCGGCACCTCGCGCGGCGCGGCGCCCCAGTCGGCCAGAAGCGTGTGCTCGGCCTCGTCGAGGAGTTCCACGGCGCCGACACGGGTGGTGGGGCCCGCCTGGACGACGCGGGTGAGGAAGCGCAGGAAACGGCCGTGATGGTCGGCCAGCAGGTCCTCGCCGTACAGGTCGGGGTGGCCGTCGAAGTCGATGCGGACTCCGCGCCCGTCGGAGCCGTCGTAGAGGTTGATCGACAGGTCCTCGACGGGCCCGGTGCAGAGCGGGTGCGCGACGGCGGTGTGACCGGCGAACCTCAGGTCGTAGTCGAACCGCATGATGTTGACCACCGGGCCGAACAGCCGGTCGCCCACTGTGCCGCGGAGTTCGCGGCGCAGGTCCTCGTACCGGTAGCGCTGGTGCACCAGCAGCCGCCCGACCTCCCGGGTGACCTGGGCGGACAGCTCGCCGAAGGTCGTCTCCGGGGAGACCGCCAGGCGGAGCGGGAGCACGTTGGAGAGCATCCCCGGCGTTCGCCGGGCGGCGGGCGTGGTCCTGGCGGTGACGGCCAGCCCGAGGACCACCTCGCGGGCGCCGGTGAGGCGCCCGACGAAGGCCGCGATCGCCGCGATCATGAACCCGGAGACGGCCGTACCGTGGGAGAGCGCGGCCTCGGTGAGCGCGGCGGCGTCGCGCTCACCCAGCGTGGCGCTCCGCCGGTTGAACCGCGACGTGGCGGCGGCGCCGGAGGAGAGGGCGGGGACCGCGCTCAGATCGGCGAGCCTGCCGTGCCAGTGGCGGCGGTCGGCCTGGAAACGGTCGGAGGCGCGGTAGGCGGCGTCCTCCTCCAGCAACGTGGCCAGCGACTGGAAACCGCCGGGGCCGGGGTCGCGGCCGTCGACCAGCGCGGTGTAGACCTCGGCGAGACGCTGGGCGATCATCGGCCCGCTGTAGCCGTCCATGACCACGTGGTGGCAGCGCAGGTACCACAGGTGGCGGTCGGGCGCGATCCGGATCAGGGCGGTGGCCACGAGCGCGTCCTCGCGGAACGGCGAGCGCAGGTCCTCCCGCATCCACTCCAGAGCGGCCCGCTCCGCACCGAGTCCCCCGTCGCCCGGCTCTCCCCCGCTGAGGTCGAGGAACGGGCACGGCACCTCGCACTCCCCGACGACCTGACCGACCTGACCGACCCGGCCCGCCTCCTCGGTCTCGCCACCGATGATCCGCACGTGAACGGCGTCGACCTCCCCGGCGGCGAGTCGCACGGCCGCGGCGAAGACCTCCGGATCGACCGGACCGGAGATCTCTATGTACTGGGCAATGCAGAGCGGTTCGCCAGGGATAATCCGCTGGGCGTCCCATATTCCACTCTGCGCTGCAGACAATGGCAGGAGGGAATTCTTGCTGAACACCGTCGCCACGCTTTCCATCTGGGCCGGAAAATGCCTGACGGGTGCTTATTAGCACCTCGAAGGGGCAGAAACGCATTGTGTGCGGCGATCCACTCCCACGTTTATTACCGGCAAGTAAATCACAGGTGTGATCTGCCTCGCAATAACGCCTTTTATCATTTACCGCTAAACTCGCCTCCTACTTTTTCGCTCTTTCTCAAGGCGACCTTGCCGGATCCGAGCACCACGCGGGGGCGCACGAGCCGCCGGGGCCTGAGCATGACCCGCGGCCTGACCGCCGGGGCAGGGGGCCGGTAGGGGCGCGGTCCGCGGTGCCACCAGCGTGTGCCCCTGGCCAGGTGGCTCGGCCACCAGACGACGTCGCCGACGTCCAGGGTGAGCGCGGTCACCAGTACGGAACGGACGATCATCGTGTCGAGCAGCACCCCCACGGCCACCGTGAAGGCGATCTGGACCGTCTGCGTCAGTGGAAGCACCACCAGCACCGCGAAGGTGCCGGCGAGCACGACTCCCGCCGAGGTGATCACACCGCCGGTCGCGCCCAGACCGAGGATCGCGCTGTGCGCCGTGCTGTAGCGGTGCGCCTCCTCCCGAACCCGGTGCATGAGGAAGATGTTGTAGTCGACGCCCAGCGCCACCAGCAGGACGAAGACCAGCAGGACGAACCCCTGGTCCACCCCGGCGAAGCCGAAAAGGTGCGCGAACGCCAGCGAGCTGATTCCCAGCGTGGCCAGGAACGACAGCACCACGGTGGCCAGCAGCAGCATGGGCGCGATGAGCGAGCGCAGCAGCACCGCGAGCACCGCGAAGACCACGAGCAGCACCAGCGGGATGATCACCATCCGATCCCGCTGCGCGCCGCGCTCCAGGTCGGCGATGAGCGCCACGTTGCCGCCCACGTTGACGTCCGGGGCGGCGACCGCCCGCAGCCGGTCGCGCAGGGCGAGCACCTCGTGCTGCTCGGCCTCCTCGCCGTCGCCCCCGCGTACCGTCACGTTGAGCAGGATGTCGCCGTTGCCCGCGGCGCCCAGCGAGATCGCGGTGACCTCGGGCCGCTGCGCGGTGTCCACGATCACGTCCCTGACGTACTGCTCGGTGGTGACCACCTGGACCGGGTCGGCCTCGCCCGAGGGGAAGTGCCGCTCGGCGACCTCCTGCCCGACCACCGAGTCCGGCCTGGAGAGGAAGACGTCGGCGTTGCCCAGCCCGCCCGCCCGGTAGGAGGCCAGCCCGGACGCGCACAGGCAGAGCCCGATGACCGTGACGACCCACACCAGACGGGGGTTCGCGTGGATCCTCCTGCCCAGGGCGCCCCATCTGCCGTGGTCGGCGGGGTGCTCCTCGGCGTCCGGGTCGTGGTGCGGGACGAGCGGCCAGAAGATCCAGCGCCCGAAGACGACCATGACCGCGGGAAGCAGGGTCATCATGGCGAGCATCGCGCTGGTCACCCCGACCGCGGAGACCGGCCCGAGTCCCCTGGTGGAGTTGAGCTCGGCCACCACCAGGCAGAGCAGCGCGGCGACCACCGTCGCCGCGCTCGCCACCACCGCGGGCCCGGCCCTGCGCAGCGCGACCGCCATCGCCTCGTGCCGGTCGGCGTGCCTGCGCAGTTCCTCGCGGTAGCGGGCGATGACCAGCAGCGCGTAGTCGGTGCCCGCGCCGATCACCAGGACCATGAGCAGCGAGACCGCCACGCTGCTGACCGTGATCGCGCCCACGGCGGCGAGCAGGTAGTTCACCCCCATCGCGACGGCCAGCCCGACCAGCACCGTTCCCAGCGGGAAGAGCCAGAGGACCGCGCTGCGGTAGGTGATCAGGAGCACCACCACGGCCACGCCCATCGCGGCCAGCAGCAGGTCGCTGTCCACCGTCGAGAACACGGCCAGCGCGTCGGCCTGGAATCCGACCATGCCGGTGATGTGCGCGGCCAGTCCCGCGGGGCGGCCCTCGTCCACGACCCGGCGGATCCGGTCGACGATCTCGGCGGTCTCCCTGCCGCCCTGGTCCCTGACGATCACCACGACCTGGACCGCCTCGCCGTCCCCGGACCGCTGCGTGGCGATCAACTTGATCGTCCTGGTCAGCCTGGGCGCCCGGAACTTCTGCTCGACCATCCGCAGTTGCGCGGGCAGCCGTCCTCGGGCGTCCCGGTACGGTGCGAGCTCCCTGTCGAACTCCGCACGCCCGAAGGTCCTGCCGCCGGTGGGGGTGGGCATCTCGGCCACCACCCCGGGGACCCCGGCCAGCGCCTTGACGTCCCTGGCGATCTCGGCGTCGTCGGCCTCGCCGAGACCGCCCGGCCGCTCGTAGACGATCGTCGCCGGGGAGAGGTTCTCCCCCTGCATGCCGAGGATGCGCCTGACCGCCTGCGCGGAGTCCGCGCCGGCGGGGAGGTATCCGGCGATGTCGTCCTGCTGCACCGACTCCAGCCGCCCGGCGAGGGAGGCGGCCACGACGACGACGCCCAGCCAGACGAGCAGCACCACCCACTTCGTGCGCCGCCCGCACAGCAGCCCGCACAGCAGCCCGGCCGGCGACGCCCCGTTCATCGGCCCGTGCTCAGCCGTCCCAGCAGGTGGTCGGCCATGGCCGCGACCGTCGGGTGCTCCCAGGCCATGGTCGGCTCGATCTCCAGCCCGTACTCGGCCTCGATGTCACCGCAGAGGCTGAGCGAGTAGACGGAGTCCATGCCGTACTGGGCGACCGGCACCAGCGGGTCGATCTCCTCCGGTGAGCGCATGACGTAGGAGGCCACCCGCGCCCCCAGCCAGCCGCGGATGATGTCCAGGTCTGCGGCGATCCCGGCGTCGGCGGACATGTTCACACTCCTTCTGATCGGACGCGCGCGGCGACGGCCGCCGTGAGCTCGGCGTGGACGACGGGCAGCGATCCGTTCAGCAGCAGGTCACGGGTGCGTGAGCGCTGGATCTTGCCGCTGGTGGTCTTGCCCACTCCGCCGCGCCTGACCAGCACGACGCTCATCGACGGCAGCCCGAAGGAACGGGCGAGCTCGCCCTGCACGCCACGGGCCAGCTCTTCCGCGGGAGCGTCGAGGCCCCGCTCGCGAATCTCCTGGACGAGCACCACGTGCTCACCCTCGGCGCGTACCCCGAAGGCCGCCCCGGCCCCCAGCGACGGGTGCACCCGCCGGGCGGCCTCCTCCAGGTCCTGGGGATAGAGGTTGCGCCCGTTGACGATGACGACGTCCTTGATCCGGCCGGTGACGTACAGCTCGCCGTCCAGCAGGAAGCCCAGGTCCCCGGTCCGCAGGAACGGCCCCTCGCCCGTGGCGGTGCGTCCGCGGAAGGCGTCGCGGGTCGCCTCCTCACGCTGCCAGTACCCCCGCGCGACGCTCTCCCCGCGTACCCAGAGCTCTCCGACCCGCCCGTGCGGCAGCTCGGTTCCGGTGCCGGGATCGACGACGTGCACGGACATGCTGATCGGCCGCCCGCAACCGACCAGTTCCACGCCTTCTCCCGGGTTCTCCGCCGGAACCGCCTCGTGCCGCTCCAGCGCCGCGGCGTCGAACCCGCGGACCTTCGGCCCGTGCCCCAGCGGGGTGGCGGTGATCACCAGGGTCGCCTCGGCCATGCCGTACGCCGGGGCCCATGCCTTCTCGCTGAAGCCCGCGGCTCCGAAGCGGCGCACCATCGCGCGAAGCGTGCCGGTACGCACCGGCTCGGCCCCGTTGAGCGCGAAGCGCAGGCCGGACAGGTCGAGCCCGGCCACCTGGGCGTCGGTGACCCGGGCCGCGCACCACTCGTAGGCGAAGTTCGGCGCGACGGTGTATCCGGCCCGGTATCGGCTGATCATCTCCAGCCAGAGCGCGGGGCGCATGACGAAGGCGATCGGCGAGGCGAAGTAGAGGTCGCCGCCCGCGTAGATCGGCTGGAGCAGCATGCCGACCAGGCCCATGTCGTGGTAGTGCGGCAGCCAACCCACCCCGACGCCCACCTTGGGCGAGCCGATCGCCCGCCAGATCTCCCCCTCGTTGTGGAGCAGGTTGGCATGGGTGATCATGACGCCTCTGGGCTCGCTGGTGGAACCGGAGGTGTACTGCATGTAGGCGAGGGTGTCGGGCCCCATCCGGGGCATCGTCCAGTCATCGGGGTCGGGGAGGTCGAGGGCGTCGGTGGCCACGCACTCGACGGTGCCGTCCAGACCGACGTCGCGCAGCCAGGCATCGAGCATGTCCAGATTGGCCGAGTCGGTGAGCACCAGCCGCACGTCGGCGTCCTTGATGATCCCCTCGGCGCGCTCCAGCGCGCGGGGATCGGTCTGCGGCAGCGGCGAGGGCACCGCGACCACCCGGGAGTACAGGCAACCCAGGAATGCCGCCAGGAACTCCAGACCGGCCGGGTGGAGCAGCAGCACCGTCTGGTCCGCCATCCGCCGCCCCGCCAGCCAGGCGCCGATCGACCTGGCCCGTGCGTCCAGGTCGGCGAAGGTCAGCCGGCCCTGCTCGACGAGCTCGCCCCTGCGGTCCGCCACGAAGGTGTAGGACCGTTCGTGCCCGTGCCGGTCCACCTGCGCGCGCACCCACTGCACAAAGGACATCTGGTCATCTCCCATGATGGCAAGAGACCCCAACATAGGAGGAAAGATCAGCCGGTCCCAGGCCTGGGCCGCACAAGCTCTCACCCGGTTTTACGCCGAAAGTTAGTATCTTCCCCCTCCCCGCTTCCGCCCCAGGAGTCCGTGTACGGGGGCACGCGCGGGGGCATGGACGGAGCTGCGCCTTGCCGAGTTAGGCTCACCTTGCTTAATATATGAGCAGGTGTTCAGGTGTTGACAGAATGGATCTTACGATGGGTCACGGGCATGGCCACGGGCACCGCGCCGACGCCGACCGCCGCTACCTCGCAGCGGCGCTCGCCCTGCTGCTCGCCTTCATGGCGGTCGAGGTCGTCATCGGCATCGCCGCCAACTCCATCGCGCTGATCTCCGACGCCGGGCACATGCTCACCGACGCCGGCGCCATCGCGCTCGCGCTGGTGGCGATGAGGATGGCGGCCCGCCCGGCCCGCGGCGCCTACACCTTCGGCTGGAAGCGGGCCGAGATCCTCTCCGCGGCCGTCAACGGGCTGACGTTCGTGGCCCTCGTCGCCTACTTCGTCTACGAGAGCGTGCGGCGGCTCATCGAGCCGCCCGAGGTCGCCGGAGCCCTGGTCTTCGGCACCGCCCTGGCCGGGATCGCGGTCAACGCCGTCGCCGCGTGGCTCATCGCCAGGGCCGACCGGAGCAGCCTCAACGTGGAGGGCGCGTTCCAGCACATCCTCAACGACCTGTACGCGTTCGTGGCCACCGCGATCGCCGGCGCGGTCGTCTGGCTCACCGGCTGGGGCCGGGCCGACGCGATCGCCGCCCTGGTCGTCGCGGCCCTGATGGCCAAGGCGGCCTACGGCCTGCTGCGCGACGCCGGACGCATCCTGTTCGAGGCCGCGCCCGACGGGGTGAACCCGGCCGAGGTGAGCGCCGCGATCATCGCCCACGCGAGCGTGACGGGTGTCGAGGACCTGCACGTGTGGACGGTGACCAGCGGCTTCCCCGCGCTCTCCGCGCACGTGACCGTCATGCCCGGCGGCGACTGCCACCAGGTCCGCCGCGAGCTGGCCGAGCTGCTGCACCAGCGCTTCCACATCGACCACACCACACTGCAGGTCGACCACGTCCCCGGCACGGCATGCCGCATGATCACTGGCTGAGGCAGGCCTCGAAGACCGCGGTGAGCCGGGCGATCACCGCCTCACGGTCGGGAACGTCGCTCGACTCGGGGCCGTAGAGCTGGCGCATCGTGCCGTTCCCGGTGATGAGCGCGGTGGCGATCCTCGCCCGGAAGGCCGCGTCGGGGCCGGAGAGCCTTGCCGACAGGGGCTCCAGGATCGCCGAACTGACCCGGTCCCGGATGAGATCGTGGATCTCCGGGCAGTTGGACGACCGGATGAGCGCGGCCATCACCGGGCTCGCCTGGTCCGAGCGGAGCCGCTCGGCGATGTACTCGGCCAGGCGGCGCGGAAGCTCCTCCTCGGGGAAGTCCAGGACGCCGGGGAAGCGTCCCTGCATCGCGAGCACCTCGGCGAACAGCTCTCGCTTGCTGCCGAAGTAACGGTTGATCAGCGCTATGTTGGCGTCCGCCTCGGCGGCGATCATCCGCATCGTCACCTGGTCGTAGCCGAGGTCGGCGAACAACCGGCGGGCGGCGTCGAGGATGCGCCGCCTGGTGCCCTCTCTGTCGCGCTGCCGTGTCTCATCCACCTAAGCAATCCTTCCAGATTTGACGAGTAAACAAGCGTCTACTAACTTAATATGTACTCTACATGCATTGGGGGACGGTTCATGCCGACCGAACAACAGATCCAGGCCGAGGCCGCACCGAGTTTCACCCACAGACAGGTGCTGGAGATCCTGGCCGGACTGATGCTCGCCATGCTGACGTCGATGATCTCGACGTCCGTGGTGGGAACCGCGTTGCCGACGATCGTCGGCACGCTCGGCGGCCAGGACCAGCTCGCATGGGTGGCCAGCGCGACCCTGCTGACCATGACCGCCTCCACCCCGATCTGGGGCAAGGTCTCCGACCTCTACGGCCGCAAGCTCATGTTCCAGGTCGCCCTGGTCGTCTTCGCGGTGTCCTCCGTCGCCGCCGGGTTCTCCCAGGACATGGGCCAGCTCATCGCCGCCAGAGCGGTGCAGGGCATCGGCGCCGGCGGTCTCGCCGCACTCCCGCAGATCATCCTCGGCGACGTGGTGGAGCCCCGCGAGCGCGGCCGCTACTCCGGCTACATCGGCGCGGTCTTCGGCGTCTCGACGGTGGCCGGCCCGCTGCTCGGCGGGTTCATCGTGGACAACATGTCCTGGCGCTGGACGTTCTGGATCTGCGTGCCGCTGGCGGTGGTCGCGTTCGTCGTCATCCAGAAGGTGCTGAAGCTGCCCTTCACCCGCCGCGACACCAAGGTCGACTGGTGGGGTGCGACCTTCATCACCGGCGGCACCACCGCGCTGATGCTGCTGCTCTCCCTCGGCGGCAAGGAGTTCGGCTGGAACTCCTCATGGACCTACGGCCTGGGCGCGCTCAGCCTGGTGATGTTCGGCCTGGCCGTCGTCGCCGAGCGCACGGCGGCCGACCCGATCCTGCCCCCGCACCTGTTCCGCAACCGCACCTTCGTGCTCACCTCCGTCGCCTCCCTGCTGGTCGGCGCGGCGATGTTCGGCGCGCTGATGTTCCTGCCCCAGTACCTGCAGATCGTCAAGGGTATGAGCCCCACCGGCTCCGGCCTGATGACCCTTCCCCTGGTGCTCGCCCTGCTCGTCTCCTCGATCGCGGTCGGCAGGTTCGTCAGCAAAACCGGCCGGTGGAAGATCTTCCCCGCGGTGGGCATGCTACTGGTCGGGGTCGGCCTGTTCCTCCTGTCGCGCCTGCACGTCGACAGCTCGCTGCTGCTCGTCGGCGTCGACAACGCGGTGCTCGGCATCGGGCTCGGCGCCACCATGCAGATCCTGATCCTGGCCGCACAGAACGCGGTGTCCAGGGCGGACCTCGCCTCGACGACCTCCGGCGTGTCGTTCTTCCGCTCCCTGGGCAGCGCGGTGGGTGTCGCCGCCTTCGGCGCGATCCTGGCCAACCGCCTCACCGCGGAGCTGATCTCCCTGGCGAAGGCCGCGAAGCTGCCGCTCAGCGGCGGCACGGCCCCCAGCCTCGGCTCCCCCGAGGCCATCCACAAGCTCCCCGCGCCGGTCCTGGAGATCATCCTGGAGGCCTTCACCCGGGCGATGAGCGCGGTCTTCCTGGTCGGCGTCCCGATCGCCGTCCTCGCCGCGGTGACCGTCCTGATGATCAAGGAGATCCCGCTGCGCTCGGCCCGGTCCGCCACCCCGCCCACCGCCGCCGATCCGACCGCCCCGCCGGTCACCGTCGGCAGGTAGCGAACCTCCCCCACACCGCCCGGGGCCGGCCCACTCTCCGCCGGCCCCGGGCTCCGGCGCGCGGGAGGACAGGATGCGGTCCCGCCGCCCGAGAGTGACGGCGGTCAGAGTGTCCACTTCTGGTTGGCCCAGCCGTTGCAGTTCCACAGCTGCACCTTGGTCCCGTTCGAGCCGATGGTGCCCAGATCGGCGTCCAGGCAGCGCCCGTTGTACATGCTGTAGATCGTGTGGCTCGTCGCGTCGTAGATCCACTTCTGGTTGGCCCAGCCGTTGCAGTCCCAGAGCTGCACCTTGGTGCCGTTCGCGTTGATGGTTCCCAGGTCCGCGTCCAGGCAGCGCCCGTTCTCCTTGCTGTGGATCGTGTGGCTGGACACGTCATAACTCCAGGACTGGTTGTCCCAGCCATTGCATCCCCACAGTTGCACCTTGGTGCCGTTCGGGCCGATGGTGCCCAGATCGGCGTCCAGGCAGCGCCAGTTCTGGTGACTGCGGATGGGACCCCAGGCGGCGGACGCCGAACTCGATGCGGCCACCGCACCGGGGACGAACCCCGCGCAACCGAGTGCGACCGCCGCCGCCGACGCCAGCACCCTGAATCTCCGTCGCATCGTCGATGCTCTCCTTCCTGCGGGTTACGGAAGTGGAGAGCGACGTGCACCATCGGAAGACCCCCGCCCCCGATGACTACTCTCCGCAGCAGAACGTACACGCAGGGAGATCGGTTTCGGGGTGGCGACACGACTGGTCGGCGTTTCGCGGGACGCGGCCACCCGGTGGCCTCCCCCAGGGGGAGGCCACCGGGGAACTCAGCTGGAGGCCGTCGCGCGCTCGGCCGCGGTGATCGCGTTGCGGAACAGCATCGCGACGGTGGTGGGCCCGACCCCGCCGACCCTGGGGGTGATGGCCCCGGCCACCTGGGCGCAGGACTCGTCGACGTCGGGCAGCAGGCGCCTGCCCTCGTAGCGCACGCCGCCGCCGATGACGACGGCACCGGGCTTGACGTGCTCGGGCTGGACGATGCCCGGCACACCCGCGGCGGCGATGAGGATGTCGGCGCGGCGCGTGTAGCGGGGCCAGTCGCTCACCCCGGTGTGCACCACGGTGACGGCGGCGTTCGCCGTCGGGCGCTTCTGCGCGAGGAGGATCGACAGGGGCCGCCCGAGCGTGGCCCCGCGCCCGAGGATGACCACCTCCCGACCGGCGACCGGGATGTCGTAGTAGGCGAGCAGCGCCTCGATCCCCGCGGGCGTGCACGGCAGCGGACCGGGAAGCTCCAGCGCCAGCCGCCCGATGTTGAGCGGGTGCATGCCGTCGACGTCCTTGTCGGGATCCATGACCTGCAGGGCCCGGTCGTAGTCGAGGTGCCTGGGGACGGGGTGCTGCACGAGCAGCCCGTGCACCGCCGGGTCGTCGTTGAACGCGGTGATGACCGCGTGCAGGTCCGCCTGGGTGGCGCTCGCGGGCAGGTGCTCGTGCGGCGAGGCGAACCCGAGCTCGGCGGCCTGCCGCTGCTTGATCCGGATGTATCCGGCGCTGGCGTCGTCGTCGCCGACGAGAACCGTCGCCAGGCTGGGGGTGACGCCCCGGCGGGTCAGCGCGGCCGCCCGCGCGGCCACGTCGGCGAGGATGCTCTGCGCGACCGGGCCGCCGGGAAGCAGCCGGGCGGACGGCGCGCTCTCGGACTCCGAGCCGTCTGAGCCGTTTCGAACGGGCTGGGACATGCGTGTCCTCTCGGCGTGGGCGCCCAGGCGGTCGACTCCCACGACGAGCTCCCCGATGGTTGATGCCATCCCCTTGCCGCCAGTCGCGTCACTCCCAGGATGCCCGATCGGCATCCTCCAGGTCGAACCGCCCCACCCGTCAGGAGGGGGTGCCGAGCCGGGCCAGGCGGCTCACCGCCTCATCGATGACCTCGTCCCTCTTGCAGAAGGCGAAGCGGACGAAGTGGCTTCCACGCTCGGGGCGGGCGTAGAAGACCTGGGTGGGGACGGCGACCACGCCCGCCAGGGACGGCAGCTCCCGGGCCAGGGTGAGGCCGTCGGTGAAGCCGAGGGGGCGGATGTCGGTCTGCACGAAGTAGGTGCCCGCGGGGCAATAGACCTCGAAGCCCGCCGCGGCCAGCCCCGCCGCCAGCCGGTCGCGCTTGGACTCCAGGTCGGCCCGGAGACGGGAGACCCAGTCCAGCTCGTGGCGGAGGCCGTGGGCGACGGCGAGCTGCCAGGGCGCGGCGGCGGTGAAGGTGAGGAACTGCTTGACGGTCTGCGCGGCCCTGACCAGCTCGGCCGGGCCGCAGATCCAGCCGGTCTTCCAGCCGGTGACCGAGAAGGTCTTGCCGGCCGAGGAGATCATCACGGTCCGCTCCCGCATGCCGGGCAGGGTGGCCAGCGGGACGTGCTCGACGCCGTCGAAGGTGAGGTGCTCGTAGACCTCGTCGGTGACGGCGATCAGATCGCGCTCCTGGCAGAGCAGGGCGATCTCGTCCAGCTCGGCACGGGTGAGGACCGTGCCGGTGGGATTGTGCGGGGAGTTGACCAGGACGACGCGGGTGCGCGGGCCGACCGCGGCGCGCAGCTCGGCGGGGTCGAAGGTGAAGCGGCCCTCGACGGGGCGCAGGGTGACCGGGCGGAGCACCGCTCCGGCGAGGGCGACGGAGGCGGCGTAGGAGTCGTAGTACGGTTCGAACGCGATCACCTCGTCCCCTGGCTCGCAGAGCGCCAGGATCGCCGCCGCGACGGCCTCGGTGGCGCCGACGGTGACGAGGATCTCGCCGTCGGGGTCGAAGGAGAGGCCGTAGTGGTCCTTGTGGTGCTCACAGACGGCCTGGCGCAGCTCGGGCACGCCCGGCCCCGGCGGGTACTGGTTGGCGCCCTCGCGGATCGCCGACACCGCACGCTCCAGCATCGCCGCGGGCCCGTCGGTGTCGGGAAAGCCCTGCCCCAGATTGATCGAATCCGTCCGCAGGGCCAGCGCCGACATCTCGGCGAAGATGGTCGTGCCGAACCCGCGCATCCGTGTCACCAAAGGATCGTCCACGCGCCCCAGCGTAATCGGCGCCCCGGATCACTCGTCCGCGACCGTGCGGGTACGGCGCCGGCGCGGATCAACCGATCACCTCACCTCGCATACCGCCGGAGTCGTCGGTGCGCGAGACCGGCACCGACCACCTGGCGCTCCGCGGACGAGGGCCACCCGCCGCGCCACAGCTGTTACGGTTTTTCGTGGCGTGAGGAGGGGGCTTGGCGGTGCTGGTCATCCATGGGGCCTGGGTCGGTGACAGGCTGGCACTGTGGGGGGAGGATGCGGACGGTTCCGCCGGGAGCGCCTCTCGGGCGAAGGTCCGGCCGCATCCGTTCGCGGCCCCGGCGACGGCCCTGGCGGGCGGGGTGCCGCTCTGGGGAGAGATCGCGGCGGCGGCCGTGGGCAGGGCCGTCCCCGAAGAGCTCGTCCTGCTGCTGCCCGGCTCCGCGCGGAGCCCGCTGCCCTCCGCCGAGTCCGGGATCGAGATCGGCGCGCGGCAGCCGAAGATCGGCCGCTGGCGGGTGCCCGCCCTGCTGATCGAGCCCGGCGCGGCACTGAGCCTGCTCGACGCCGTGGACGAGGTGACCCGTCTGCCGGCGGAGAGGTACGAACCCGACGAGTTCCCCGACGGAGAGGACCGGGCGCCGGTCCCCGGCGCCTCCCTGCGCTATCTCGCCGCCGTCGCGGCGTACACCCGTGATCTGATCCGCCGGGGCCGGGTGCTGCCACAGCTCGTCGCCGAGGACGCGGGCCACGCGGCCCGGTGGCGTCCCGTGCTGACCGGTCCCTACGCGGCCCGCTTCCGTGAGCTGGCCGCCGCGATGCCGCCCGTCTGCCGGGCCGTCGTCGAGGAGCGGCCCTCGGCCCACGTGCTGATCGAGGCCGTGGCCTGCCTCGCCGACGCCGCGGTACGGCGGGCGCTCCCCGACCGCCTGCTCGGCGGGCACCGGCCGGGACCGCGCGCTCCCCTCCCGGACCGCTGGATGGTCGCCCTCACCGGTGCGGACGCCGCGCTTCCCGGGCTGACCCGGACCTCGGCGGAGAAGCTGGCCGGGCCGCTCCGCGAGTGGTTCGACTCCGCGCACCGGCTCGACGGCCCGGTCAGGGTGTGCTTCCGGCTGACCGAGCCCGAGAGCGGCCCGGAGCCCGAGCCCGCCCGCGACCTCGTCGCGGAGTACGGCGGCCGTCCGGCACCGCCCCCCGACGGCTCCCGCTGGCGGTTGGAGTTCGCCCTCCAGTCCTCGGACGACCTGAGCCTCTACCTTCCCGCGCCGCTCATCTGGGCCGGTGAGACCGCTCCCGGCCTGCCGGGGCGTCCCGACGAGGCGCTGCTCGCCGGGCTCGGCCGGGCGGCACGCCTTTACCCCAGGGTGGGAGAGGCACTGCGCGATCGCCGTCCTTCCGAGCTGGTCCTCGACACGACCGGCGCGTTCGCGTTTCTCCGCCAGGCCGCCCCGCTCCTGCAGGCCGCCGGGTTCGGCGTGCAACTGCCCGCCTGGGCCGGCACCACGAGGCTCGGCCTCAAGCTCACCGCCCGCTCGCAGCCGACCGGTCCCGGCGCGGCGGCCGACCAGGGTTTCGGGCTGCACCAGCTGGTGGACTTCCGGATGGACCTGGCGATCGGCGACGAGACGATCAGCGAGGAGGAACTGGCCGAGCTGGCCAGGCTCAAGGTGCCGCTGGTCCGGGTGCGGGGCCGCTGGGTCGAGCTGGACGACCGGCAGCTCACCGCCGCGCTCAGAGCCGTCGAGCGGCGCCGATCGGGTGAGATGACCGTCGGCGAGGTGATCCAGGAGGTCATCCACGGCGGCGACGAGGAACTGCCGGTCGTCGGGGTGGACGCCGACGGTCTCCTCGGCGACCTGCTGTCCGGCGAGGCCGACCGCCGCCTCGTACCGATCACGACTCCGGCCGACTTCCACGGCGTGCTCAGGCCGTACCAGGAGCGCGGGCTGTCCTGGCTCAGCTTCATGTCCGAGATCGGGCTCGGCGGCATCCTCGCCGACGACATGGGCCTGGGAAAGACCGCGCAGACCCTCTCCCTGCTGCTCAACGAGCGTGCGACGGGCGTGCGGCCGGGGCCGACCCTGCTGGTCTGCCCGATGTCGCTGCTCAGCAACTGGCAGAAGGAGGCCGCCAGGTTCGCCCCCTCGCTGGAGGTCTACCTGCACCACGGCACCACCAGGCTGCGCGGGGCGGAACTCGCCCGGCGGGTGGAGCGGGCGGACCTGGCCCTCACCACGTACGGCACCGCCCTGCGGGACCGCGAGACGCTGACCGGCCTCTCCTGGGCCAGGGTCGTCTGCGACGAGGCGCAGGCCATCAAGAACAGCGCCGCCAGGCAGGCACAGGCCGTACGGGCGCTGCCGGCCAGGAGCAGGTTCGCGCTGACCGGCACGCCGGTCGAGAACCACCTGGCCGAACTCTGGTCCCTGATGGAGTTCTGCAACCCCGGCCTGCTCGGTTCGGCCAGGACGTTCCGGGAGCGCTACCAGGAGCCGATCGAGCGGGACGGCGACGCCACCGCGACCGCCGCGCCACCGGGCCGTTCGTGCTCCGGCGCCTCAAGACCGACAAGACCATCATCTCCGACCTGCCGGACAAGATGGAGATGAAGGTCTGGTGCACCCTCACCCCCGAACAGGCCACCCTCTACCAGGCGGTGGTCACCGACATGATGGACAGGATCGCCGGCAGCGAGGGCATCGAGCGGCGCGGCAACGTGCTCGCGACCATGCTGAAGCTCAAGCAGGTCTGCAACCATCCGGCGCACCTGCTCAAGGACAACTCGCGGCTGCCCGGCCGGTCGGGGAAGCTGGCCCGGCTGGAGGAACTGGCGGAGGAGATCGTCGGCGAGGGCGACAAGGCGCTGGTCTTCACCCAGTACGCCGAGTTCGGCACGCTGCTCCAGCCGTACCTCTCGGCGCACCTGGACCGCCCGGTGCTCTGGCTGCACGGTGGACTGCCGAAGAGACAGCGGGACGCGCTGGTGGAGCGGTTCCAGGACGACGACGAACCGATGCTCTTCCTGCTCTCGCTCAAGGCGGCGGGCACCGGGCTCAACCTGACCGCGGCCAACCATGTCATCCACGTGGACCGGTGGTGGAATCCCGCCGTGGAGAACCAGGCGACCGACCGGGCGTTCCGGATCGGCCAGACCAGGAACGTGCAGGTCAGGAAGTTCATCTGCGTCGGCACCCTGGAGGAGAGAATCGACGAGATGATCGAGCGCAAGCAGGCGCTCGCCGAGAGCGTCGTCGGCACCGGCGAGGACTGGATCACCGGCCTGTCCACCGACCGGCTACATGAGCTGTTCCGTCTCGGACCTGAGGCCGTCTGATGAGCGGGCGCGGCGCGTTTTCGGTACGGGTCCGCGAGGAGGCGTCATGAGCAGGAGCGGCTGGTTCGAGCCGTCCGTGCCGATCCGGGTCGAGGGCGGCATCCGGGTCCGTAGCAAGCGGGGCTCGATCGGCGAGCGGTGGTGGTCGCGCCGGTTCATCGACATCCTCGAAGACGTCTGTGACCCGGGCAGGCTCGGCCGGGGCCGCTCGTACGCCCGCTCCGGCCAGGTCCTCGACACAGAGCTCGGGCCGGGGCTGGTCACGGCCCGGGTCCAGGGGTCTCGGCGCACCCCGTACCGGGTCGAGATCCAGATCACCTCCTACCGGGCGGACCAGTGGCGTAAGCTCACCGACGCGCTGGCCGCCCAGGCCCTCTACCGGGCCAAGCTGCTCGCCGGCGAGATGCCGCCGGAGATCGAGGACGCCTTCCGCGCCTGCCGCCTGCCGCTCTTCCCCGACACCGGCGACCTGGACATGACCTGCTCGTGTCCCGACTGGGGCTTCCCCTGCAAACACCTGTCCGCCGTGCTGTACGTGCTGGCCGAGAGGTTCGACGACGACCCGTTCCTGGTGCTGGCCTGGCGGGGCATCGCCAGGGACGCCCTGCTCGACGCCCTCCGCGAGGCGGGCGGCACCACCGCGCCCGGCTCCGGCTCCGGCGAGAACAGACCTGGACTGTTCGACGTGGACGACGCGCCGTTCACCGACCGGCTGACCGCCTTCTACGAGCCGAGTGTCTCCCCGGCCCGGCTCCGCGACCGTACCGGCCTCCCCGTCCCCCCACCCGACCTGCTACTGCGCACCCTCGACCCGCCACAGATCAAGGCCCGGCACATCCCCATCCTGGACCTCCTCCGCCCCGCCTACCGGACCTTCGCCGACAGCGACGACACCTGACCCGGCGCCGGTCATCGGAGAACGGACGACCTCAACCGGTTCCACCGCCGCTGCTGGACGGAAGGATCCTGCGGCACTTTCCCCGAGGCGGGGACGGAGATCGGGCGCGCCCGGCCCCTCCCCGCCCGACGGGGCGCCACCGGCCGGCGACGGGGTAGGCCCGCCTCAAACGGTCACGGCGAAGCTCCGGAGCACGTCGGCGATCTCATCGACCTCGGTGAGCTTGCCCGAGGCGACGGCGATGACGAGGTCATAAGCCTCGTCATCGCCGGTGTCGATCGCCCTCCCGTTCCATGCCAGGAAGACGACCGTCGCCACCCACGCCACCCGCTTTTTTCCATCCACGAACGGATGATTGGCGGCCAGTGAATGAAGCAGGGCCGCGGCTTTGGCGAACAGGTCCGGATATGCCTCCTGCCCGAACATGGACGCCTGGGGCCTGTGCACGGCGGAATCGAGCAGACCCAGGTCACGCAGTTCCGGCGTAGCCCCGATGGCCAACTCCGCGAGATCGAGAACCTGCTCCACCGTGAGACAACGGGTCATTCGGCGAGCCGATCAAGAACGGGTTTCCATCGGCGCACCGCTTCCACGCCGAGCCGATGAACCTCCTCGTCATCGGAGTGGCGCACCAGGTATTCCTCCACGGCCGCCAGCACCACCTGCTGCATGCTCCGCCCCTCTCGCTCCGCGCGTCGCCGGAGGGCTTCGGTCTGCTCGTCGGAGAGCCGCAATGTCATAGCCATGCCTCCCACCGTACGGCGAATCTGGTATCACGGCGATACCATAACCGAGAGGATAGAAGTCGTTACCCAGAGTGGCAACTCGTTTTGCCGGACGACGTCCGGCAAGGACTTCACATCCTCGGTCCAGCCGGTCAGCGGGCCGGGATCACCGCCCGACCAGGGTCACCCGGGGAGAGCCGAACCGGCCGAGAACCCCGCGATGGTGTCGCGGTACCGGTGTGATGTCCCGCTCGCGGGTTCGCGCGGGCGGCGATCGCCACACCTCCGAGAGGGCTTACGGGGGAGATCATCTATGCATAGTTGATTATGGGGTGATACGTCTATTTCCTGTGACCCGACGATTCCATGAGCTCGACGCGCTCCGCGGCTTCGCGGTGTGCGGGATCATGCTGGTCAACACCTGGCAGCACACCCGCGACCAGCTGAGGAACCCAGGCCAGAACGCGGTCGACTGGGTGATCGACAACCTGCTGCAGAGCAGGTTCTATCCGATCTTCTCGTTCCTGTTCGGGCTGAGCTTCATCCTCTTCCTCCGGTCGGCGGCCGAGCGGACCGAGAGCCCCCGGGCCGTGCTGCTGCGCAGGCTGGCGGTGCTCGCGGCGCTGGGCGCGCTCCACCAGATCGTCAACCCCGGCGAGGTGCTCCTGCCCTACGCGATCTTCGGGGCGCTGATCCTGCTGCCCGCCTCGTTCTTCCCGCAGCCCGCGGTGGTGCTGCTGGGCGTCGCCCTCACCGCCTGGGCGGTACACCAGGGCGGCGGGGTGATCCTCATCCCCGGGCTGTTCGTGCTGGGCATGGCCATGATGCAGCGGCCACCGCCCGAGTGGCTGCTGCCGTTCGCGTTCGCGGCGAGCGTGGTGCTGGGCGTGGCGCTCACCTGGCTCTGGGTACGCATCGCGGGCGACCCCGTCCTCTTCAACCGGGCCGTCTACCCGGCCGCCGGGCTCGCCGCCGCCACGGCCTACTGCACCGGGTTGCTGCTGGCGCTCAGGACCCGGCTGCGTGACCCGCTGCTGGCGGCCCTGGCGCCGCTCGGCCGGATGGCGCTGACCAACTACCTGATGAGCACACCGATCATCCTGCTCTTCCTGCCACTGCTCACCTCGGATGCGACCCGGCTGGCCGGTGTGGCGCTCTCGGTCGCCGTCCTGGTGTTTCAGGTGCTGTTCAGCCGGGCGTGGCTGGCCAGATTCAGGTACGGACCACTGGAATGGGCGTGGCGGAGCCTCACGTGGATGGAACGAGTGCCGAACCGACGGATAGGGTCACACCCGTGACGCGCATCGCCCTCTGCCAGATCCCGGTCTCGGAAGACCCCGCCGCCAACCTCGACCGTGCCCGCACGGCCCTCGGCGAGGCCGCCGCGGGCGGCGCCGAGCTGGCGATCTTCCCGGAGGCCACGCTCACCCGGTACGGCAGGAGAATCACCGACCTCGCCCAGCCGCTGGACGGACCGTTCGTCACCGGGCTGGCCGAAGCCGCACGGGAGCACGGCCTTTCGGTGATCGCGGGGGTGTTCGAACCCGGTGATCATCGGGTCCACAACACCGCGGTCGCCATCGGCCCCACCGGCTCGATCGAGGCGGCCTACCGGAAGATCCACCTGTTCGACTCCTTCGGCGCCCGCGAATCCGAGCTGGTCGCGCCGGGCGACACGCCGGTCGTGGTGGAGCTGGCCGGGCTCCGGGTGGGCCTGGTCACCTGCTACGACATCCGCTTCCCCGAGCTGACCAGAGCCCTGGTGGACGCCGGGGCCGAGTTGTTCGCGGTGATCGCCGCGTGGGGTTCCGGGCCGATGAAGGAGGAGCACTGGACCACCCTCGTCAGGGCCCGGGCGATCGAGAACACCACCTGGGTCGCGGCCGTGGGCCAGGCGCCGAATCCGGAGGCCCGCGACAACTTCGGGATCGGGCGGAGCATGCTGGTCGACCCGATGGGGGTGGTACGCACCGATATGGGCTCCGGACCCGGCGTACAGATATGCGAATTCGACTCCCAGATCACGATTGCCACCCGGAATGCCCTGCCGTGCCTGGAACACCGGCGACTCCGGGCCGGTGGATCGTAAAATGCCGACCGTGAGTGATCCACCTGGGCGTAGAACGCAGATGCAGAAGGTCATACCTCCTCGGCTGCTCGTGCCCTATCTGGCCGGCAGACGCACCGTGATCTCCGGATACGTGTACCGGGTTCAGGACTGCGCGCGGCTGACCACCCCCGCTCAGCTCTTCGCCGGTCTCGACCTGGGGTTCGACGGCTCGGAGCTGACCGCCACCGTCCCGGAGATCTATCTGATGCGCTGGTACGCCCGCGACATGGACGCCTACGTCGTGCCGTATGGCCCGCACATGGGTGGTGACTGGAACGATTCACCGCCCTTCGCCGGGAACGGCTTCACCACCTCGCGGGATCACGTCGTGCCGCAGTTCCACACCACGCCCATGCCGATCCCCGCCGGGGCCGAGATCATCCACGTGACCGACGGCGAGGAGCGCCTCTTCGGCCGCTACGACGGCCTGAGCTGGCGGCCCGCCTCATGAGCGCCGAGATCGAGCCGGTGGCCTCGGGGTTCGCCGCCCACTACTCCGGCCGGACGTACGCCGCCGCCCTCGGCCCGGGTACCACCGAGGTGGTGCTGTTCAACGAGGAGGCCCAGCCGGGCTTCGAGGCGGCCTCCGGCTACTGGCGGCTGGTCGTCTCGCGCGAGGACCTCGACTGGCTGGTGCTGGTCCGCACCGTCGGCGCGTTCGGCGGTGAGCCCTGCCTGGTCCTTGACGTCTCCGAGGAGAACGGTGAGGAGAGCCTGCACATCGCCTACACCGGGCACAGCGGGGTGAAGGCCGAGGCCCTGGGCTACTGGATGGTCGACCACGGGGCGTACGAGGTGGTCGTCCCCCGCGACGAGGTCTTCTCCGTGCGGATCGAGCGCCTGCCGGTCCCGCTCACCCCGGTGCTCTCGGAGCCGTGACCTCCCCTCGCGCCTGACGCCCGCCTGAGGGCTCCCAGGTGACCTGCCACGACGCGCGGCCGGGGTGGAGACCCGCCGTTATCCCGTCGCCGCCGCCCGCTCAGCCCACGCCGAGCCGGCGGTAGCGGGAGAGCCTGGCGGCGATGCGGTCCGCGGGGGGCTGCCCCAGCAGGGTCGCGATCTCGTACTCCAGTGCCCGCGAGACCCGGCGGCAGAACGCCTCCGGCTCGTAGGCGGCGTCGGGGAACTCCGGGATGATCCGGTCGACGAGGCCGTCCCGGCGCAGGTCCGTGGATCTCACCCCCTGGGCCTCGGCGATCTCCGGGGCGAAGTCGACACTCCGGTACAGCAGCGCCGACGCTCCCTCCGGGGAGAGCGGCGACAGCCAGCCGTGCTGGGCGCAGAGCACCCGGTCGGCGGGGAGCAGCGCGAGGGCGGCGCCGCCCGCGCCCTCCCCCAGCAGCAGGCAGACGGTCGGGGCGTCGAGCATCACCAGGTCGGCCACGGAGCGGGCGATCTCGGCGGCCAGGCCGCCCTCCTCCGCCGCCCTGGAGAGCGCGGCCCCGGCGGTGTCGATCACGGTGACCAGTGGCAACCCCAGCTCGGAGGCCAGGCGCATCCCCCTCCTGGCGACCCGGAGCCCGGCCGGGCCGAGCGGGGCGTCGATCCGCTGGCGCCGCCGGTCCTGACCGAGCACGACCGCGGGGACCTCGCCGAACCTGGCCAGGGCGAGGATCAGCCCGGGATCGTGCTCGCCCACACCGGTGCCGTTGAGCGAGGTGGCCTCGGAGGCTCCGAGCTTGAGCAGCGCCCGCACGCCGGGGCGGTCGTCGCGGCGGGAGCGGCTGATCGCGTCCCACGCCTGGACCACCGGGATCCACTCGTCCGGCTCGGGACCCGGATCCAGCCCCTCACGGGGGGCGCACAGCACGGCGAGCACCCGGATGGCGACCCGCCGGGCGTCCTCGGCCGACACCACGGCGTCGACCAGGCCGTGGGCGAAGAGGTTCTCGGCGACCTGAACACCCTCGGGAAACGGGTAGCCGTGCAGCGCCTCGAACACCCTCGGCCCCAGGAACCCGATCAGCGCGCCCGGCTCGGCCGCGGTGACGTGCCCCAGCGAGCCCCAGGAGGCGAAGACGCCGCCGGTGGTGGGATGGCGCAGGTAGACGACGTACGGCAGGCCCGCGGCGCGGTGCGCGGCCACGGCGGCGGTGACCTTCACCATCTGGACGAAGGCCACCGCGCCCTCCTGCATCCGGGTGCCGCCCGAGGCGGGGGCCGCCAGCAGCGGGAGCCGCTCGGCGGTGGCCCGCTCGATCGCGGCGGTGAGCCGCTCGGCGGCGGCCACCCCGATCGAGCCGGCCAGGAAGGAGAACTCGCACGCGACGATCGCCACCCGGCGCCCGTCGAGCAGTCCCTCCCCGGAGATCACCGCCTCGTCGTATCCCGTCCTGGCTCGGGTCACGGCCAGCTCCTCGGCGTATCCCGGGTTGGTCGGGGAGGGGTCGGCGGGCGGCTCGTCCCACGAGAGCCAGGTACCGGGATCGAGGAAGGTGTCGATCAGGGTCCGCGCGTCGGGCCGCGCCGGGGTCATATCCGCGCTCCGCGGGGGATCCGCCTTCCTGTCATCGTTCACGTTCCTCCAGCCAGGCGAGGACCTCGTCGTTGTGCTCGCCGAGGGCCGGCGGGGCGGTATGGCGCATGGGAAGGTCGCCGTCGAAGCGGAGCGGCGGTCCCGGCAGCTCGATGGTGCCGAGCACGGGGTGGTCGACCTCGACGACCAGCCCCTGGGAACGGGTCTGCTCCCAGGCGTAGACCTCGTCGATGGACCTGATCGCCCCGGCGGGCACCCCGGCCTCGCCGAGCGCGGCCAGCCAGTGCGCCCTGTCGTGCTTGGTGAGCCTCCGCTCCATGTCCGCGATCAGCTCGTCCCGATGCGCAAACCTTTCCCTGTTCGTGGCATATTTCGCGATATCTGGATCTATCTCCAGCAGGGTGGCGACCTTGCGCCACTGCGCGTCGTTCGCCACCGCGATCTGGATCATGCCGTCGGCGCAGTGGAAGGCCCCGTACGGGGCGATGGAGGCGTGGTGGTTACCGTTGGCGACGGGCACCTGACCGCCGACGGTCCAGGCCGTGCCGTGGTAGGAGTGCACCCCGGTCACCGCGGCCAGCAGCGAGGTCCGCACGATCTTGCCCCGCCCGGTCCGCTCCCGCTCGTACAGCGCGGCCAGCACACCGTAGGCGCCGTGGATGCCGCCGAGCAGGTCCGCGATCGAGGCGCCCACCCGGTACGGCTCGTCGGCCGACGGGCCGGTCAGGCTCATCAGTCCGGCCTCGCCCTGCGCGATCTGGTCGTACCCCGGCCTGCCGCCCTCCGGGCCGTCATGGCCGAAGCCGGTGATCGACAGGATGACCAGGCGGGGGTTGAGCTCGTGCAACCGCTCGACGGGGAAGCCCAGCCGGTCCAGGACGCCGGTGCGGAAGTTCTCCACCAGCACATCGCTCTGCCGCACCAGGCGCTCGATCAGCGCCTTGCCCTCGGCGGACTTGAGGTCGAGGGTGATCGACTGTTTGTTCCGGTTAGCCGCCAGAAAATAAGTAGAAATATCACTATCAGGACCCACGAACGGTGGGCCCCAGCCCCGGGACTCGTCACCTCCCCCGGGATGTTCCACCTTGATCACCCGAGCACCCAGATCGCCGAGCATCTGCGTGGCGTGCGGACCCGCGAGCGCACGAGAGAGATCGAGAACGACGATGTCGCCGAGTGCTCCCTGCAAGATCAACCTCCGATGCGTGGCGGCCGGACCCGGCCGGAGGAGCGCTTCCTCCGTTCCCGGCCCGCTTGCCATGAGACTGGCACGATACCCGGATGAGGGAATCCCATGATCCCCCATACCAGTACCCGGCGGGACACGCGGGGGGAGATCATCAGGAAAACCCCGGCCGGAGCGGAGCATTACCGCGGCCGTGTCCCCAACAGGTGGCCCACCTCGTTGAAGACCTCGGGCCTGGTTCCGCGCCACACCGAGACCGAGGCGTTGCCGACCGGGCCGAACGCCTCGACGGAGTCGATCGGGACATCCTCGATCACGTGCTTGAACATCAGCACGACCGAGTCGTGCGCGACGACGAGAACCCGGCGCCCGGCGTGCCCGGCACGCAGCTCCTCGACCACCTCGCGTATCCGACCGGCGACATCGGGGAAACTCTCCCCCTCCGGGGGCCGGAAACCGCCGTACAGACGCGCCACCAGGTTCTCCGACTCACCGGGAAACCTCTCCCTGAGCGCGAGCAGGTTCATCCCCGACCAACGTCCCATGTCATGGTCCCTGAGCCTCGGCTCCAGCCGGATCTCGGGGTCCGCACCCAGCTCGGCGGCGACCAGCTCCCAGGTCTGCACGGTCCTGCGGTACGGCGAGCACAGGACGAGTTCCGGCGGATCCCCTGCCGCCAGGTGCCGCCCCAGCTCGGTGGCCTGCTCCCTGCCGAGCGGGGTCAGCTCGGCCTCGGAGTCGGGGCGCTCCAGGACGACCGCCCGGCCCGCGCGGAAGGCCTCCTCGAAGGCCACGTTGGACTCGCTCTGACCATGTCGTACCACAGTGATCGTCAGCGGCATTCCCTCATGAAAACGCCTTCTCGCTCAGCGGGCAAGGAGCGCCGGGCACGGAACGAGCCGGGGCCCGCACCCTTCGAAGGATGCGGGCCCCGGCCCTTGCCGTGCTGGTGCTACATCAGACCGGAACGATGTTCTCGGCCTGCGGGCCCTTCTGGCCCTGCGTGACGTCGAAGGAGACCTTCTGGCCCTCCTGCAGCTCACGGTAGCCCTGGGCGGCGATGTTGGAGTAGTGAGCGAAGACGTCGGCGCCGCCGCCGTCCTGCTCGATGAAGCCGAAGCCCTTTTCCGAGTTGAACCACTTCACGGTTCCCGTAGCCATAACTTTCTCCTTCGATAGGGGGCAGAGCCGGAATCCGCACCGCGCGGATCCCGCGTCGCCGCGATGAGCCCATCCGGAGATGACCGGGAAAACAAAAATGCACCTGACGGATGACCTTCAGGTGCACACAGAGTTTCATGGGTACCACAACCGCAACTGCCTATAGTTTAGCACCTCCGCGGCCCGGCACACGAACTCGTCGGGCCCCTCCCCCGGCGTGCTGCCGGGGGAGGGGAAAGCGATCGCCAGGACGGGTCGGCCGTGGTCCTCACGGCCGTCGTAGCGGGGTGTCTCTCATCTCCCGATCGACCTGATACGGACCGTGAGGCGAGGCGGAACGCCGATGCGGGCGGTACCCGAGGAGGACACCCGCTCGGCTACCTGAAGTCCACCTCCGCGTGCGGCAGGCCGCCCGACAGGGAGGGGAAGCCAGGGCCCCGGTCGAAGAAGGGCGCGTCGTCGGTGACCAGGGCGCGGAGTTCCGCGCGGCGGATCTCGGTGGCCTCGGCGTCCACCTGGGGATCATCCTGCGAGCCGGACAGGATGACCCCGTAGTCGTCGCGGGCGCCGTCCACCGAGACCTTGCCGTCGCGGACGTCGGCGGCCACCAGGGCGGGGTCGCGGTCCAGCGGAGAACCCCAGCCGCCACCGCCGGTGGTGCGGACCCGGATGATCTCGCCCGCGCGGACCGGCGAGTCGTCCACCAGGCCCTCCATCTCCCTCCCGTCGATCTCCACGACGAAGGGTTTTCCGGCCCGGCCGCCGTTCACCCCCCAGCAGGACAGGATCGAGCGGTCGGCGATGGACATGAACGAGGCGTCGCGGAGCATCCGCAGGTGCTTGTCGTAGCCGAGACCGCCCCGGTAGAGGCCGGGGCCGCCGGAGTCGCGGGCCAGGCCGAGCCGCTCGACCCGGAAGGGCCAGCGGGACTCGGCGAACTCGACCGGGATGTTGCGCGAGTCGGGCACCACGTGGATGGTGTCCTCCCCGTCCGCGTACCACCGGCCGCCCGAGCCGCCGCCGAGGACCTCGCGCATCAGGTACGGGGTGCCGTCGAGGCCGTCGCCGTAGACGCCGGTGTAGCGGATGGTCTCCTGGTCGGCGGGCATCCGGCCGCCGGTCGCCTTGGCCAGCACCCCGGCCAGCACGCCCAGCAGGCGCAGGATCACGAAGGTACGGGCGTTGGTGGGGGCCGGGAAGATCGGGGTGAGCAGGGTGCCCTTCTCCGGGAACCGCATCTCGATGAGGGGCACGACGCCCTCGTTGACGTCCAGCTCGGCCATCCGCTCGGGGGTGTCGGCCAGGTTGCGCAGGATCGGCGCCAGCCACTTCTTCAGGAACACCCCGTCGGCGTAGTCGCCCGCGTGGTTGATCGGCCCCTTGGCCTGCGGCGAGGTGCCGGTGAAGTCCATGACCAGCGGCACCTGGGCCGAATGATCGACGGTGAGGGTCATCCGCTGGGTGTGCAGGCGGGGGGAGTCCACGCCGTCGTGCTCGGCGTAGTCCTCCCACACGTGGGTGCCCTCGGGGATCTTGGCCAGCAGTTCCCTGCGGAACGTCTCGGTGGTGTTGGAAATGATCGCGTCGAAGCACGCCTCGACCGCCTCGCGCCCGTACCGGTCGAACAGCTCGCCCAGCCGCCGCGCGCCCATCAGGCAGGCCGAGCACTCGGCGTCCAGGTCTCCGGCCAGCGAGTCGGGCATCCGTGAGTTCCGGGTCATGATGGTGAGCGCCGCCCGGTTGGGCACGCCCTCGTCCCACAGCTTGATCGGCGGGACCATCAGCCCCTCCTCGAACACGCTGCGCGCGTTGCTCGGCATGGAGCCGGGCACGCCCCCGCCGATGTCGTCGTGGTGGCCGAACGCCTGCACGAAGGCGACGACCTCCCCGCCGTGGAAGACCGGGACCGTCACGCACAGGTCGGGCAGGTGCCCGATGCCCCCCTCGGACAGGTAGACGTCGTTGTGGAAGAACACGTCGCCGGGCTTCATCTCGGCGGTCGGGAAGTCCCTGACGATCGGCTGGACCAGCGCCGAGTAGGACCTGCCGGTCAGCTTGCGCAGCCGTACGTCGTGGATGCCCGCGCGGAAGTCGTGCGCGTCGCGGATCATGGGCGAGCGGGCGGTACGGGCGATGGCCGTCTCGACCTCCATCTCCACGGACGCGAGCGTTCCCTCGACGATCTCCACCAGCACCGGGTCGGCCGCGCTCGCCGATTCAGCCGTTGTCGTTCGCTGCACGGCGCACCTCCAGGTTTCCGAACTCGTCCATGGTCGCGGTGAAGCCGGGGTGAACCGGCAGGGTGGAGCCGTACTCCTCGATGACCGCGGGACCGCTGATCTCCGCTCCGGCCGCCAGGTCGGCGCGGCGGTGGATCGGGGTGCTGCCCCACTCGTCGTAACAGACCTCGCGGAAGGCGACCGGCTCGGGCCGGCTCGTACCGTGCGGCCGGCGTCCGATGGCGGGGCGGGTGATCGGGCCGATACCGGAGACCCGGAGGTTGACCCACTCGACGCCGTGCCGGGGGTCGTCACGGTAGCCGTACCCGTAGAGCTTGTGGTGCTCGGTGTGGAAGCGGTCCAGCACCTCGGTCCGCCACGCCTCGTCCAGCGGTCCGGCCGGGGCGGGCACCCTGACCTCGTAGGCCTGGCCGTAGTAGCGCAGGTCGGCGCTTCGCGCGTAGACGTGCGCCTCTCCGGCGAAACCCTCGCGGTCCAGGGCCGCGGCCGCCTGTCCCTCCAGCTCACCGAAGATCTCCGCGGCGGCCGCGAGCGAGAGGTCGCGGGTGACGAAGGTGCGCACGTAGTCGTTCTTGACGTCCACGGTGAGCAGCCCGAACGCCGAGACGTTGCCGGGGTCGGGCGGGACGATCACCGAGGGCAGGCCGAGGATGTCGATGAGCCTGCAGACCAGTAGCGGTCCCGAGCCGCCGAAGGCGACCATGGGGAAGTCGCGCACGTCCAGGCCGCGCTTGACGGTGATCTGGCGGATGGCGTTCGACTGGTTGAACGCGCTGATCTCCAGGATGCCCGCCGCGGTCCGTTCGGGAGTCAGTCCGATCTTGCCCGCGAGCGCCTCGATCCCCTGCCGGGCGGCGTCGGCGTCGAGCGGGATCTCCCCGCCGAGCAGGTGCGCCGGAACCCGGCCGAGGAAGACGTGCGCGTCGGTGACGGTGACCTCGGTGCCGCCCCGGCCGTAGCAGAGCGGCCCCGGGTCGGCCCCCGCGGACTTGGGCCCGACCTTCAGCGTGCCCTCCGGGGAGATCCACGCGATGGAGCCGCCGCCCGCGCCGACGGTCACGATGTCGATCATCGGGATCTTGCAGGGGTAGCGGCCGATGCTGCCCTCGGTGGTCAGCGACGGCTCCCCGTCGACGACCACCGCGACGTCGGTGGAGGTGCCGCCGCCGTCCAGGGTGATCACCGAGGGGTGCCCGGCGGTGGCGGCGATCAGCGCGGCGCCGAGCGCGCCCGCGGCCGGTCCGGAGAGCACCGTGGTGATCGGCTGGTGCACCACCTCGGCCGCGGAGAGCACGCCGCCGTTGCTCTTCATGACGGAGAACGGCAGGCCCTCGCCCGCACGCGCGGCACTCGTCTCGCCCCCTTGGCCGTCCACCTCCAGACGTTCGGCCAGGTTGGCGATATAGCGGCGCATCGTCGGTTTGACCGCGGCGTCGACCAGCGTGGTGACCGAGCGCTCGTACTCGCGGTACTCGCGCAGCACGTCGCACGAGATCGAGACGACGGCGTCCGGGTGCTCCCGTTCCAGGACCTCCCGCATGCGCAGTTCGTGGGCGGGGTTGGCGTACGAGTGCAGGAAGCAGACGCCGATCGCGGTGATGCCGCGATCACGGAACCACCGGGCCGCCTCGACGGCCTGCTCCTCGTCGAACGGCCGCACCTCGGCCCCGGTGTGGTCCAGGCGCCCGCCGACGGTCCTGACCCGGTGCACCGGGACGATGCGGGGCGGCTTCACCCAGAAGTAGGAGTTGCCGTAGCCGTCGGGCACGCTCTGGCGGGCGATCTCCAGGATGAACTCGAAGCCCTCGGTGGTGACGAAGCCCAGGTCGGCGATACGGTCCTCAAGGAGCTGGTTGGTGGCGACCGTGGTGCCGTGCACCACCGCCGACACGGCTTCCAGGGTCACCTCCTCGGCCCCGGCCGCCTTTCTGAGGACCTTCCATACCCCCTCCATGAACCCGTCGGCCGGGTTGGCGGGGGTGGAGGGAGTCTTGGTCGTGGTGATCTCACCGGTCTGCTCGTCCACCGCGACCACGTCTGTGAACGTGCCCCCGGTGTCGACCCCGATACGGACGCTGCGCATGCCCCCGTGTCTACCCAGTCCCGGCGAATCCGCAAATCGGCGGACCCTGCCGAAGCTACGGCCGATCCTTGGGCAGTGTTGGCGAGAGCGGAGGGGTGAGTACCGGTGGACGTCCGGGGCCGGACCCGGCCGCGGAGACGCGAAAGGCCGGCCCTGCCGGAGATCGTCCGGAGGCCGGCCCCGCTGGAGGTCCGCGGTGCCTGTTCTAGCGGCGCCGGGGACCCATGGTGGTGTTGATCACCGAGTCGGCGTCGTGCGCGTGGACCTTGGCGGCGAGGCGGATGGCGATCTCATTCGTACGGCGCAGCTCGGCCTCGACCCTGTCCTTGCCGGACTGGCCGATCTGCACGCCGAAGTAGGCGCCGATGATCGCACCCGAGACACCGACGAGCCCGGCGAACGGCGCGGTCGTGTCACCTCCGCGCAGCGTGATCACCGCGAAGCCGATCAGGATGACCACGAGCCCCACGATGACGACGTAGAACCCGTACCGCCAGCGAGCCGCCTCGGCCTGGGCGGCGACGGCCTCGTCCTCGCTCATCATCGCCGCGAGCGCCACCGGTATCTCCGCGGTCTCCGCGGAGGGGCCGGAGGTCAGGGTGGCCGGGGTCTTGCCGAGAGGTGGAACGGTCTTGTTGGTGGTCGTCACTGGTTCTCCCACTTTCCGATATGCCAAAGGGAATCTCCCACGCTTTTCACGGTCAAGCCAAGTCAAGCCCAGTCAGGCTACGTCAGCCAGGGACCACCCACCCCTACCAGCGCATCTTCCCTCCAAACCCCCTCGTACCTCCCGTCTTTCACCCTTGGTCGCAGACCATGACCTTTCAGGCGGATGTCCGAGGATGGACCGTTACAAAACATGAAGATCACGATCTGCGTTCGGAACGTGGAAACCATGATCGGATGCGGTAGAAGACTTTCATCACCTCCCCTCTTCTCCTGAGGTATCCGTGACAAAGCTCTTCCGGCTTCTCGTGGCCCCGCTGTCCGCCGCCGCCCTCCTCCTCACCGCCTTCTCGACCCCTGCCCGCGCCGACACCGACCCTCTGCTCGCCGCCCAGTGGCAGATCGCCTGGAACACCTACAGGTTCTACGAGTGCCTGACCGCTCCCCTGCCGATAACGGGAAGGAAGCAGGTCAAGCGTGATGTCTCCACCGAGATCAACGCCCCGGTGGAGCACGTGTTCGACGCCTACTCCAATATCAACAACCATCTGGGCATGCACTCGTTCCTGAAGCGGGTCGTCACGCACGCGGATTGGAACGAGCCAGGAACGCGCTACGTCAACTTCACCGCGGTCGAGGAGATCCCGGTCGCCGGGCTGCCGGTCACCAGCAACACGCACGCGCAGCAGCGCGTCCACCGCGACGACCTCTACTACGAGACCGACACCTGGACGCTGCCGAACGTCGTCACGCACCAGAAGATCGTCTTCACCGACCTGGGCGACGGGCGGACGCGGATCACCGAGCACCTCACCTTCGAGGCGAGCATCCTGCTCATCGACTTCACCGTGACCAACGGCGTCTCCTCCCACCAGGCGACGCAGGCGGGCCTGAAGGCGGCGATCGAGAGCGGCCTGCTCCGACCGTGAGGATGTAGGTGAACGCCTCCCGGTGGGGTCCGACCCTTGCGCCGACTGACCACGGTGTCCTCAACGGGACCTGTCGACTCCATCCGGGAGGCGTTCGTCCGCACTCACCGACCGATGGGGCTCACCCGCCGGGCGAGCCCCATCGACTCCCCGGCACCGCGGGGATCGTACGGTCAACGAAAGCGACAAACCGGTCACCAGGGGTGGAGATCGCTGACCGCGTCAGAAGTACTAGGCTGGCGCCCCGTGACCGAAACGTCTGCCCTCTCCGCCGTTCCCGCCGTCTCCCGGGACGGGGTGCTGCGCTTCTACTTCGGCCCGATGGACTGCGGCAAGTCCACCCTGGCCCTGCAGATGAACTACAACCACGGCCGCCAGGGCAGGCGCGGCCTGGTGCTCACCAAACACGACCGCTCGGGCAACGCGCAGGTCACCAGCCGGATCGGTCTGGGCAGCGAGGCCGTCGAGGTCGACGACGACCTGGATCTGGTGGCCCTGGTCCGCGCGCACCAGCCCATCGACTACGTCATCTGCGACGAGGCGTGCTTCTACACGGTCGCCCAGATCGAGCAGCTCGCCGACCTCACCGACGACTACGGCATCGATGTCTACGCCTTCGGCCTGGCCTCGGACTTCCGCTCGCGGATGTTCCCCGCCGCCCAGCGGCTCTTCGAACTGGCCGACGAGATCAACCGCCTCCAGGTCGAGGTCCTGTGCTGGTGCGGACGCCCCGGGCGCCTGAACGCCCGGGTGGTCGGCGGCAGCATGACCCGTACCGGCGAGCAGGTGGTCATCGGCGACACCGGCGCCGCTCCGATCCGCTACCAGGTCCTGTGCCGCCGCCACCACCGCTCCGGCGAGCTCGGCCTGCCCGGTCTTCCCGGCTGACCTCCCCCTCGCGGGCCCGGCCTCATCAGACGGCGCAGTAGCCCTCGTCGTCGCAGGCGTCCCCGCCGGTCTGGGCGGCCTTGACCGCCCTGGCGGCCGGTGACTGCCCGGTGCGCTCGGCGACCTCTTCGAGGGCGGCGAGCAGGGTGTCCTCGGGCTGGGCGCCGGAGACGGCGAACTGGCCCTCGAACAGGAAGAGCGGCACCGAGCTGACGCCGATGGCGCGGGCCTGGGCCAGCTCCTCCCGCACCGCCGCCGCGCCGTCCTCACCGTCGAGGTCCGCCCGTACGCCGAGCTCTCCGGCCAGCTTGGCGAGCACCTCGCGCGAGCCGACGTCGAGACCGTCGGTGAAGTGAGCCCGGAAGAGCGCGTACAGCGCCTCCTCCCCCTTGCCCTGCTCTCCGGCGAGCCGGATGAGGCGGTGCGCGTCGAAGGTGTTGGCCTGGATCGCGTGGTCGAAGTCCAGCACCAGCCCGTCCTCCGCGGCGACCCCGCCCACCCTCCCGAACATCTGCGCGGCCTGCTCGGCCCCGCCGAACTTCTTCGCGGCCCAGGTGAGCGTGAGCTCGCCGTTGGACTTCGCGTCCGGCATGAGCTGGAACGGTCTGAACTCGACCTCCACCTCCCCGCCCTTGGCCCGGTAGCGCTCGACGGCGCGGGCGAAGCGGGCGTGGCCGATGTAGCACCAGGGACAGACGACGTCTGAGTAGACTTCAACCTTCACATACCGCTGCAACCGGTGCGGAGGGCCGCTCATTCCGCGGTGTCGCCCGCGGCCGCGGCCACGCGGCACCCGGTGAGATGGAGCGGTCAGTACGGCAGCCGCCTGCCCGCCGGAGTCCGCAGGTCCAGGGTGAGCCGGGCGGCGGAGCGCGACCGCTTGCGGAGGTGGATCCGACGCATCGTCACCTGACCTTCTCGGGCTGCCGATCGCCGGTCGGCTGCCATGCCCCGGGCGCCGGGACCGGGACGGAAAAAAGCCGCCGGGGCGCCGTCCCCCGGTGCGGGGACGGGTCGGCGGCCATAGCGGCGGCCACAGGGGAGGCTGGAGCGGCGAACGCTCTCACGCCGCCCCGACGCAGTGGCCGTGATGGGCGGGAATGTCACGATGGGCGGGAATGCTACGTCCGTCGGGCATAAGCTCCCCGGTGTCATCGAAGACCACCACGCCGTTGCAGAGCAGCCCCCACCCCTGCTCTGGGTGAGAGACCAAGAGACGCGCCGCCTCATGGTCAAAAGCGTCCGCGGACGGACAGGGGGGTATGTGCTGGCACACGGTCTTGCTCCGATCTTGATTGTCTGCGGGAAGAACTCCCGGCTCAGCGGGAGACGGCGCGGACGACCTTCCCGGCCGACCTCGCATCGGCTTCACGGAATCTCGCCTTCGCATCCGCGCCGGCACTTCGTGTGCTCCAACGCGACCAGGTTCTGGTGGGCAGCCCCGGTGGCGACCGCGGACTCCCCCGCCGGCGTCACCGCGTCCGTCTGTCCGATGACCCGAACATGACGCGGGATCTTCTAGCGGCGTTCCCTGAGCAAACAAGTTGTTAATTTGTCGCCTTCTTGGTGCTAATTAACCTTTGTCTACACCCGTACATGCCCATCGTCGATAGAGCCAGAGTCTTGTCCTGGTAGAGCATTCTTTGCGATGAGAGGTCCCCTTGATACCAGGCGGAACCTGCCGACCGTGGCGAGGAAATCGCGGCCGGACGCGGTCGGCGCCGGGGCGATGTGACAGGCGTCGAACTCCTCGTGTCACACCGCACCGGACCGGCGGCCGGGAGGATGTCAAGGAGCTTGAACTCCTCCCCGGCCTGGGGGCCGGAGACTCTCCCGTCGCGTCGCGGTCAAGCGGCGCGCGGGGGTTGACGCTTCGCAGACCGGGTAACCCCGAGGTCTCCACGTCCTGACACCGGCGTTCCGACGGCGTTCTTGATATTGATCGCGGCGTTGGTGTCGGCATGCCCGACCCAACCACACGCGAGGTTGGCGCAGGCGTACCTTATCCCGGGCCGCCGGGTCACAGTGACCGCACCGGTGACAGGTCTGCGAGGTCCCCCGCGCGGGAACCTTCACCACCTGGCCGCCCCGCTCGGAGGTCTTGTACTCCAGCAGGGTGACCGTCCGGCCCCACGCCTGCCCGGCGATGGAGCGGTTCAGCCCGGCCTTCTGCGCGACGTTCACGCCGGGGGCCTCGACCGTACCTTTGGCCGAGCGGACCATGTTCGTGATCTTCAGGTCCTCCACCACGACCACGCCGAAGGTAGCGGCGAGTTCGGTGGTGGTCTGGTGCTGCCAGTCGACGGCTCGGCGCTTGGCTCTCGCGCGCAGCCGGGCGATCTGGTCGTAGGTGCGGGCCAGCCGATGCGAGGCCGGCTCAGCACGATGGCGGGTGCGCCGCTGGCGGGCCGACTTCTTCTCCAGCCGGCGCAGGTGTTCCTTCTCGCCGTTGCGAAGCCAGGGTGCGTGCTCACGCATGGTGCCGTCCGACAGGGCCAGGGCGACGGTGATGCCCCGGTCGATCCCTACCGTGTGGCCTGGGTGCACGGTAGGGGTCGGCGCGATGAGGGTTTGGGTGCGGAACACGACCTGCCAGCCGTGGGCATCCTTGACCAGCCGCGCTCCGGTGATCCGCCCGGCAGGGCCGCCCCTGGTGAGGCCGGGCAGGTCCTTGGTCCACCGAAACCGTACCCGCCCGACCTTGGGCAGGTTGATCGCGCCCCAGCGCCGGTTGACCCGCTTGATCTGCAGATCGCGGGCTTGGGGGACGTCCACGGCCAACCGGGTCCGTAGGCGGCCCTTGAACGTGGGCCGCTTGGCCGGATGGTCGGGGTTGAAGAAGTTCGCCCACGCCTGCCGATACGTTTTCAGCACCGCTTGTGCCGCCTGGGCGGGTAGTTGTCCCATCCAGTCGATCTCGCGGCGGGCTGTGCGGATCGCCGCGTCGCAGTCCTTCAACGTCGCGAACCGGCCTTGGCGGAAGGTGAAGTACTCATGCAGCAGGTTCCACAGCGCGCGGGCGGTGTGCGCCTGAGCGTCCAGCACAGCCACCTGCTCTGCGCCCAGATCGAGTCGCGCCACGTGCGCACGAGCCTGCCTCACCAACTCCACACCGTGATCGTATCCTTCGGTTTACGTCACCGCCGTGGAATCCAACCCGAGATACGCACCGGACGCCGTGTTGCCTGCAACCTCCACGCACGCGTGGTGTTCGTGACGAAGTACCGGCGTGGGGTGTTCACCGACCCGATGCCGGCCCGCTGCGAGGAACTCATGCGCGAGGTCCGCGCCGACTTCGAGGTAGACGACGGACCAGGGACGAGGCCCGAGCGACGGTGCCGTCTCGGGCGTCGTCGGCGGTGTCCCGGGGTTCGCCGAGTATCCCCGCGGCGGGAGGTACGCGGTGGCGCTGTTCGCCAGGACCGAGCAGCTGCACGCGACCCGGCGCATCGACGTCGACCTGGCGATCGGCCAGGCCGCCCGGGTCACCGCGGATGAGTTCCGCCCTCGGGCACGAGAACCCTCGCGGCTGCCGATCCCCCGCCTTCCGTCTCTCCGGTCCACCGACCCCAGTGAACTGCGTCGACCGGGGCCCGGGTGGTCGGCACCGCCGCGACGTGCAATCTGGCGCCGGCGTTCGGCGTGTAGGACAGCCTGCTCAGCCCGGTGAAGAGCCGGGTGGTGCGGTGGAGTCGCGGATCACGAGCCGGCAGGGCATGGTGTGGATGCCGGGGGCGACCTTCCCGTCGATGGCGGCGAACAGGTGTTGCGCGGCCGTGTGCCCCAGCCGTTCCAGGTTCGGGTCGACGCTGGTGAGCAGCGGGCGGGTCTCGGCCGACAGCACCTCCCAGTTGTCGTAGCCGATCACCGCGATGTCCGCGGGCAGGCGCCGGCCGCGCTCCCTGGCCGTCTCCATGAAGCCCGCGGCGATCTGGTCACTGCCGCAGAACACCGCGTCGAGGTCGGGCTGCGCCATCAGCAGCATCTCGGCCGCCTGCCGCCCCCACCGCTGGGACCAGGCACCAAAGAGGGTCTCGCCCGCCTGTTCGAGACCGGCCTCGGCGAGCTCTCGCCGCACGCCCTCGGCCCTGTCGATCGCGGCCTTGTAGTCCGTGGGACCGGTGACATGGGCGATCCTGCGCCGCCCGGTGGCCAGCAGGTGCCGTACGGCGAGCATCGCGCCGCCCACGTCGTCGGGCACGAAGGAGACATCGTCGGCGTCGTCGGAGGGACCATAGGCGTACACCACGGGAACCGGCAGGTCACGGCTGATGGAGGGGCGCGGGTTGGTGCTCTCCCCCACCACGATCAGGCCGTCGACCCGCCGGGACAGGAGCATGCGGATGTGGTGCTGCTCGCGGATGACGTCGCCGCGGGCGTCGCAGAGCATCACCGCCATCTCCCCCGCGCCGAAGGCGTTCTCCGCGCCGAGAAGGACGGGGATCCCGAATCTCCCGGCGCTGTCGCTGGTCAACAGGCCGACCGTACGGCTCTGCCCGGTCAGCAGGTTCTTGGCGAGCGCGTTCGGCCGGAAGGAGAGCTGTTCGGCCGCTTCGAGCACGCGCTGCCGGGTGTCGGCCCTGACGTTGTCCTTCCCATTGAGTGCCTTGGACACGGTGGCGATCGACACGCCGGCCAGCGAGGCCACGTCACTGATGGTCACCGCACGTGACCGCCTGCCAGCCATCTGACGAAATCCTTTTCTTTACACCTTGTCAGCAGGATCGGCCATCGCGATGGTGGCCCCCCAGAGGGTAGCCCTCACCCTCACCCAACAGCAAGGTCAGCCTCCTGCTAGCAGGGGATTGACACGGTCTGATGTTTCTTTTACGTTTCCGAAAACCTTTTAGTTCAATTTCGTGCGTCGCGGGGGATGCCGGAAGAGGAGAAGACCATGCAGCCACGCGTCGGGATGACCGCCATCGTATTGTTAGCGCTAACAACAGCGGCGGCCTGCGGCGGGAGCGAGAAAACCGCCGCTCCCGCCGATGAGGCCACCACGATCACCATGTGGACGCGCGCCGCGACGCAGGCGCAGAGCGAGCGGCTGGTCAAGGCGTACAACGCGAGCCACAAGAACCAGGTGAAGCTGACGGTCATCCCGACGGACAACTACCAGCCGCGCATCGCGGCCGCGGCCGGGGCGAAGCAGCTGCCCGACGTGTTCGCGGCAGATGTGATCTTCGTCCCCAACTACACCTCGCAGGGCCTGTACCTGGACATCAGCGACCGCATCGCCGCACTGCCCTACAAGGACAAGCTCGCCCCCTCGCACATCAGGCTGGGCACGCTGGACGGCCGCTCGTACACGCTCCCGCACACCCTGGACCTGTCCGTCTGGTTCTGGAACAAGGACCTGTACGAGAAGGCCGGGCTGGACCCCGAGAAGGGGCCCACGACGCTGAAGGAGTTCGCCGAGCAGGCCACGGTCGTCGACGAGAAGCTCGGCAAGGACGGCAAGGTGCACGGCACCTTCTTCGGCGGCAACTGCGGCGGCTGCTACGTGTTCACCTTCTGGCCGTCGGTGTGGGCCTCGGGCGCCCAGGTCATGGACACCGAGGGCACGACCTCGCTCAACGACCAGGCCGCCATGACGGACGTGTTCAAGATCTACCGCGACCTCTACGCCAAGGGCGTCACCGGCCCGACCGCCAAGGAGGAGCAGGGACCGACCTGGACCGGTTTCTTCCCCAAGGGGGAGATCGGCGTGATGCCGATGCCCTCGACCACGCTCGGCTCGATACCGAAGGAGATGAGGGTCGGCGTCGCGCCCATCGCCGGCCCCGACGGCGGAGAGTCCACCTTCGTCGGCGGTGACTCGGTCGGCATCTCGTCGACCAGCGAGAACGCCGACGCCGCCTGGGACTTCCTGTCCTGGACGGTCTCCGACGAGGCACAGGTCGAGGTCATGGCCAAGAACAAGGACATTCCAGCCCGCACCGATCTGGCCGACAACAAGTACTCCGCCCAGGACCCGAGGGTGGTGCTGATGAACTCCATGGTCGCCAAGGGGCAGACGCCGTACGCGCTGCGGTTCGGGCAGACCTTCAACGACCCGCAGGGGCCGTGGCTGCGCCTGGCCAGAGAGGCCGTGTTCGGCGACGCGGGCAAGGTCGCCCAGCTCAACTCCGAGATCACCAAGTCGCTGCAGCAATGACGGTGACACTGACCAGGCATGACGGGAAGGCGGTGCGGGGAGTCGTCCCGGCACCGCCCCCCTGGTGGCGGACCCGGCGGGCGCAGGGCTGGGTCTACGCGGCCCCGACCGCCCTGATCGTCGGCGTGCTGTTCCTGGCACCGCTGGCACTGGTCGTCTGGATGTCGCTGAACCGCTGGCCGCTGCTCGGCCGGGCGACGTTCAACGCGCCGGACAACTACCTCAAGATCGCCGACAATCCCCTCTTCCTCGACGCGGTGGGCTTCACGCTGAAGTACACCGCCATCACGACCGTGCTGCTGTCGGCCGTGGCGCTCGGCCTGGCCCTGCTGGTGCAGGAGCGCAGGCCCGGTGTCGGCTTCTTCCGTACCGCGTTCTTCCTGCCGGGTGCGGTCGGCTTCGCCGCGGCGGCGCTGCTCTTCTACGGCATGCTCAACAACGACTTCGGGCCGATCGACCCGATCCTGCGGGCCCTGGGCCTCACCGACGAGCCGGTGCGGTGGACCGGAACCCCGAACATGGCGCTGTTCTCCACGATCGCGCTGGTGCTGTGGCGGTTCGCCGGGTTCAACATGCTCATCCTGCTCACCGGGCTGCAGTCGATCCCGGTCGAGGTCTACGAGGCGGCCAGGAGTGACGGCGCCAGCCGTTGGCAGATCTTCACCAGGATCACGCTGCCGCTGCTCCGTCCCACGCTCGCGCTGATGCTCGTCCTCAGCGTCACCGGCTCCCTGCTCGCCTTCGACCAGTTCTTCATCTTCACCAACGGCGGCCCGGACAACAGCACGGTCTCCATGGTCATGGTCGTCTACCGCGACGCGTTCTTCCGCTTCGATCTGGGCGGCGCCGCGGCGCTGTCCGTCGTGCTGCTGGTCGCCCTGGTCGCGCTCAACGCCCTGCAGATGCGGGTGCTCGGGAGGTCGAAGTGAGCAGACCGGTGAGAACGCCCTACTACACCACGATGTCGGCCCTGGCGGTGCTCTTCCTGTTCCCCCTGCTGTGGAGCGGCTGGTCCTCCTTCGACGGCGGGGCCGGGAACTACCTGGAGATGGCCCGCTTCGGCGAGGGCGTCGGCACCTACCTGACCAACAGCGTGCTGGTCTCGGCGATGACCGTCGCCGGCACGCTGGGCGTCTCCGCCCTGGGCGGCTACGCCTTCGCCCGTTTCGACTTCCCCGGCAAGAACCTGCTCTTCCTCGCCACGCTGGCGATCCTGATGGTGCCGTACGCGACCATCCTGATCCCGCTCTACGTCCTGCTCGGCTACATCGGGCTGCAGAACTCGCTGATCGGGCTCGCGCTCGTCTTCGTGATGTTCCAGCTGCCGTTCGCGCTGTTCATGATGCGCAACGCCTTCGAGGCGATCCCGCGCGAGCTGGAGGAGGCCGCCCTCGTCGACGGCTGCGGCACGTTCCGCGCCTTCGCCCGCATCCTGCTGCGCGCGGTGCGGCCCGCCCTGGTCACGGTCGGCCTGTTCGCCTTCCTGGCCTCGTGGAACGACTTCTTCGCCCCGCTCATCCTGCTCAACGACGGTGCGAACTTCACCCTGCCGGTGGCCGTGGTCAGCATGACCCAGCGCACGTTCGGCGCCGTCGACTACGGCATGCTGCAGGCCGGCGTCATGGTCATGGCCGTGCCCTGCCTGATCCTCTTCATCGTCCTCCAGCGCCACTACGTGCGCGGATTCATGTCAGGAGCCCTGCGTGGTTAGTCCCGTCATGCCCTCGGCGGGGGTACTGTCCCCGCTCGGCCTCGATGCCGTACGGCTCACCCCGGGTTTCTGGGGTGACCGGATGGCGCTCAACCGCGAGGTCGTCATCGCCCACTGCCAGGAGTGGATGGAACGGGTCGGCTGGATCGGCAACTTCCGCGGCGTGACTCCCCGCCGGGGCCGGGAGTTCTCCGACTCGGAGATCTACAAGCTGCTGGAGGGGATGGCCTGGTCGGACCATCCCGCCCTGGACGAGCTGGCCGCGACCGTGGCGCGGGCGCAGGAGGAGGACGGCTACCTCAACACCCGCTGGAGCGGGCGGCGCTACACCGACTTCGAGTGGGGCCACGAGCTGTACTGCTACGGCCACCTGATCCAGGCAGGCGTCGCCCGGCTCCGCGCGCACGGCGAGGACACGCTGACCGAGGTGGTCCGCCGGGCCGCCGACCACGTCTGCGCCCGCTTCATGGACACCGAGGAGACCTGCGGTCATCCCGTGGTGGAGACGGCGCTGGTCGAGCTGTACCGCGTCACCGGGACCGAGCGCTACCTGGAGATGGCCCGCAGGTTCGTCGAGCGGCGCGGCAGGCCCGCCCTCGGTGAGATCCAGTTCCATCCCGCGTACTTCCAGGACGATCTGCCCGTGCGGCGGGCGCGGGTGTTCCGCGGGCACGCGGTGCGCGCCCTCTATCTCGCCTGCGGCACGGTGGACGTGGCCGTCGAGACCGGTGACACGGAGCTGCTGCGGGCGGTCGAGACACAGTGGGAGCGCACCGTCGCCCGGCGCGTCCACCTGACCGGCGGGGTGGGCTCGCACCACTCGGACGAGGCCTTCGGCGAGGACTTCGAGCTGCCGGCCGACCGCGCCTACTCCGAGACCTGCGCCTGCATCGCCTCGATCATGCTGTCGCACCGGCTGCTGCTGGCCACCGGCGACGTGCGCTACGCCGACCTGGCCGAGCGGACCATGTACAACGTGCTCGCCACGGCGGTGGCGCTGGACGGGCGCTCGTTCTTCTATGTCAACCCGCTGCAGGTACGGGTCCCGGCCGAGCCGCGCGAGGGGGTCAACCACGGTTCCGAGGGGGGCCTGCGCTCGCCCTGGTTCGACGTGTCGTGCTGCCCCAACAACATCGCCCGTACCCTCGCCTCGCTCCCCGCCTACCTGGCCGCGGCGGACGGCGACGCCCTGCGCATCCACCATTACACGCCCGGCGAGATCCGCCACGACGGTCTCGCGCTCCGGATCGAGACGGACTACCCCTGGTCTGGCACGGTGACCGCGCACGTCGTCGAGGGCCGGGCCGGCCGGATCTCGCTGCGCGTACCGCCCTGGGCTCAGGGCGCGACCCTGAGCTACGGCGGCGTGTCGCGTCCGGCCGAGCCCGGCTACGCCACGGCCGAGGCCGACTGGCGGCCGGGAGACCGGATCCGGCTCGACCTGCCGATGCGGCCCCGCTGGACCTTCCCCGACCGGCGGGTGGACGCGGTCCGCGGGTGCGCCGCCGTCGAACGCGGCCCACTCGTCTACTGCGCCGAGTCCACCGGCGACGAGCCTCCGCTGGCGCAGGTCACGGTGGAACCCCTCACGCCGGTCGAGCGGCACGTCGACGGGGCCGTCGAACTGGACGTCCCGGCCTGCCTGACGGCCCCTGAAGACGACGCCTGGCCGTACCGGGCCGATCGGCGGGCGGCCGCGGGCCGGCAGACGTCCCTGCGGCTGGTCCCCTATCACCGCTGGGGCAACCGGGGCCCCGCGAGCATGCGCGTGTGGCTGCCGCTGACCTGATCTCCACGCCGCAGACGGTCATCTAGGAGGCGTCGGCGATCTCCCTCAGCCGGGCGGCCAGTTGCTCCGGCTCGCCGTCGACCAGGGCCGAGACCCCGCGCCACCAGGCGAACCACTCGCCGCTGCGCCACATCCAGTCGATCCGCTCGATGGCGGCGATGACGTCGCCCCTGTTGCGCCAGACCGCACCCGCCTGTTCCGCGGAGGCGCCCTGGCGCAGCGCCCAGGTGTGCAGGGTCTCGGCGGCCTCGGTGTCGACCGGCTGCTCGTACGGGTCGGGATGCTCGTCCAGCCGGTGCGGGCCCAGCCCCGCGGCGACGCCCCAGCTCCACTGGGCCTCGGCGGGACGGGAGTAGCGCAGGGAGTCGAAGTCGAGGTTGGAACCGAGCTCGTCGTCCGCCCGGCGCAGCACCAGCGCGTCGAGGCGGCCGCCCGCGTCGAAGGAGACCACGATCCGCTGGCCGGGGCGCGCGTCGGGTGGCAGTTCGACCCGGTCCTCGGCCTGCCAGGAGTTGAGGTCGGTGACGGCGGCGGGGCGGCCCCAGGTCTCGTCCGCCGCGTCGTCGGCGATCCAGGCGGCGAGCATCTCCAGAACCGTCAGGTCGGTCCACGGTTCGATCGCGGTGGAGCTCCACAGCACCTCGTCCGGCGCGGGCAGCTTGCCGCCGCGCTCGCGCCGCCACCACCGCTCGCCGAGCTCGCGGGTTCCGACCAGCAGGGCGGCCAGCGCGGCGAGCTCGGTGGATCTGCGGGTGAGGGGGGCGCCTCGGGCGAGCTCGACGGAACGCGCGACACGGCCGGCGCCCAGCGCCGCTCCCGCCTCGCCCAGCAGCAGGGCGGCGTCCGGCCGCTCCTCGCCCAGTAGGTCACGGATCAGTCGTCTGGCCTCGGTCCTCGCGTCCTCCGCACGTCCCTCACGCATACCGACACGGTACGCCGGGAGATCCTTAGGCGCGAGCGTCACCGGGCGCTACCGCCGTGCCGTCGTCCTGCGGTGACACGGCGAGGTACGCCGATGTCGCCGAGCGGGGTGAAGGAGAGCATCCGTTCGACAGCGGTCTGCGCCACCGCCCCGAGCACCCCGGCCAGCATGATCAGGTCGCGCACCGGCCCGCTGGGGAACGGCATCGCTCTTCGGCCGCCCACGTGTCACGCGGGCGGCCGAAGACCGCGCGGCGGCCCCCGGCCGGTGTCCGAGCGTCAGCCGAGAGTGTCGATCGCACCGATCATGATGTCCCAGAACCGGTCCCGGTCGAGTACGGTTCCGACGTTCGCGTTGGGCTCCCAGTCCATCCGGCCGTGCAGGTCGGCCACGGTGGCGCCCCGGGTGTGCTCACCATCCAGCTCGACCCGCAGACCCACCCGGACATGCGTGAGGACCGCGGGATCGATCAGGTAGGCGACGGTGATCGGATCGTGCAGCGGGGGCGCCTCGAATCCCCAGGTCTGGTGGTAGCTGGAGCCGAAGAAGGTGAGAAGTTCCACGCAGACACGGGCCAGCGGGGTGCCGAGCGCGGCTATGCGGTCGAGCACGTCTGTGGTGACGAGCGCCTGGTGGCTGACGTTGAGCCCCACCCAGGTGGTCGGGATGCCACTGCCGAGCACCTCCGCCGCGGCCTCCGGGTCGGCGTAGATGTTGAACTCGGCGTAGGGCGTGTGGTTGCCGCGCTCGGTGGAACCACCCATGATCACGATCTCGCGGATCCGGTCGCGGTCGCCGGGATGGCGGCGCAGCAGCGTGGCGATGTTGGTCAGCGGCCCGATGGCCACGACCGTCACCGGTTCGTCGGCGGCGGCGAGCGTGTCGTGGATGAGCTCGACACCGTGGCGCGGATCGAGGGGCACGTCGGGCTCGCCGAAGGCCGGGCCGTCCAGCCCGCTCTCCCCGTGCACATAGTCGCCGATCTCCAGCGGGCCGGCGAGCGGCCGGTCGCAACCGGCCGCGACCGGCACCCCGGTCACCCCCGCCAGGCTGAGCATCCGCCGCGCGTTGAGGGCGGTCTTCGCCACGGTCTGGTTGCCGGCGACGGTGGCGACCGCGCGCAGGTCGATCGCCGGGTCGGCCACCGCCAGCAGGATGGCCAGGGCGTCGTCGTGCCCCGGATCACAGTCGAGAATCACCGGGATCGGCATGTCAGATCTCCTTCGCCAGCCAGCGCACGGCCCGGGTGAAGAGGGTGCGGTAACCATCCCAGGTGACGAACTCCTCGGGGCACCAGTGCGGGGCGATGTCGGAGGCCCAGGCGAGAGTGCGGCCCGCCCCCGCCTGCCGTACGGCGAGCAGCGGGTCGGCGCCGACGGTGGCGAGCAGCCGGGCGTCCTCGGGGACCTCGAAGCGGTTGTAGCCGAGCAGGTCGGGCCAGTCGGAGGGCAGCCCGTCCACGATGGGATGGGTCGGATCGACGACGACGCCCGGAAGACCCTGCGGGGCCTCCACCCGGTCGTCGTAGGGAGAGATCCGGGCGGGGAGCACCCGCTCCACGGGGGTGCCGCGGAAGGCCGCCTTCGCCTCGATGCCCTGGAAGCTGAGGTAGCCACCGGCCATCGCCAGGCCGCCGCCCTGCTCCACCCAGCTCGCCAGCAGGTCGAGCCGGTTCTCCGACTTCCTACTGTGCAGCCAGGTATCGGGGTGCAGCAGGATGCTGTTGGCGCCGATGTCGGAGAGCACGACGACGTCGTAGGCCGCCAGTTCCTCGAACGTCCCGGGGAACAGCTTGGGCACGTCGTGCGCGGGTAGATGGTCGACCTCGATGCCGTCTGCCACCAGTACGTCGCGCAGCGGCTCGAAGCCGGTGTGGTAGGTCGTCGTGGTGAACGCGTCGAACCCCTTGTAGTGGGTCGACACGCTCATCCACGACTCGCCGGCGACCAGCACGCGGGTCATATTGTCTCCTTCAGGGGATCTTCGGGGTGGTGAAGAGCTCGCGCGGGTTGGCGACGAGCAGCCGGTCGGTGTCCTCGGGGGTCAGCCCGTGGTGGTGCAGGCGCGGCACGAAATGCGTGAGGATGTGCGCGTAGCCGGTTCCGCCGTACCGGACCAGCATGGTCTTGAGGAACACGTCCTGGGAGAGCAGCAACCGGCCGCCCAGGCCGGCACGGACCAGCCAGGCGACGGCGGCGGCGTTCTCCTCGTCGCACGGCGACTGGCCCTCGCCGGGGTAGAGGTAGTCCATGCCGCACATGTCGTATCCGAGGTAGGCCCCCCGGGCGGCGAGGGACACCTGGTAGTCGCGCTCACGCAGGCTGGGGTTCAGGTGCGACAGCACGGTGGCCGTGAGGAGGCCGCCCTCCTCGGCGACGACGTCGAGCACCCGGTGGCCGTGCCGTACCCACCCGGGCAGGTGCACCGAGAGCGGCGCGCCGGTGCGGGCCTGGGCTCGGGCGGCGCCGCGGAGCACCTTCTCCTCGGCCGGGGTGAAGTCCGGGGAGATCCCGATCTCCCCGATCACCCCGGCACGTACTCCCCCGGCGCCGTCGACCAGATCTCGCTCGATCTCGTCGGCGACGTCGGCGGCGCTCATGCCGCGAACCCGGGCCGGGTGGGTGCGCTCCAGGTAGAAGCCGCAGCCCATCACGATGTTCAGGCCGGTGGCACGGGCGATGCGGACCAGCTCCGCCGGAGCGCGGCCGATGCCCTCCGGGGTGACGTCCAGCACGGTGCGGCCCCCACGGGCCGCGAATCGGGCCACCTCCTCGATCGCCACACCGGTGTCGTCCAGGGACACGTTGTCGCGGGAGAGGTAGGGGTCCAGCCTCAGCCGGCCGAGGAACTCCATCCGCACCGGCGAGCCGGCGATCAGCTCACCCTCGGCGTCGCCCTCGGGGGCGGGGTGCCAGGCGCTGGCGCCGTCGTTGCGCAGGTGCTCATGGCAGAGAGTGATGCCGAGCTCGGCGACGGGCACCTCGCCGAGCACCGTGGTCGCGGTCGCGTCGGCCCGGCCGGTCATTTCCGCACCGCGCCGAACCTCGCCCACATTTTGTTGTTGGCGAAGATGGCCAGCAGGAGAATGCTGCCCTGCACGATCTGCACGTAGAACGGCGAGACGTGCAGCAGCACCAGGCCGTTGGCGATGACGCCGAGGGTGAGCGCGCCGAAGATGGTGCCGAGCATGCTGGCCCGTCCGCCGAACAGGCTGGTCCCGCCGAGCACGACGGCCGTGATGACCTCCAGCTCGAACCCGGTGCCCGCGTTCGACGACCCGGAGCTGAGCCGGGTGGCGATCAGCACTCCGGCAAGCGCGGCGGCCAGGCCGGCCAGCACGTAGACGGTGAGCCCGACCCTGCGGGTGTTCACACCGGTACGGCGCAGCGACTCACCGTTGGAGCCGAGACCGACCACGTAGCGGCCGAACGGCGTGCGGGTCAGGACCAGCCAGCCGAGCAGCGCGATCACCACGGCGAGGATGGCCGGCACCGGCACTCCGGCGATGCGGCCCTGGCCTAGCTGGACGATCCACAACTCACCGTCGATCGGAGTGGAGTACCCCTCGGTCGCGCGCAGGGCGGTGCCCCGCAGGATCGAGAGCATGGCCAAGGTGACGATGAACGCCGGGATGCCCTGGTAGGAGGAGAACCAGCCGTTGACGAACCCGATCGCCGCGCCGAGCGCGAGGATCGCGATGAGCGCGAGGGTAGGGTCCCAGCCCTGCTGCAGGACGATCGCCAGCAACGATCCGGACAGCGCGACCGTCGAGCCGACCGACAGGTCGATGCCGGCGGTGCTGATCACGAAGGTCATCGCGACCGCGACGATCAGGGTCGGGGAGATCTGCCGGATCAGGTTGAGCAGGTTGCCGACGCTGGCGAAGCGGTCGGCGGAGAACGAGAAGAAGATCAGCAGCAGGACCAGCACGGCCCCGATGGCGATGGTCTGGGCGTGACTGCCGATGTGGGCGGTGAGCCGGGCCGATCGGGTGGTGACCACCCTCTCACTGGTGACGGTCATGACCGCGCTCCCTCGGGCTGGTCGTGGGCGACGATCTCCGACACGAGCCGCTCCAGGCTGGTGGTGCGGGCGTCGAGGTCGGCGCGGAGCGTCCCCTCGTACATCACGCAGAGCCGGTCGCAGACCCGGAACAGGTCCTGGAGGCGGTGGGTGATCAGAATCACCGAGACCCCCTGGGAGGAGACGGTCTTGATCAGTTCCAGCACGGTCTCGACCTCGGCGACGGCGAGCGCGGCCGTGGGCTCGTCGAGGATGAGCAGCTTGGGGCCGAAGGTGACCGCGCGGGCGATGGCGACCGCCTGCCGCTGGCCGCCGGAGAGCCCTCCCACCGGGATATCGGTGAGAGGGATCCGGATGTTGAGCGCGTCGAGTTGCCGGCGCGCGTCCTCGTGCATCCGCTTGATGTCCAGCAGCAGGCCACCGGCCCGGCGCGGTTCACGGCCGAGGAACAGATTGCCCGCCACGTCGATGTCGTCGCAGAGCGCGAGGTCCTGGTAGACCATCTCGATCCCCAGCTCGCGAGCGTCGCGGGGGGTGGCGAAGGACACCTGGCGGCCATCGAAGACGATCTGCCCGGAGTCCGGCACGACGGTGCCCGCCAGCACCTTCATCAGGGTGGACTTGCCGGCGGCGTTGTCGCCGACCAGTCCCACCACCTCGCCCGCACCGACCCGCAGATTGGCCCCGCGCAGTGCGTCGACCATTCCGTAGCGTTTGCGGATGTCGCGCATGACCACACGGTCCGCGCCGGTCGCCTCGTAGTCGGTCATAGGGGTCTCTCCGCCGCTCACTTGAACGTGGAACGGTACTTGTCGACGTTTTCCTGGGTCACGATCGTGACGGGCACATCAATGGTCTTCTTGGCCTGCGCGCCACCGACCAGCGCCTTGACCTCCTTGACCGCCTCGTAGCCCTCGGTCCTGGGGTCCTGCTGCACGACTCCGGCGACGAAGCCGGCGTCGATGCCGCCGATCGCTTCCGCGGTGAGGTCCCAGCCGAAGACCTTGACCCGGTCGCTCGCGTTCTGCGACTTCACCGCGGCCACCGTGCCGAGCAGCGCGGGCTCTCCGGTGGCGTACACGGCCGTGAGGTCCGAGCGCGAGGTGAGCAGGTTCTCGGCGGCGGCCAGGGCGGCCTCCTGCTTGTTCTGCCCGTCCACGGTCTGGACGATCTTGGCGCCGGCCGCCTCGACGGTCGAGTTGAAGCCGTCCTTGCGCACGTTCTGGATGAAGGAGTTGAGCGCGCCGACCACGCCGATGTTCGGCGCGGCCACGTTCTGCTTCTTGGCCCACTCGTTGACGAACGTGCCCATCTGCTTGGCCGCGGCCTCGTTGTCCACGCCCACCTGGGTGTCGACCGCCGGGGAGTCCACGATCGCGTCGACGGCCACGACCTTCAGTCCCGCGTCCTTGGCGATCTTGACGGCGGGCTTGATGCCCTCGACGTCGATGGCCACCACGATGACGCCGTCGAACTGCTGCTGGACGAAGTTGTCGATGGCCTCGTTCTGCTTCACCGGGTCGTCGTTGGCGTTGAAGATCGTGAGGTCGACGCCCGCCTCCTTCGCGGCCTGCTGGGCGCCGGCGTTCATCTCGTTGAAGAAGATCGCCTGCTGGTTGATCTGCACCAAGCCGATCTTCGGCTTTTCTCCGCCGTCGGCCGAGGGCGCGGTGTCGGAGGCGTCCGTGCCGCCACATGCCGCGGCCAGCAGGCCGGTGGCAAGGATCGCCGTGACGGCGGTCAGGCGGGTGAAGCGAGTCGGTCGTGCCATCGAATCAGCCTTTCGAGACGCTGATACAGCGGGGGGTTGGTAATCGATTACCAATGTCCGGGGATGGTAGCGACCAGGGCAAACTCCCGTCAAGGTGACGTAAGGCCGCGGACGCTCTATGGTTCTAACAACCCGCACATGAGCGAGCTCACATGACGGGGAGGCGGCCGGTTATCCTCAGCGCGACCAGGGAAATCGATTACACAACATGGGCGTGACAATCCACGACGTGGCCAGAGCGGCCGGCGTCTCCGTGGCCTCGGCCTCGCGTGCCCTGTCCGGGCGTCGCAAGGTCACCGCCGAGGTGGCCGAGCGGGTCACCCGGGCCGCCACCGAGCTGGGCTACCGGCCGAACGCCATCGCCAAGGCACTGCGCGACCAGACCACCGGAACAATCGGCATGATCGTTCCCGGCATCGGCAACCCGTTCTTCACCACGATCGTCGAGTCGGTGGAGCATCAGCTCCAGAAGACCGGACATGACCTGCTGCTGTGCGCCTCCCTGTACACACCCGAGATCGAGGCCCGGCGGCTGAACACGCTGCTGGCCCGGCGGGTGGACGGCCTGATCATCAGCCCGTGCGACTTTGAGGCCAGCGCGCCGGCCGTGCTGAACGCAGCCCGGCAGGTGCCCCTGGTACAGGTGGACCGCTACATCGAGGGCGGCGGAGCCGACTGGGTCGGCGTGGACGACGACTCGGCGCTGGCCCAGGCGGTCGACCACGTGGTCGCCGGAGGAGCACGCTCCGTCGTCTTCGTCAGCAGCCGCCTGATGAACTCCTCCGCGAGGTTGCGGCTGGCCGGCTTCCAGCTCGCCACAGCCCGTGCCGGGATCGCCTCCCTGCCGCCGCTGCTCGGCGAGTTCACCCTCGCCTGGGGCTTCGAGGCCGGGCAGGCGCTGCTCGCCGGCGACGCCCTGCCGGACGCGGTGGTCTGCGGAAACGACGAGATCGCGGTCGGCCTGCTGCGGGCACTGCGGCTCGGCGGTGTACGGGTTCCCGAGGAGATATCGGTGGTGGGGTTCGACGACGTCGGCCACGCGGCGATGTGCGACCCGCCGCTCACCACGGTGCGCCAGCCCGTGGAGGAGATGGCAGCCGAGGCGGTACGTCTGCTGAACCAGGTACGGGTGGGCGATCCACGGCCCGCGCAGCGCATCGCGATCGCCCCCCGGCTCGTCGTACGGCAGACCAGCCGCCCCGTGACCAGGGGCGTGGTCACCGCCGGAGCCGGAGGAACCATGACCGGGGACGGTCAGGAAGACAAGGAAACGACATGACCGACGTCGTGGAACTGACCCGCGAGCTGATCAGGATCGACTCGGTGGGCGGTGGCGAGGCCGCGGTCGCCGAGCCGCTCGCCCGCCGGCTGGAGGCCGCCGGTTTCGAGGTGCGGGCGCACGACCACGCGCCCGGCCGTACCGGACTGGTGGCCCGGTGGGGAACGGGCATGCCCGTCACCCTCACCGGCCACCTCGACACGGTTCCGCTGGGCGGCCAGGCATGGACGCACGAGCCGCACGCCGCCGAGGTGGACGGCGACCGGCTCTACGGGCGGGGGTCGAGCGACATGAAGGCCGGAGTGGCCGCGCTGGTCGTCGCCGCCGAGCGGCACGCGCGCGGGCCGGGCCGCCGGGTGGCGCTGGAGATCGTCCTCACCGCGGGAGAGGAGACCGGCTGCGAGGGCGCGATCGACATGATCGCCCGTGGGCTGGTCAGCCGATCCCGGGGACTGCTGGTGGCCGAGCCCACCGCGAACCGCGCCCTGCTCGGGCACAAGGGCGCGCTCTGGCTGAAGGCGACCGCCCAAGGCCGGACCGCTCACGGCTCGATGCCCCACCTGGGTGACAACGCGATCTACAAGCTGGCCCGCGCCATCGGCGCCGTCGAGCGCTTCGATCCCGGCGTTCCCCCCCACCCCTGGCTCGGCGCGCCGACCGCGAACGTGGGGACCGTACACGGCGGGATCAACGTGAACTCCGTCCCCGACCTCGCCGAGGCGACCGTCGACATACGCACGGTCACCGGCCAGGACCACGCGGAGCTACGCGAGCGGCTCCGGGAGAGGCTCGGCGGGGAGACCTCGCTGGAGGTGCTGACCGACCTGCCCTCGGTGTGGACCGACCCGGACGACCCCTTCGTGCGGGCCCTGCTCACCGCGGGGGCCCGCCCCCCAGGCGACCGACCGGCCGCCAGCTACTTCACCGACGCCTCGGTGCTGGTCGCCGCCTGCGGCGGAGTACCCACCGTGATCTGCGGCCCCGGGGAGCCGGAGCAGGCACACGTCACCGACGAGTACTGCGAGACTCCCCGGATCGAGGAGGCCGTCGAGATCTACACCGGCGCCCTGGCGGGGTTGCCGTCGTAACAAAAATCGGGGGAATTTGCCTGACCTGCGGTAACGCAGCCGGTCAGGCACGCACCTGGAGCTCGGTGAACTCAGCCTCGGCCCGTGCGACGACGTCCGGACACACCTCGCGCTTGGTGTGTTCGGCCAAGGCCCGGTAGATGCCTGCCGGACTCGGGTTCCGACCCTTGCGCTTGCCGGCTCCGCCTCCGCCGGTGCGATGTCCACCCACGTTCACCGGACGGCCGGGACCGTCCGGTGAACCGGTGAGGACTCCCTGACACCTGACAGAGCACTACTGGGCGCGAGCGTCGCCGGGAGACGGTACGGCCGTGCCGTCGTCGCCGTCGTCCTGCGGCTTCGCGGTGAGATAGGCGGCCCTTCCCACCATGTAGGCGGCCACCGCGGCCGTCACCACCTGGTAGACGGCGACCAGGATGATGACGCCGGCGATCTTCCAGCTGGGGTCGCGCAGCCACATGGCGAGCAGGATGAGGTGGAGGCCGAGCACCTGGGGCTTGGTCGCCGCGTGCATTCGCGCCAGGGTGCCGGGGAACCTGACCATGCCCACCCCCGCCGCGAACGCCAGCGTCGCCCCCAGCAGCAGGCAGACGGCCGCGGCCACGTCCATCGCGGTCACCGGGCACGCCCGGAGAAGAACCTGGCCAGCGAGACCGAGCCGACGAACCCCAGCAGGGAGAGCACCAGCAGCACGGGCAGCATCGAGTACTCCCGGTAGGTCGCCGCCCCCGCCCCGATCGCGCAGATGACGACGGCGGTGAGCACGTCCAGCGCGACGGCGCGGTCCAGCATCGTCGGACCGCGCACCAGGCGGTAGAGCGTCATCGCCGCCGCGGCGGCGAGCAGTCCCAGAGCGATCAGGTAAACCGTCGTCATCGCACCTCCTCCTGATCCGCGCGAGTGCCGAAGGCGGCCACGATGCGGTTCTCCAACCGGGTCACGTCATCCTGGGTGACCTGGCTGACCGTCGACGGGTCACCGGGCACGCCGAGCACGTGGAGCAGGAGCGTTCTCTCCCGGACGTTCGCCTCCAGCACCAGGCTGCCCGGCAGCGCCGACAGCGCCACCGTCACCAGCACCGCCATCGGCTCCGACGAGGCGCGCAGTCTCACCTCGACGAACTGGACCGGCGGCGGTTTGCCCAGTCTCAGCGCCCAGAAGGCCACCCGGAAGCTGGAGATCACCATGTCCCGTAAGAAGCGGATGAGGAACAGCAGGATCTTGACAGGGTGGAGCCGGATGCCGGTGTCCTGGATCGGCAGGGGCAGCAGCCACACGAGGACCAGCCCGGCCAGCAGGCCGCCGAGCACGTTGCCCACGCTCAGGTCTCCCCAGAGCAGCAGCCAGATCAGCGTCAGCCAGAGCACCTGCGGCAGCGGCACGGGCCTGCCCAGCAGCCGCAGCACCATGAACGTCGGGCGGGGCTCGCTCACCGCTCACCGCCGAGCACCGCGGAGATGTACGGTTCGCGGGCCAGCAGTTCCTCCGCGGCCCGCTCCGACAGGGCGGACAGCGGGCCGGCCAGCACGGTGAAGGACAGGGCCAGCGCCACCAGGGCGGCCGTGGAGGCGAACATGAGCTTCGGCATGGTGACGGAGGTGACGATCGCCTCGTCGGCGGCCCCGGTGGCGGGCTTCGGGTCCGCTCCGTCCCCGTCCTCCTGGGTGTCCTCCTGGGTCTCCAGCACGGTTCCCCCCTCGGTGACCATTCCCGCGGGCGGCACCCGCCAGAACGCCTTGTTCCAGGTCGTGGCCACCGCGTACAGGGTGAGCAGGCTGGTCACCAGCCCTCCGGCGACCAGGGTCAGGGCCATCGGACCGCCGTCCGCCACTCCCGCCTGGATCAACCCGAGTTTGCCCAGGAAGCCTGACATCGGCGGGATGCCCGCCAGGTTCATCGCGGGCACGAAGAAGAGCACCGCGATCACGGGTGTCAGTTTCGCCAGACCGCCGAGACCGTCCAGGGAGGTGGTGCCGGTGCGGCGCTCGATCATGCCGGTCACCAGGAACAGGCTCGTCTGCACGGTGATGTGGTGGGCCACGTAGAAGATGGCACCCGCCATGCCCTGGACGCTGAACAGGGCGACTCCGAACACCATGTAGCCGATATGGCTGACCAGGGTGAAGGAGAGCATCCGTTTTATGTCGGTCTGCGCCACCGCCCCGAGCACCCCGACGAGCATGGTCAGCAGCGCCGCCCACATCAGTATGTCGCCCACCGGACCGCCGGGGAACAGCAGTGCCTCCAGCCGGATGATCGAGTAGACGCCGACCTTGGTGAGCAGCCCGGCGAAGAGCGCCGTCGCGGGGGCGGGCGCGGTCGGATACGAGTCGGGCAGCCACGCCGACATCGGGAAGATCGCGGCCTTGACCACGAAGACCAGCAGGAGCGTCAACTCGACCAGCAGCCTGACATGCTGGGGCAGCACCGAGAAGCGCTCGGCCAGCTGCGCCAGCGACACGGTGCCCGTGGCGCCGTAGGCCACCGCGATCGCGACCAGGAACAGCAGTGACGAGGCCAGTCCTATCACCGTGTAGGTGGCGCCCGCCCGGATGCGGGACTCGGTCCCGCCGAAGGTCAGCAGCACGTACGAGCCGCCGAGCAGCATCTCGAACCCGACGAAGAGGTTGAACAGGTCCCCGGAGAGGAAGGCGTCCGACACTCCGGCGACCATGATCAAGTAAGCCGGGTGGAAGATCGACAGTGAGGCCTTGTACTCCTGGTCGGCCCAGGACTGGGAGAGCGAGTAGATCATCACGCAGAGCGTCACCGCGGAGGAGACCGCCAGCATCAGCGTGGAGAGCCGGTCGGCGACGAGCGCGATGCCGATCTGCGCGCCCCAGCCCCCGGCCCGGGCCACCAGCGGCCCCTGCTGATCCGCCGCGAACAGCAGGACCAGCGACACGAGCAGCACCACCGTGAGCGTGCCCACGCTGATGAGCGCCTGCAACCTGCGCAGCCTCTGGCCGATGGCCAGCTTGAGACCGACGGCCAGCAGCGGCAGCACCACGGGCACCGGGATCAGCGCCTCCATCAGTCCTCCCCCTCCAGCTCGGGATCTTCCGCCCTGGCCTGTCGTGCCCGGTCCTCCCGGATCGCGGCGCGCATCTGCCTGCGGGCATCGCGCTGGCGGGCGCGGAGCCTCTTGCGGATCTCACGCTCACGCGCCGCCTGCTCCCGCTGCCTGCGGTCGAACTCGGCGCGCACCTCACGGAGGCGCCTCTCCTGGCCCTCCTTGGAGACGTCCTCCGCCTGCTGGGCCTCGGCGAAACGCTCGGCGAGCCGCTCGGCGGACAGGCCGTCGTTCTTGTGCTCCTGCAACCAGTGGCCCAGGTCCACGTTGACGTCCAGGATCCGCTGCTCCAGCTCCTCGGCCTCCCTGCGCTCCCACTCGTGGTGTTCCTCCTCCAGCCGGGCCAGCTCGGCGCGCTGCTCGCGGACCAGTCGCTGGTACGCCGCCTGCCGGTCGAGCACGGCCTGGCTCAGCTCGCCTTGCCTGGCGCGCAGCCGCACCCGGCGGTCCTCGGTGTCGTCCTGCACCTCGTCGGCGCCGGTGAGCTGCCAGGATCGATGGATCATGGCAAGCAGGAAGGCGGTGACGCCCAGCGTGATGACGATGGAGGTGAGCACCATGGCCTGCGGCAGCGGGTCGGCCATCCGCTCCGGGTCGGAGGCGCCCAGGATCGGCGGTTCTCCCGGCGGCCCGCCCACGGTGAGGATCAGCAGGTTCACCCCGTTGCTGAGCAGGATGACGCCGGCCAGCAGCCGGACCAGGCTCCTCTCCAGCAGCAGCGTGACCCCCGCGGCCACGAGCACGGCGACCACCAGGAGCGGCAGCACGGGCGCGGTCACCGGCCCTCCCCCTCGTCGATCTGCCGATCCAGCTCGGCGCCCAGGCTGCGCAGGATGTCCCGCACCATGCCGATCACCGTGATGTAGACCCCGAGGTCGAACAGGAGCACCGTCGACAGGTGCAGCTTGCCGACCAGCGGGACGTACAGGTCGGCGGAGAGCATGTCCAGCACTCCGGCGCCGCCCAGCAGCCCCACCAGCGCGGTGAGCGTGGACAGCAGGAGCCCCAGCCCGATCATCACTCCGGGGGCGACCGGTGCGGCGGCGGCCAGCTCGTACCTGCCTCCGGCGAGGTAGCGCAGGACCAGGGCGAGGCCGGCCACGATGCCTCCGGCGAACCCGCCGCCCACCCCGCTGTGCCCGGTGAACAGCAGGAAGACCGAGACCAGCATCACGGTGTGGAAGGTCACCCGGGCCACGAACTCGAGGACCACCGTCCGCTGCCCCGGCGGCAGGGTGGTCGCCAGCCAGTACGTCCGGGGCTCCTCCCCGGTTCTCTCCGGCGGGGGTTGCGGCGCGTACGAGCGGCTGCGCAGGAAGATCAGGCCGGTCATGCCGAGGGTGAGCACGACGAGCACGGAGCTCTCCCCCATGGTGTCCCAGGCCCTGATGTCGACCAGGAGCGCGCTGACGATGTTGGCGGCCCCGGCCTCCTTCGCCGCTTCGGCCATCAGCGTGCCGATCGGTGTCGCCTGCCGCGCGTTCATCGCGAACATGCCGGCCCCCGCCACCACGACACCGCTCACGATGCCGAGGGTGAGCCGCGCGCCGAACGACAGCCGCCCCCGCTCCTCCCTCGGCCCGAGGGGAAGCCTCCGCAGCACCAGCACGAACACGACCAGGCTCAGCGTCTCGACGAGGAACTGGGTCAGCGCCAGGTCGGGCGCGCCGTGGACGAGGAAGAGCAGCGCCGTGCCGTACCCGGTCAGGCCGGCCACCAGCACGAGCACGATGTGGGAGCGCACCCTGAGCGCGATGGCCGTCGCGGCGATGATGAGCACGCCGATGACGGGCTGCTCGATGCGGTCCCAGGCCACCACGTCCAGCCGGAGGTCGGGTCCGGGGCCGTACGCCAGCGAGAAGACCCCCACCGCCGCCACCGAGACGAATGCGATCATGAGGTAGTCGGGCAGCGAGCCGCGCTGGACGACGCCGGTCAGCTGCAGGGAGAAACGTTCCAGCCCGCGGACCAGGCCCCAGTAGGCCCGGCCGGAGTCGATCACGTGCAGGCCCTCCCCGATCCGCGCCAGCGGTTTCCTGGCCAGGAAGAGGAGCGCTCCACCCGCCAGCGCGACGGCCGAGAGCAGCAGCGGCACCGGGGCGCCGCTCCACAGCGCGAGGTGGGTGCCGTGGCCGGGCCCGGGGAAGGTGTCGGTGTAGCTCCGCATCGCCTCGCCGTACCGTGCGGCGAACGGGGCGACGGCGAGGCCGAGCACGGAGAGCAGCGCGGGCGGCAGGAACAGCGCGGCGCCGAAGGGGTGCACGGACACCGGCTCGACACCGGGCTTGGCGGCGAAGGCGCCCCACAGGAAACGCGCGCTGTAGCCGGCGGTGAGCGCCGACCCGAGGACGACTCCGGCGAGCACCACCGTGTCGATGCCCCGTCCGGTCAGCAGCGACTCGAAGGCGGCCTCCTTACCGGCGAACCCCAGGAACATCGGGATGCCCGCCATCGAGGCGGCGGCTCCGGTGGCGACCGCGGCCAGCCACGGCGCCGAGCGCCGCAGGCCGCTCAGCTCTCGCAGGTCGCGGGTGCCCGTGGCGTGGTCGATGATGCCGACGACCAGGAAGAGGGAGGCTTTGAACAGCGCGTGCGCGAGCAGCATCCCGACCCCGGCGATCGCGGTGTCGCGGGTGCCCGCGCCGAACAGCACCGTCAGGAAACCCAGCTGGCTCACCGTGCCGTAGGCGAGCAGCTTCTTGAGGTCGTGTTCGCGCAGCGCCCGCCAGGCGCAGAGCAGCATGGTGAGCAGGCCCAGGGGTACGGCGGTCCACCGCCAGGTGGCGAGTTCCCCGAAAGCCGGGCCCAGGCGGGCGAGCAGGTAGATTCCCGCCTTCACCATCGCCGCGGCGTGCAGGTAGGCCGAGACCGGGGTCGGCGCGGCCATCGCGGCGGGCAGCCACATGCTGAACGGGAAGACCGCCGACTTCGACAGCGCGCCGACCAGGATCAGCACCACCGCCACCGCCACCAGGCCGCCGGACGGCGGGCTCTGCACGATCCGCGAGATGCGGTACGTTCCCGCCGCCTCGCCGAGCATGACCATGCCGCCCAGCATCGCCAGGCCACCGGACGTGGTGACGATCAGCGCCTGCATCGCGGCGCGGCGGCTGGTCCTGCTGGCGGGGTCGTGGCCGATCATCAGGTAGGAGAAGACCGTGGTCAGCTCCCAGAACACGTACAGCAGCAGCAGGTCGTCCGCGACCACCAGCCCGAGCATCGCCCCGGCGAAGGCGACGAGCACCCCGGCGAACCGGCCCAGCCCCTCGGCGCCCGCGGAGAAGTAACGCGAGCAGTACAGCACGACCAGCGCGCCCACGCCCGTGACCAGGGCCATCATGAGCAGGGCCAGCGCGTCGGCGCGGAAGGACAGCCCCAGGCCGAGGCCGGGCGCCCAGTCGTGGTGCGACTCGACGGGGATACCGGTCAGGGCGATCCAGATCGTGTAGCCGAACCCGCAGGCCGGTGGCACGGCGAGCATGAGGAACGCGGCCCTGCCGAAGCGGCGCACCAGCGCCGGAGCGAGCATCGCCGCCACGGCATGCAGGATCAGCAGCGGCTCCATGTTCCCCCGTGACCCGTCGTGGCAGACGTACGCCAGGATCCTAAAAGGCGTAAGTTTGCCTGGTCAAACGCGCGGACCGCTGACCCGGACACCGTAGATCCTTCATCGAGGCATGATCGACTCCTCGAACGTTCCTGCTGGCAGGGCCATTGACACCCCTCGGCACCGCCGCCGGCGGAAGCGCTTACCCCTCTCCTTTTGTGAGCGACGTCACCGCTTCCTGCCGGTACGGCCGAGCAGCCAGCCGATCACCGCGCTGCCGAGCGCGACGCCCGCGCCCATGCCGAACGCGGCGAGGAGCGACCAGGCGGGGACTCCGGCTCTGGGCTGTTTCGCCGGGCGCTCGAAGACATGCGCGGGGCCGGCTTCGACCGTCACTCCCGGCGCGGCGGGTGCGGTGGGTGCGGCGGCCTCCGTGGGTACCGTGGCGACGGGGGCCTCGACGGAGACGCCGGAGACGAGGTGGCTCTCCACCGCGGAGAAGAAGTCACCCGCGGTCTTCCTCGCGACGGAGCCGAGCATGCGCTGGCCGACGCCACCGATCATGCCGCCGATCACGGCCTCGGCGTCGTAGTCGATCCGGGTGCCGCCCTCGACCTCGCTGAGACGGACCTGCACCGTGGCGTCCACGGTGCCGGGGGCGCCCTGGCCGCGAGCCCTGAGCACGAACCGTTCCGGAGCCTCGGGCTCCGACAGGGCGACCTCGCCCTGGTAGACGCCCTTGATGGAGGCCACTCCCGCGGTGACGGTCATCCGGTAGGTGTCCGGGCCCGTCTCCTCAAGGCGCTCGCACCCCGGAATCGTGCGTACGAGCACGGCCGGGTTCTGGAGCGCTGACCACACACGATCTCTGTCGATGCCGAGCACGGCACTGCCTGCGAGCTTCACATCAGCACCCTAGGCAATTTCGGGGCGGGCGGATAACAGCAACATCTGCCCGCCGGCACGACCCTTCGTTGTCAGTGCTGCCGCTCTGACGCACGAGACCTGCCGGGGTCAGCCGGGCGCGGGGCTTCCGGCTCGCAGGGACGCGCCCACGTCGTGCAGGTGGCGCAGCGCCTGTGCGTACGAGCTGACGATCCCGGACTCCAGGTAGTCGACACCCAGTTCCTCGCAGTAGGCCCGGACGATCGGCTGGGCGCGGCGCAGGTTGGGCATCGGCATGCTGGGGAAGAGGTGGTGCTCGATCTGGTAGTTGAGCCCGCCGAGCACGGTGTCGAGGACCCTGCCGCCGCGCACGTTGCGCGAGGTCAGCACCTGGCGCCGGAGGAAGTCGAGCTTCTCCTCGCCCCTGAGCATCGGCATCCCCTTGTGGTTGGGCGCGAAGGTGCAGCCCAGGTAGATGCCGAAGATCGCCTGGTGCAGCAGCAGGAAGACCACGGCCTTGCCCGGCGACAGCACGGTGAACAGCGCGCCCAGGTACAGGACGGCGTGCACGGCCAGCAGCGACGCCTCCGCGGCCCGGTTCCTGGTCGTCGGGCGCATCAGGGCCCGGACGCTGGACACGTGCAGGTTGAACCCCTCGAGCGTGAGCAGCGGGAAGAACAGGAACGCCTGCCGGCGGCCCAGGAGCCTGGGCAACCCCCTGCTCTCGGCGGCCTGCTCGTGCGACCAGATCAGGAAGTCGGGGGCGACGTCGGGGTCGTGGTCCTCGTGGTTGGGGTTGGCGTGGTGGCGGGTGTGCTTGTCCATCCACCAGCCGTAGCTCATGCCGATGGCGAGGTTTCCGGCCACCAGCCCGGCGAGCTCGCTGGAGCGGCGGGAGCGGAAGACCTGGCGGTGGGCCAGGTCGTGGGCGACCAGCCCGATCTGCGCGAACACCACCGCGAGGAAGACGGCGACCAGCAGCTGGTACCACGAGTCGCCGACGGCGAAGAAGACGGCCCAGCCGCCGACGAAGGAGGCCGCCACCAGGCCGAGCCGTACGGCGTAGTAACCGGGGCGCCGGTCCAGCAGCCCCGCCTGGACGATCCGGCGCGACAGGCGGGCGAAATCACTACCCCGTTCCACGCTTTCAAGGGGGGCGGGGGGATCCGCGTCGTCGATCGCGGTGGAGTTGGTCACGGTTCTCCTCAGATGGGCCGGATCACTCGAATGATTACGTCAACCGGCGACGCCATATATCTACGTCAACCGAGCATGATGACTTTCCCAGGATTGCGTGCTCGCCGCGCTCGCAAACCCCCGCTCCCACCCCTACTCGTGGTAGTGCTGACCCTACCCCGCCAAATGCTGCGATCAAGGAATTACAACAACATAGCCATTTGAATCGCCCTCGCGCGGCATGATCGAACAGACTCCCGGCTGCTGGCAGGATGGTCGCCCATGGCATCGGGGACGCACTGGACGATAAGAGCGGCGGCGATGGCGACGGCCCTGGCGGTGAGCGCCGGGTGCGCCACCGGCCTGGACGGCGGGGCCGGCGAGGGCGCCGCCGCCGCGCCGGGTGCCTCCTCCGGTGCGGGGAAGGCCCCCGCCGGCGGGGACGGCCGGGCTGCGAAGACCCCGGCAGGGCCGCCGGGTGCGATGCCCAGGCCGGGCGAGGTGGGCGTGATCCCCCGTCCCGCTGACGGCCTGCCTCCGGTGATCAGTTCCATCCCCACCAGGCGGAAGGTCGTCTTCCTGACCATCGACGACGGCTGGGAGCAGGATCCCGGCTTCGTGGCACAGGTCCGTGACCAGCGGATCCCCGTGGCGGCCTTCGTCACCCGCGACGCCGTGGAGGCCAGGGGCGCGACCGATCCGACCGCCCAGGGCGGCAGGTTCCTGGGCGCGGGCAAGTGGAGGTACGTACGCGACCTGCGCGACGCGGGGGCGACGATCGAGAACCACACGCTGACCCACCCGAACCTGCCCGCGCTCGGCTACGAGGGACAGAAGGCCGAGATCTGCGGCACCTCCACACTGATCCGCAGGCACACCGGCACCGCGCCCACCCTGTTCCGCCCTCCGTTCGGCAACCACAACACTCTGACCCGCAGGGCCGCCAAGGCCTGCGGCATCGACGCACTCCTGCTCTGGACCGCGACCGTGCAGCCAGGCGGGAAGATCGCCTACCAGGTGCCCGACAAGAAGCTCCGCCCCGGCGATGTGCTGCTGCTGCACTTCCGTCCGAACCTCGCCCGTGACTTCGAGATCCTCGTCGCCAAGATCAGGCGCCGGGGGTTCGAGCTCGGCAACCTCGACGCGTACCTGAAGGCGGCGACCTCGAAGGCGGCGACCCGCTAGCACCGACCGGGAACCTCGACCGGATTTCCGGTCACCGTCCCGCCGCGGCCGTCACCGGCGACCGGGAGTCGCCGGACACGGTGCTGAGGGCCCTGAATCCGGCGCGGGAGGCTCGCGGTGTCGCCCGCGCGGCGTACCTCGAAATCACTCCGGAGGTGGACGCCCCGGGGGTGCCTCCCGCCCCACCATGGAGTCACGCCTCCGGGGGGATGGCGGGCGGCGGGGATGCGTCCATGTGACGGGACATGCGTGGAGACATTCCCCGCGGCAGGAGGAGCCGGCGCCGCGAGCCGAAGGACGGTCTCGGTCCGGCCGAGAAGTGCGGTCTCGCACCGGACCATGTGACAAAGATCGCACCAGCTCGCGGCGCCCCACCCTCCTGTTGCTCTACAGCTTGTAGTACTACTAAGGATAGAACTACGAGCCGTAGAGCAACAGGCCCGCGAGGGGAACGCGAAGGGAAGATGGACGCACTAGACCTGGCCCGGTGGCAGTTCGGGGTGACCACCGTGTACCACTTTCTGTTCGTACCCCTGACCATCGGCCTCGGCGTCTTCGTGGCCGGCCTGCAGACCGCCTGGCACCGCACGGGCAAGGAGCACTACCTGCGGCTGACGAAGTTCTTCGGGAAGATCTTCCTGATCAACTTCGCGATGGGCGTGGTGACCGGCATCGTGCAGGAGTTCCAGTTCGGCATGAACTGGAGCGAGTACTCGATCTTCGTCGGTGACGTCTTCGGCGCCCCGCTGGCGCTGGAGGCACTGCTCGCGTTCTTCCTGGAGTCGACCTTCATCGGTCTGTGGATCTTCGGCTGGGACAAGCTCCCCAAACGCGTTCACCTGGCCACCATCTGGATCGCGGTCATCGGCTCCACCGTGTCCGCCTACTTCATCCTCGCCGCCAACGCCTGGATGAAGCACCCTGTCGGCTACGAGGTAATCGACGGCAAGGCCCGGATGACCGACCTGTGGGCGGTGCTCACCAACTCCGCCGCCCTCGCGCAGGTGCCCCACGTGGTGGGGGCGGCCTTCGTGGTCGGGGGCGGTTTCGTGCTGGCGATCTGCGGCTACCAGGTCCTGAAGGAGCGGCGCGCCGCCACGGCGCGGCGGAACACCCCGAGCATCTGGCGGACCCCGATCCGGGCCGCGCTGGCCATGACGGCGATCGCCGGCGCGGTGGTCGCGGTCAGCGGGGACATGTCCGCCAAGCTGCTGTACGAGCAGCAGCCGATGAAGCTGGCCGCCGCCGAGGGGCTCACCCACGACACGGCCGGCGCGGCGTTCTCCCCGGTGCCGGGGGTGGAGATCCCCAAACTGCTCAGCTTCCTGTCCACCAACGACCCGAACGCGGTCGTCCAGGGCACGGCGGACATACAGGCCCGGTTCACCGAGCAGTTCGGCCCGGCCGACTACCTGCCCAACCTGCCGGTGGTCTTCTGGTCCTTCCGCGTGATGATCGTCTTCGGGATGGCCACGGTGGGCCTGTCGATTCTCGGCCTCTGGCTGACCCGAAGGCGCCGCGGCGGCAAGCACCCGCAGCAGGAGATCCCGGCCTGGTTCGCCAGGGCCGCCCTGCTGGCGCTGCCGCTGCCGACCATCGCGATGATCTCGGGCTGGCTGCTCTCCGAGATCGGCCGCCAGCCGTGGACCGTCCAGGGTGAGCTGCTCACCGCGGCGAGCGTGTCGCCCGGCGTGAGCCTCACCGAGGTGGCCATCTCACTTGCGGTCTTCACCCTGGTCTACGGCGTGTTCGCGGTGGCCGAGGCCGTACTGATCATCCGCCACGTCAAGGCAGGCCCCGAACCCGCCGTGCCCGCCGTGCCCCTCACCCCGCCCTCGCGCGACGACCAGACCGCGGACGTCCGGCTCCAGCCGACCCTGATGTACTGAAGGCGACCATCATGGAACTCACCACCTTCTGGTTCGTACTCATCGCGTTCCTGTGGATCGGCTACTTCGTGCTGGAGGGTTTCGACTTCGGCGTGGGCATGCTGGCACCGGCGCTGGCCAGGAACGAGGCCGAGCGCAAGCAGGTCCTGGGCACGATCGGCCCGGTCTGGGACGGCAACGAGGTCTGGCTGATCACCGCGGTCGGCGCCATGTTCGCCGCCTTCCCCGCCTGGTACGCCGGGCTGCTCAGCGAGTTCTACCTGCCGATCACGCTGATCCTCGTCGGACTGATCGTGCGCGGCATCGGCCTGGAGTGGCGCGGCAAGGTCCAGCACGCCTCCGACCGCGCCTGGTGCGACCTGAGCGTGCTGGTCGGCAGCGCGCTCCCCGCGTTCCTGTGGGGCGCCGTCTTCGCCGACCTGCTGCGGAACAGCGCGGCGGCCGCGCTGGTCGGCGGGGTGCTCTCCCTCTCGCTGTGCGTGCTGCACGGTGCGGTGTTCGTCGCGCTCAAGACCTCGGGACCGGTGCGCTCCCGTGCCCGGCGTGCCGCGATGATCGCCGCCGCGGTGGCGCTGCCCGCCGCGGTGGTGGCACTGCCGAACATCCCCGCCACGGACGCGGTGGCCGCCGGCTGGTCGGCGGCCCCGTGGCTCTGGGCGGGCGCGCTCGCCTCGATGGCGGCCCTGGCCGCGGGAATCGCGCTGACCTGGCGCGGCCGGGACGGCTGGGCGTTCGCCGCCACCGCCTCGTCCATCGCGCTGGGCGGCGGCGCCCTGTTCGGTGCCCTGTGGCCCGCCCCGCTCCCCGGCCTCACCGTCGCCGAGGCCGCCTCCGGCCCGTACACGCTGGGCATGCTCACCTGGATCGGCCTGATCGCGCTGCCGTTCGTGCTCGGCTACCAGGCGTGGTCGTACTGGGTCTTCCGCAAGCGCCTGGTCGCCGAGGTGTCCTGAGACACCCTGGCCCGCCTCTCACGGGTCAGGCTTCCCGCTTCACCGCCGGTCGCCGGTCGCCGGTCGCCGGTCGCCGGTCGCCGGTCGCCGGTCGCCGGTCGCCGGTCGCCGGTCGCCGGTCGCCGGTCGCCGGTCGCCGGGAGAGCCCTACCCCGAACCCGCGCGTGGCGTTCAGTGCAGGCCGAGCCTGGCGAGCGGCTCGACCAGTTCCCTCTCCTCGTACGACAGGTGGGACAGGAGCGTGTCGGTGAGCAGGTCCATGGCCGCCCGCAGTTCCTTGTGACCGTCCGGCCGGCCGACGAAGGCGACCAGCGCCCGGTCGACGCCTTCGAGGACCTCGTGGATGGCGTGGTGCTCCTGCTGGAGGCGGTCGACGACGGGCGTGAGCCTGGGGTCCGAACGGCGCAGGTGCGGGAAGAGGCTCTGGTCCTCCAGGGTGTGGTGGGTCGTGACGACGCGGCAGTAGGACTCGCAGTACGTGCCGACCGTCCAGTTGTTCTGGCGCATCGTCATCGTGTTGATGTGCGAGCGTGCGGCACCGGGATCCATGGCACCGGTGGTGACCTGGTCGACGAGCCCGCGAATCTCGGTGAGCTCCTTGCGAAGGTGGTCGTGGATGTCGACGAGGTGCTGTCCGGCCGCCCGCTGCCGGGCGGTGTAGGTGCGATCCGGGTCGGGATCAGGACCTGTCGGACGGGTGCTCTCGTCCCAGACCTGGACGTCGGCGAGCCGGACGCCGTCGTCCGGGGTGGGCGTGACTCCCAGGGCGGGAACCGCGCCCCTGACCTGGGCGGGCGGGACGACGGCCGCCGACGTACCGCGTACCTCGGCGTCGGCGGCCCCGGACCGGTCGGCGGCGGACGGCCCCGAACCGCCGCGCTCGGCCTCGACGAGTTCGCGGACGCCGGGAACGACCTCGGCGGCGAAGCGCCGGATGTCGTCGGGGTCGTCGCTCGCCAGGATGTAGGCGCTCATCCCCTGGGTGAGGGTGAGCTCGGCGAGTTGCTCGGCCCAGACCTGCGCCGGTCCCTGGAGGAAGTCGCGTCCCGAGCCGGTGAAGGCGCCGGAGATGTTGTACAGGCGCCGGACGTCACCGGGTGAGCGTCCCGCGTCGACCGCGGCCTCGTCGATGGCGGCGTTCATCGCCGGGAGCGCGTCCAGGGCGGCGTAGGCGCTGCTGGGCAGCCAGCCGTCCGCGAGCCGCCCGGTCAGGTCGAGCATCCGCCTCTTGTAGGCCCCCAGCCAGATGCCGACGTCGTGGGCGGGCGCCGGGCCGGGGTGGGCTCCCCAGACGCGGTGATACCTACCGTCGACCCGTACGGATCCGCCGCCGGTCGCCCAGACGGCCCGGATGACCTCGATGCCCTCCTTGAGGGCGTCGACCCCCTGCGCCGCGTTCAGCCGGGGGCCGCCGACGGCGGCGATGGCGTCCCAGAAGGCACCCGCCCCGAGCCCGAGCTCGACCCGGCCGCCGCTGAGGATGTCCAGGGTCGCGACGCTGCGGGCCAGCACCGCCGGCGGGCGCAGCGGCAGGTTCGCCACGTTCGGCGACACCCGCACCGTCGAGGTGCTCGCCGCGATGACCGACAGCAGCGTCCAGGTGTCGAGGAACCGCGCCTGGTACGGATGGTCCTGCACGGTCACCAGATCCAGGCCGACCTGCTCGGTGAGCTGGGCGAGCGCGACGACCCGCTGAGCCTGCTCGGCGACCGGGGTCAGGAAGGTTCCGAACAGCAGCTCGTGCCCATAGTCGGCCATGTCTCTCCTTGGAACGTCATGTCGGATGTGCGGCACCATGGCACGACAGATCGTATTTAAAACAGATAGATTGTCAAACAGAAGGTCTTTTTCACCTTTAGTACTGATAATCTGGCGACATGCCCGCAACCCAACGTCCCGGCATGGAGACCTCGGACGCCCTGGACAGCGACCTGGGCTGGACCCTCGGGGTGGTCTTCCGCGCCTACGTCAGGACGGCGAACGCGCTGGTCAGCCACCTGCCCGGCGGGCCCAGGGGCTACCAGGTGCTCACCGCGGCCGCCCAGGAGCTCCCCGGCGGCCAGGGAGCGCTGGCGCAGCGCCTCGGCGTCGACAAGACGGTCATGACCTACCTGCTCGACGACCTGGAGCAGGCCGGCCTGGTCGAGCGTCGGCCGGACCCCGCCGACCGGCGCAACAAACGCATCGTCGCCACCGAGCGGGGCAGGGCGACCTGGGCCGACACCCAGACCCGGCTCGAACACGCCGAGGAGCATGTCCTGGCACCGCTGGACCCGGCGGACCGCTCCGTCTTCCGCGAGCTGCTGAGGAAGCTGGCCATCCAGGCCAACACCCTGGACCCGGTGCACGACACCTGCCGGCTCGTCACCGAACTGGCCCCCGACACCACCCCCGCCAAACCACGCCGCGCCCCCCGCCGCTGAACCCAGGCCTCCACCTACGCCGAGGCTGACCTCAACGAGGCCTGAGTACGGCATCTTTGACGGGCGTTCCGACCGGAACGCGCACCGTGTCAGGAAAACGCCGCGGGCCTGCGCCCGAAGGTATTGAGCGCAGTGGCGGCGAGAGCCAGGGCGAGGCCGGCGACGGAGGCGGCGGGGACGCCGAGGAGGGCCAGGGCGGTGGCCGTGACACCGGCCGGGCCCCACGTCCAGACGGGGATCATGCGGGGTGTGCCGCCCCGGCGGCGGTGCCAGGCCTCGGCGGCCATCGGGACGACGAGCGGGGGCAGGGCGGCGGCCAGCGCCGAGAGCCAGGGCAGGAGATAGAGGTCGAACCGGAGGACGGCCAGCAGCGTGCCGGGGACGGCGACGGTCAGCATGGCCGCGGTCCTGGAGAGGCCGGGCCTGACCGACCTGATCGCCAGAGCGCCGGAGTAGGTGGTGGTCAGGCTGGGGGCGAAGACCGCCGCGGTGACGAAGAGGTTGCCGAACGCCGCGATGTCACCGGTGCCCGCCAGCGTCGCGACCACGTCGGGCGATCCGGTGCGCAGCCACACCCCGGCGCCGGCCAGGGTCGCCAGCGACGCGGGGACCACCAGCAGCGCCACGCACACCAGCAGGTCCCGCCGCCCGGCGAGGCCGTGGCTGAAGTCCGGTGCCCGCAGCGCGAAGACGGCGACGTACCCGACCAGGACCGCCACGTCCGGCAGGATGCCGCGGACGTCGGCGGTGACCGGCAGCACGGGCGGGCTCAGCCTGACCACGCACACGGCGACCAGCGCGAGCGCCGCCAGCGTGGTGACGACCGCGATCCGGTTGCCCAGCCGGCCGGAGGCGTAGGAGGCGGCCAGGACGGCGGCGGCCAGCAGCACCGCGCCCACCGGTCCCGGCAGGGAGGTCACGGTGCCGAGCGAGGCGCCGCCCAGCCCCACGTTGAAACCGTTCCAGCCGATCATGGCCAGGGTGAGCAGGACGCCCACCGCGGTGCGGGCGGCCGGGGAGAGGTAGGTGGGCGCGACATCCGTCAGCGTGCCGCCCTCGGCGCGGGACGAGCCCAGGCCCAGCATGCCCTGGCCGTACAGGAGCGCGGCCATGAGCGCAGCGCCGAGCAGGACGGCGACGATCGGCACCGCCCCGCCGTGGCGGTCGGCCATCGCCGCCCCCATGGTGAGCGTCGCCGGTGCGGCGCCCAGCCCGAGCCACGCCCCGGCCGCCCCGGTCCAGCGGCGGCCGGCCCGGCCCGGGGAGGACGCCGGCCGGGAGGACGACGTCACGCCGGAGTGCTGTCGGCCTCGACCGGCGTCCCTTCCGGCCTCCCGGTTGCGCCTTCCGGCCTCCCGGTTGCGCCCGACGCTCCGGCGGATGCCTCGCCTGTACCGCCGGCTCCGGAGCCCGCGCCGCCGGATCTCCCTGCCGCGCCCTCCGCCGCGGCGGGCGCCGTGCCCGCGCGGTCGGGCGGCCCGTCCGGGACCTGCGCCTTCCTGGCGGCGCTGCCGCCGAGGTAGAGGGCTCCCAGGCGGGGGTCCTCGACCAGTTCCCTGGCCGGTCCCGAGATGTGCACCCGACCCAGGTCCAGCACGCAGCCGATGTCGGCCATCTCCAGGGCGCGGCGGGCGTTCTGCTCGACCAGCAGGACCGCGACCCCGGTCTGGCGCATCAGGTCGATCTGCTCGAAGACGGTCGAGGTCGTCTTGGGGTCCAGGCCCATGGACGGCTCGTCCAGCAGGATCACCTTGGGCTCCAGCATGAGCGCGCGGGCGAACTCCACCTGCTTCTGCTGGCCGCCGGAGAGCAGGCCGGCGATGCTCGTCCAGCGCTCGCCGACCACCGGGAAGATCTCCTTGACCGCCTCGATGCGCCGCTTGATCCAGGCCTTGTCCCGGACGGTGTAGCCGCCCAGGCGCACGTTCTCCTCGACCGTCATCTCGCGGAACACGCTGTGCCCCTGGAGCACGTGGGCCATCCCCTTGCCCAGGAGGTCCTGCGGCGAGGCGCCGGTGACGTCCCGGCCGCCGAGCAGCACCGAGCCCGAGCGCGGGACGAGTAGCCCGCTGGCCACCTTGAGCACCGTCGACTTGCCCGCGCCGTTCGGCCCGACCAGGCAGACCACCTCACCCGTGTGGACCGTGACCGACAGCCCGCGCAGCACCAGCGCCGCCCTGCCGTACCCGGCCTGGACGTCGCGCAGTTCGAGAACGGTCCCCGGCGGAGCCGGCATTTCAGACACGTCAGACACCGAGGTAGGCCTCCAGCACTCGGGGGTCGTTCTGCACGACCGCCGGCGGGCCCGCGGCGATGGGGGCGCCGCGGTCGAAGACGATCACGTGGTCGCACATCCCCATGACCATGTCCATGTTGTGCTCGACGACGAGGAACGTCCGTCCCTCCCGGTTGAGCTCGCGGACGAGGGTGACGATCCGCTCGATCAGCGCCGGGTTGACCCCTCCGGCGGGCTCGTCGAGCAGCACCAGCTCGGGGTCGCCCATGAAGACGGCCGCGAGCTCCAGCAGCTTCTGCTGCCCGTAGGAGAGGTTGCGCGCCTCGGCGTGCTCCAGGTGGTCGATACCGACCCGGCGCAGCCAGTGGCGGGCCCGCTCGACCTCTCCCCGGTCGTGGCTGCCGGCCAGCAGCTCGCGCAGCCGGGTGCGGCGCACCGCCACCAGCATGTTCTCCAGCACGGTCATCCGGGGGAAGACCCGGCAGAGCTGGAAGGTGCGGCCCAGCCCGGCGTGCGCGATGCGGTGCGGCGAGTAGCGGGTGATCTCCCTGTCCCCGTAGAGGGTCCGCCCGGAGTCGGGCCGGATCATCCCGGTGACCAGGTTGAAGAAGGTCGTCTTGCCGGAACCGTTCGGCCCGATCAATCCGTTGATCTTGCCGTGCACCAGCTCGACCGTCGCGCCGTTCACCGCGGTCACGCCGCCGAACGCCTTGGTCAGGCCCTCGGTGCGCAGCGACGTGCTCATCGGGCCGCCTCCTGCAACTCCGCCCGCTGTGCGGCGGTCTCCTCGCGGATCGACGCCTCCGGGGGCCGTCTCCGGCGCAGCAGCTTCGCGGCGGCCGGGATGATCCCCTCGGGCATGAACAGGACCACGAGCACCAGCACCAGGCCGGTCGCGGTCAGATGGATCTGCGACTCGCCGAGCGCGACCAGGAAGTACTCCCCGGCCGGGGCCACGATGAGCGCGCCGAGCAGCGGGCCGAACAGATAGCGGACCCCACCGAGCAGGCTCATCAGCACCATGTAGGAGCCGATCAGGATGGAGAAGACGAAGATCGGGTCGAGGCTGCGGAACCAGACGGCGTACAGGCCGCCGGCCAGGGCCACGAACAGCGCCGACAGCGCGTAGGCGGCGACCTTGAACGCGACCGTCGGCACGCCGAGCGACTCGGCCTTGTCCTCGTCCTCGCGGATGGCCCGCAGGCCGCTGCCGAACCGGGAGCGATCGACGAACCACCAGGTCAGCAGGGCCAGCGCGAGCAGGGCCAGGAAGAGGTAGAAGAACACCAGGTGCGCCTCGCCGCGGTTGAGCTCGCGGAACGGCGTGGGCACCCGCAGGCCGGTGGAGCCGCCGGTCAGCGACCGCCAGCCCTGGACCAGCAGGTTCATCATGGAGACCAGGGCGATGGAGACGATCACGAAGGAGGCCCCGCGCACCCGGACCGCGGCGATACCGACCAGCACGGCGAAGAGCGCGACCGCGACGGCCGAGGCGAGCAGCGCGAGGATCCAGTTCCACTCGGCCCGGGTGATCAGCAGGCCGGTGCCGTACGCACCGAGCCCGAAGAACGCCGAGTGGCCGAGGGAGACGTATCCGGTGAACCCGCCAAGCAGGTTCCACGAGGTGGCCATCACCGCGTACATCACGGTGAGCACGCCCGCGTAGAGGAGATAGGTGTTGGGCGCCAGCCACGGGTAGGCCAGGGCGAGGAGCGCCCCGAGCGCGACGAGCCCGGCCTTCGTCTTAGAACCGTTGCGCAAGGCGGCCTCCGAAGAATCCCTGGGGACGCACGACGAGGGTCAGGAAGAGGAAGACGTAGAACATCATCGTGGCCCAGGTCGCGTCGACGGTGACCAGCACCAGGCTCTCGATGACGCCGAGCATGAGCGCGGCGGCGGCGGCCCCCTGCACGCTGCCCAGGCCACCGACGACGATGATCGCCATCAGCTTGCCGATCCAGGCCCAGTGCGCGGCCGGGAAGAACGGGGTTATCAGGGCGAGCACAGCGCCGCCGGCCGCCGCGGTGGCCAGGCCCACCCCGAAGCCGTATCCGGTGACCCTGTCGGTCTTGATGCCCACCAGCCGGGCGGCCTGCGGGTGCTGGATGGTCGCGCGCAGGGACTGCCCGAAGCGGGTCATCCGCAGCACCACGAAGAGCAGGCCGAGGGTGAGCGCGGCGACGCCGAAGGCGATGATGCGGTCGTACGGTAGGCGGACCGCGCCGAGCGACAGCGACTTGGTGGCGTAGTCCATGCTGATCGACCGGTAGGAGCCGGTGTAGACGGTGCCGAGCACGCCCTCGATGATCAGAGCCATGCCGAAGGTGAGCAGCACCGACATCATCGCCATCGTGTCGGAGGCGAGCCTGGAGATCAGCAGCCGCTGGATCGCCACGCCCGCCGCGAAGAACAGCGGGACGGTGAGCGGGATGGTGAGCAGCGGGTCGAGCCCGAGGCGGACGTTGAGCGTGTAAGTGAGGTAGGCGGCGACGATGAGGAACGCCGGGTGGGCGACCATCACCACGCGCATGACGCCGAAGTACAGTGACAGGCCCGAGGAGAGCAGGGCGTACAGGCCGCCGGTCAGCACGCCCAGGACGAGTCCCTGCAGCAGGAGGGAGCCTGACGGCATCAGGTCACCAGTCCTTCTTGGGGAAGACCAGCTTGGTGGTCTGCGCCTTGGAGCCCTCGGGCAGCACGATCTGGACCTTGCCGTCCACGTACTGCTGGATCATGTGCGCGGCCTCGGGGCGGCCCTTGTCGTCGAAGGAGAGCGGGCCGACGATGGTGTCGAACGTGCCCTCGCGGATGTGGTCCGCGAGCTTCGTCTGGCACTCCTCGGTCGGGTCGACGCAGCCGACCGCCTTGACGGCGGCCTCCACGATCTGGCCGACGGTGTAGCCGTTGGCCGCGTCCTCGTTGGCCTCGCCCTTGAACATCTCCTTGTAGCGCTTGACGAAGGCGTCGTTGCCGGGGAAGCCGGAGGTGAGCGACCAGCCCACGGGCGACAGGATGCCCTCGACCGCGCCGCCGACCGCCTCGGGGAACTCCTGCAGGGTGGGGCCGGTGGAGAAGGCCGCGAGCTTGGGCTGGGCGCCGAGTTCCTGCAGGGCGCGGACCAGGCCGACGGAGTCCTCGAACTGGGTGCCGCCGACCACGATGTCCGGCTTGGCGTTGGCGATCCGGGCGGCGATGGGGGCGAAGTCGGTGGTCTCCGGCGGGTAGACCTCGTCGGCCACGGTCTTGATGCCGGCCGCGGCGAGCTTGTCGCGCAGGCCGTAGGCGGTGCCCTGGGCGAACGGGTCGTCCAGGGAGGCGTACGCCGCGGTCTTGGGCCGCTTGTCCGCCGGGAGCGCCAGGATGTATTCGGCCAGGTAGTTGTAGTGGTCGCCGGCGATGGCCGGGGCGGCGTAGAACAGGTTCTTGAACCCCTGCTCGAAGACCTCCTTGGCGGCGCCCGCGGGCTCGACGAACAGCATGTTGTAGGACTCGGCGACCTCTGCGGCGGGGATCACCAGGCGGGTCGAGAACGGGCCGAACACCAGGTTGACCTTGTCCTGGGTGATGAGCGACTCGTAGTCGGAGACGACACGGTTGGGGTCGGAGGCGTCGTCCCGGAAGATCAGCTCGACCTTCCGGCCGAGGAGGCCGCCTGCCGCGTTGACCTGGTCGGCCCAGACCTCGTACCCCTCCCGCACACCCTTGCCCGGTTCGGAGAAATCGCCGGTCAGCGGCAGGGAGATGCCGACCTTGACCGGACCGGTGCCACCGCTCTCGGCGGTCGGCTCATCGCCGATGCCGCCGCAGGCGGAAAGGCCTAGAGTGCACATCGCTACCAAGGCAAGGCTTCTGAGGGCGAGGGGAGCCCTTACCATGTCGAACCCTCCAGAGCGTGGGTCGGTTTCGCCTTCGTAAGCGCTTTCGTAAGCGCTTTCGGTTACCATGGCACGCATTACAGCGACGTGACAAGGGGGTAATCTCGCGAATGGAAGAGCGCACAGCCATTCCGCGTCTGGTGGACGTCGCACGAGCCGCAGGGGTCTCGCTGGCGACGGCCTCCCGCGCGATGACCGGGAGCAGCGGAGTCAGCTCCGCGCTCGCGGCACACGTCCAGGCCGTGGCGGCCCAGGTCGGCTACGTCCCCAACAGCCACGCCCGAGCCCTCGCCGGCGGGCAGGCCTCCATGATCGGGCTGATCGTCCACGACGTCGGCGACCCCTACTTCGCCGAGATCGCCCGGGGCGTGCTGCGCGAGACCGAGAGCCGCGGCTACATGGCCATGATCAGCCAGACCGAGCGCGACCCGAGCGCCGAGCTGGCGCGCATCCGCACGCTGCGGGCCCACCGGGTCACCTCGATCGTCCTGGCCGGATCGGGATACGTCGAGGCGAGCACCGAGGTCGGTACCGCCGCCGAGCTCGCGTCCTTCAGCTCGGCGGGAGGCCGCGTGGCGGTGATAGGCCGCCACCACCTGCCGGTCGACGCGGTGCTGCCGGACAACCGCAACGGCGCGGAGACCGTCATGCGCCACCTGCTGGACCTCGGCCACCGCGACATCGGCGTGGTCGGTGGCCCGGCCAACCTCACCACCGTGGAGGACCGGCTCGCCGGCCTGCGGAGCGCCGCCGAAACGCACGGCCTGAGCTGGGAGGCGATCCCCGTCGTACACGGCGACTTCACCCGCGAGGGCGGCGCGTCTTCGACCGCGCAGCTGATGCGCGGGCACCCGGAGCTGACCGCGGTCATCGCGCTCAACGACCCGATGGCCGTCGGCGCGCTGTCCTGGCTGCTGCACGACGGCCGCCTGATCCCCGGCGAGGTCTCGGTCGCGGGCTTCGACGACATCCCGGTGGCCGCCGACGTCTACCCGGGCCTGACCACAGTCCGTCTGCCGATGATCGGCATGGGCCGGCAGGCGCTCGAACTCGTCCTCAAGCCTCCCGCCGCCCGCCCCCGGCGCCGGCGCACCGGCCACGAGCTGGTCGTCCGCGCCTCCACTGGCCCGGCCCCCGCCAGATCCGGGGCGGCCCGCCTCACCCGCTGAACCCGCACCGGCGTACCGGCCCGGCCGCGAGGGCGATTTCAGCCTCGAAGAAACATGTCATTGACGCAACCGTAATCGTCTCCTACTTTCAGGGAAGCGCTTTCCAAGCGCCCCCCCTCGACTGTTAGGTAGGCGGGATGCGGAAGTCCAAATGGTTCCTGCTGACAATCGTCGCCGTCCTCGTAGGCCTTCCCCAAGTGCCACAAGCAGCCGCTTCGTCCACACGACCGGCGGCCGCGCGACTCGATGAACCGATCACCGATCCGATCCCGGAGGAGCCGATCACATCCGGGCTGGGGCTGACCGTCGAAGAGTTCGCCTCGTTCCCCAAGTCGGAGCCGACCCCGGCGCCGACCGATCCACGGATGGTCCGCTGGGCCCGGATCAACCACGTCGGTGAAATTCCGGATGGGTCCGGACGCAAGTTTGTGCCTGACCTAAATGGCAAGATGTACCTGCTGGAAAACGGCGCGCCACACGTCTACCTCGACGTCGGCGCCACATTCGCCCCCGAGTTCTTCTCCGGCCGCGGCCTCGGCCAGGGATTCGGCTTCGCGACCTTCCACCCCGAGTTCCGGAAGAACGGCACGTTCTACACGGTCCACACCGAGCTGGCCTCGGCCACCGCGAAGACCCCGGACCTGACGCCCCAGCCGGGCACCCTGTACCACGGCATCGTGACCGAGTGGACGGCGGACGACCCGTCGGCGGGCACCTTCCAGGGGAGCCGCCGGGAGATCCTCCGGCTCGGGTTCGCGGGCCAGATCCACGGCATCCAGCAGATCGACTTCAATCCGACCGCCAAGCGGGGCAACAGGGACTACGGGCTGCTCTACGTCGCGGTGGGCGACGGTGGCACGGGCGTCCGCAACGACGAGCCCCAGAACCTGGCACTGCCACACGGGAAGATCTTCCGGATCGACCCGCGGGCCGGGAACAGCGCCAACGGCAAATACGGGATCCCTGCCGACAACCCGTTCGTCGGCAGGCCGGGCGCGCTCGGCGAGATCTATGCCTACGGGATGCGCGACCCGCACCGCTTCAGCTGGGACCCGGCGGGACGGCACCGCATGTTCCTCGGGCACATCGGCGAGAAGAGCGTGGAGTCGGTCTACGAGGTCCGCGCGGGCGCCAACTTCGGATGGAGCGAGCGCGAGGGGTCGTTCGTGTTCGACAAGGCCACCTCGAACCCCTGCGAGCGCCTCCGCCCGCTGCCCGCCGACGACGAGAAGCACGGCTACACCTACCCGGTGGCCGCCTACGACCACAACCCGCCGCCGGGCTGGAACTGCACCGCCGACGTCGGGCGCGGGATCTCGGGCGGCTTCGTCTACCGCGGCCACAAGGTGCCCGAACTGCGTGGCAAGTATCTCTTCGGGGACATCGTCACCGGCCGCATCTTCTACACCGACGAGCGTGAGATGCGCATCGGCGCCGAGCGAGCCCCGATCCACGAGCTCATGGTCTACGACCGGACGGGCAAGCGGGTCTCGATGCGGGACCTGGCGGGCGACGCCCGGATCGACTTCCGGTTCGGCCGCGACGCCGCCGGCGAGCTCTACATCCTGTCCAAGGCCAACGGCAAGATCTGGAAGGTCACCGGCACGCGGTGGTTCGCCGGCTGCGACACCGGCCGCACCCGGGTGACCAACGTGACCCGGGCTGCGGACTGGGCCCCCGTCACCCCGGCGAAGTGGCGGTTCCCCGGGAAGGAGATCGTCCTGGCCGAGGCCGGCCAGTCTCGCCCCGGCCCTCGCCGTCCCTTCGAGTACGCGGTGCTCTCAGCGGGGCCGAAGTTCGGCTCGGTCCGGTTCGACGGCGAGGTCAGGCTGGACACCCCTGTCGAGATCACCAATCGCGATGTGATCGTCGTGTTCGGCTACCAGAGCGACACCCAGTTCTACTACGCCCACCTGTCGACGGATAACACGATCTACCCGCACAACGGGATCTTCGCCGTGAACAACGCCGACCGGGTGCGGATCGAGGATCAGTGGGACGAGGTGCGCTCCAGAGGCGCCAGGCCCGCCGTCACCGACACGCAGTGGCACCGGATCCGGGTGAAGCACTGCGCCGACTCGGGGGAGATCGCCGTGTACGTCGACGGCGCGAAGTCTCCGCTGATGACCGCCGTCGACACCACGTTCACCTCCGGCAGGGTGGGCTTCGGGTCGTTCGACAACATCGGCCGGCTCCGCGGCCTCAAGGTCACCGGCACCCGGGTGGACGACTGATCGTACGCGCGTGACCACGGCCGCCGGCGGGGCGGGTTCCCCGCCTCGGCGGCGGCCGCAGGATCCGGCGCCGCACCAGGGAGAAGACATTGAGAAAACGCCACCCGTACATCAGCCATGACGCCGCGGCGCGGGAACACCGCCGGCCACGTGTGCTCTCGACAGCCCTCGCAGCCGCGGTGCTGTGCGGGTCGCTCACGACGGTCCCGGCCGCCCAGGCCCGGGCCGGCGCGCAGACCGCCCCCGCCGGCACGGCGGCTTCGCAGCAGTCCCGGCCGGACGTGTTCCCCGGCCTGAAGCGGAACCTGGTCGCCTACTACGACTTCGAGCACCCCACTCCCGGGAACGCCGCGCGGGAGCGGGACCAGGGCCGTTCGGGAACGGACATCGACCTCGTCAACGGCGGCGCCTCGATGCGCGTGCCGGACGGCGCCCATCGGGGGAGCCGGTCGTCGTTGCAGACGCGGCAGGTCAACCCTGCCCTCGTCGGCAACGACGACTGGAAGGCCGGCGTCTACTCGGAGACCGGGGTGCCCACCCTGAACGCCTTCAACGGCGCGAAGGGGACCACGATCATGGGGTGGTTCAAGATGACCGGCTCGAACCCGGGCCTCAACTCCAACACGCCGGCCCCGGACGACCGGTACAACGCGGTCGGGCTGGCGGGCGTCCTCACCGGCACCTCCCAGGGGCACGACGTCCGAGCCCTGCTCGAAGTGATCAACGTGTCGGGAGAGCTGCGGGTGGTCGCGCTCGGCAGGCGCGTGGACGGCGGCAGGTCCCAGACGTTCGCCGCGAGCGAGGCCTGGCAGAGCGTGCTACCGCTCGACGAGTGGGTGTTCCTCGCCGCGACGTTCGACTTCGACGAGGGCACCATGGCGCTGTACAAGAACGGGCGGCCGCTCGACGGGTTCTACACGCTCTCGGACGATCCGTGGGGCGTCTCGGGGCCGCCGGAGCCGGACCTCACCTCGGAGACGGACCCCAGGGGCATCAAGATCGGCGGTAGTTTCCCGCAGAACACCCGGGAGCAGAACCCGTGCGACTGCCGGCTCGACAGCCTGATGTTCCTCGACCGGTCCGTGACCGGCAAGGAGGTCTTCCAGCAGTATCGCTGGGCCACCAGGCACCGCCCCTGACCGGCCCCCGGGTGTGTTCCACGGATCTTTCCGCCTGCCGCGGCGGAGACCCGCGGAACGCCCCCGGGACGGCGTGACCGTGCCGCGGTGCGGGGAGCCCGACGACGCGCCCCCGCCCCGCGGGCATCTGGGCGCCCAACACCTGGCAGTGCGTGTGGCTGGTCGCCGACAACACGATCTACCCGCACAACGGCATCTTCGTGGTGAACAACGCCGACCGGCTACGCATCGACGACCAGTGGACCGGCACGGTCGGCGCTCCCCCATCCACGCCCTCGGCGGTGACGACGTCGTCTGCGGCGGCGAGGGCAACGATGTCGTGCACGGCGGCGACGGCGCCGACCGCCTCTACGGCGGCTCCGGGGACGACACTCCGTACCGCGACCGCAGGCGACCGCGGGATCGACGCGCTGATCGGCGGGACGGGTTCCGGCGCCCTGACCGCCGGCCGTGATCCCGGGCCGGGGAGACAGCGGGACGGAACCCACGCCGAAAGCGCCTATCCTGGGGCATGATCGAGTCGGGCAGCCCCGCGGACACGGCCGCCATCCGCCCCGCCGTGCCGCGTCGACCTCAAGGTCGCGAGACGCCGGGAGGCACACGTGTCGGAACCACGCCCGTTGCGTCCGGGCGAACCGACCCGGCTGGGGAAGTACCGGCTGCTCGGATGCCTGGGGAAGGGCGGCCAGGGATCCGTGTACCTCGGGGAGTCCCCTTCGGGGACGCGGGTCGCCGTCAAGGTCCTGCACGGCCACGTCGCCGGTGACCCGAAGACCCACAAGCGGTTCCTCCGCGAGGTGGAGGCGGCCCGCCAGGTGCCCCACTTCTGCACGGCACGCATCCTGGACGTCGGTACGGCCGACGATCAGCCGTACGTGGTGAGCGAGTTCATCGAAGGGGAGTCGCTGGAGCAGCGGGTCGGCTCACGTGGGCCGCTCGACCCGCGTGACCTGGCACGGCTCGCGATCGGTACGGCCACCGCGCTGGCGGCGATCCACCACGCGGGGATCGTCCACCGCGATTTCAAACCCGCCAACGTGCTGCTCGGCCCGGACGGGCCACGGGTGGTCGACTTCGGCATCGCGCGCAGCACGGACCTGGCCACCACGTCCGTCAGCCTGATCGGCACCCCGCCGTACATGTCGCCCGAGCAGCTCTCCGGGGATTCGGTGGGCCCGCCCTCCGACATGTTCAGCTGGGCCGGCACCATCCTGTTCGCCGGGACGGGCAGGACCCCGTTCGGCCATGATGTCGCCCTCGCGGCCCTGGTGTACCGGATCCTCCACCAGGAGTGCGACCTCACCGGCCTGCCGGACGGCCTGCGGCAGATCTCCGGCCGGTGCCTGGCCAAGGCAGCCGAGCACCGCCCCACGGCCGAGGAGGTCCTGCTTGGTCTCATCACCGGTAACGGGGCGGCGGTCCCCACCGGTGACCTGCTGACGACGGCCATGGGGCGGATGGCGCAGCCGTCTCCGCCGGACCCGGCATCCTCTCCGGACCTGCCGCTCACCCGGGAGCGATCCGGCACGGCACCGCTTCCCACCGCCCCTCCCCCGACACCGCCGGCCGACGGCCCGCCCCGGATGACACTCCCCACCGGCCCCTCCGGCGGGCCGGCGGCGTCACCCTCCTGGGGGCTACCCCGCCGGAGCTTCCTGATCGGCGGAGGAGCCGCGCTGGCCACCTGCGCGGCGGCGGGGGCCGCGGTGCTGGTTCCCCGCTACCTGAGGGAGGCGGCCGGTTCGGCCACGTCTTCGCCCGGGGCGAGCCCGAAGGCCGCGATCGTCCCGCCGTCGTCCTCGGCCACCCCGGCGACCTCGCCCACGGGCGGGCCGGCGGCCTCCCCGAGCCCGTCCGGGCTGATCCCGCCCGGCCCGGACGGGCCGCTGGTGCTCGAGAACGGCAACACGGTGCAGGGCCTCGCGGTCTCCGCCGACGGCCGCCTGGTGGCCGCCGGGTGCTGGGACGGCAAGGTCCGCCTGTGGGAGGTCCCCACCGGGAAGATGATCGCGAAACTCGACGACCGCAGGTTCTACGTCGAGGGCGTGGCGCTGAGCCCGGACGGCCGGACCCTGATCAGTGTCGGCGGGGTGACCGACACCGAGACGCACGTGTGGGACGTCGAGTCCAGGCGTCGCGTGTCGAAGTCCGTGATCGGCTCCGTCTTCGTGGAGTTCAGCCCGGACGGCGAACAGTTCGTCACCGGCAGCGGGTACGAGTGGGTCCGGCTCTGGCGGACCTCCGACCGCAAGCAGTCGGGCGCCTCCATACGTCACACCGAACTGGTCAGGAATGCGGCGTTCAGCCCCGACGGGCGCCTGCTGGCCACCGCCGGGTGGGACGACACCGTACGGCTGTGGCGCACCTCCGGATCCAGAGCGGTCGGCAGACCGTTGACCGGGCACAAGGACGATGTCAACGCCGTCGTGTTCCTCGACGGCGAGACCCTGGCGAGCGCGGGGTACGACAAGGTGGTGCGGGTCTGGGACGTGACATCCCGCAAACCGAAGGGAACGACGTTCAAGGGGGCCGGTTCGACGATCAACAGCATGGCGTGCAGCCCCGACGGGACCGTTCTCGCCGCCGGGACCGACAAGGACGGCGTCCTGCTGTGGGACGTCGCCACCCGGCGGCGGCTCCGGCAACCCCTGGAGACCGGCCAGGTCCACACCGTGACCTTCAGCGCCAACGGGTCCGTCCTGGCGGTGGCCGCAGGTAACGACGTGCTGCTGTACGACGTCGGCAGCCTGCGTACCTCCTGAGGATGCGGCGGTGAGAGCTCAGCCCGCCGCGCGGCGCAGGCCGAGCGGCTGGCCGCCTACCGTGACGCCGGGGCGCGTCACACGGTCCTGTGCTTCGCGGGCGGTGACCGGCGCGAGCAGTGCGACCTGCCGGCCGAGGCCCGCGCGCTCCTGACCTGACCCACGCGCGCCGAGCATCACCGCTCGGGCAGCGATCTCACGGAACGGAAATACTCCTCCCGCCCGACCATTCCCAGGAGACCGCGGGGCAGCCCTGCGGTCTCCTGGGAATGGTCGGGCGGGAACCGACGCCTCCTCCGCCCTCGGACGAACCGCCCTCTCCCCGACCCGATATCCGGTGGCGGACCCGGTTGCCGGTGGTGAGGATTACGGCATGCATGTCTTCCTGGAGACCGACCGGCTCGTGCTCCGCGCGTTCACCGAGGCCGACGCCGACCACCTGCTCGCACTGGACAATGACCCCGACGTCATGCGCTTCATCAACGGCGGCCGGCCGACGAGCCGCGAGGTGATCCAGGCACGGACCCTGCCGCGGCTCCTCCATGACCACCCGTGCTTCGGCACCCGCGGCTACTGGGCCGCGGAGGAGAAGGCCACCGGGATCTTTCTGGGCTGGTTCGAATTCCGGCCCCTGGCCGACCACAGTCCCGTGGTGGTCGAACTCGGCTACCGGCTGAACAAGGCCGCCTGGGGCGCCGGCCATGCCACGGAGGGATCGCGAGCCCTGATCCGCAAGGGATTCACGGATCTCGGGGTGGAGCGGGTGACCGCGAACACCATGGCCGTCAACACGCGATCCCGCCGCGTGATGGAAAAAGCCGGTCTGTCATTCGTCCGGAGCTTCACCGGGGACTGGCCGGAGGCGATCGAGGGCTCCGAGCATGGCGAAGTCGAGTATGAACTCACCCGGGCCGAGTGGAGACGGCATCGGCAGGCGCCGGCCGTCCGGTAGAACGGCGCCGCTCCGCACTTCGCGGGTTTCGTCAGCTGTGACAGGTAGCGAAGCGGAGGTTGGAAGCGATATCCGGAGTGGGTCTCGCACCGGCGAGAACCCGGGTCTCGTGCCGAGGGGGAAAGACGATCGCCATTACCGGTGGTCACCCCACCCGCTCTGGACCACGAACGGGAGAGGTGCGGCGTGGAAGACGGCGTGCAGGATGTCGCGCTCGTGTTGGTGGACGTGCCGAGCGAGGTGCGGGACGTGTACGCCTGGCTGCGGGAGGATCCCGAGCTGCGCCGCTGGGTCGACCTCGTCGAAAGCCCACCGGCAGAAGGCATGCTCGGGCCCGTCGCGGAGGCCGTCCAGATCGTGGCCGACGCGCCTGAGGTGGTGGCCACGCTCGCCGGCGTTCTCATCGCCTGGCTGCGCTACCGGACCAGTGACGTCAAGATCAGGATTCGGAGGAGCGCCACCGACACCGAGATGGAGGTCACCGCCAACCGGGTGAAGACCATGAACGCCGCGCAGGTGCAGGAGCTGAGGACCCAGCTCGAAGCCGCCCTCAACACCCACCCCCCGCTATTGCCGGCATCCGGATCGGCAGGGTCCGCGGCGGACCCCTCCCCGGCCGAGGGAGAGGCGGACCCTTCCCCGTCCGAACCTGAACCCGAATCCGAGGAGGAGGCGGATCCCTCCCCATCCGAGGAGGAGACGGGCGGTGGCTGAGGCCGCGCCGAAGCTCCTGCTGTCCGGATCCGGCGTTCGCGTGCTGATCGTCGGCTCTGGCCGGCACGTCGCGGAGGCGAGGATCGGCGACGTGCCCCAGGCGGTCTCCGCCGCGACCGACCTGGCCACCGCCCTGGTCGAGCACACCGATCTGGCTCCCGAGCAGCTGACGCTCCTGGTGAACCCGGACGATCCCGCCCGGCTGGCGACGGCGATCGACGCCCTGTCCCAGCAGGCCGCCGACGTGCTGGTCTTCGTGTATGTCGGGCACGGTCTCATCGGTCCCGACAACCACCTGTATCTCGCCACCCAGGCCACGGTGGACCTCACCCGCGGCCCGGTCAGGAACCAGGCGCTGCCGTACGCGGAAGTCGCCGACCTGCTGTCAGGGAGCAGGGCCCGGCTGAGCGTGGTGATCCTGGACTGCTGCTGGGCCGGACGCGCCACCGGCTGGCCGGACACCTATCTGCTGACCTCCACCAGCCGCGACGAGGCGGCCTGGGCGCTGCCCGGGGATCGCCACACCGCTTTCACCGGCGCGCTCATCCGCCTGCTCACCGAAGGCGACCCGACCGGACCGTACCTGCTCGGCCTTGACGACGTGCACCGCTGTCTCACCCGTGGCCTGCGCGAACGCGGCCTGCCCGTTCCCCGCCGCCAGGCCGCCGACCACGGTGGCCGCCCGATCGTGGTCAACGCCGCGTACCGTACCCCGGCCGGTCACCGCTTCCCGGCGGCACTGCCCGATGACGGGCAGCACAGCCCTTACCGAGGTCTGCGCGCCTACCGCGCCGAGGACACGGCCTTCTTCTTCGGCCGCGAAGCACTCACTCGTACCCTTGCCGATCGGGTGATCTCCGAGCGAGGCGCACCGCTCGTCGTCACCGGTCCCTCCGGTTCAGGCAAGTCCTCCGTCCTGCAGGCCGGGCTGATCGCGGCGCTGGGCCCCGAACGTTGCCTGCTGCTCACCCCTGGCGCCGATCCCTTCAGCGGTCTTCTCCAAAGCGTGACCGACCTGACCGGAGGCAACCGGCCCGGCCCAGATCGCACGGGCGACACGACAGCTGGACGAGAGCAGCGGCTCGCGACGCCACCTGACCACGATCGCCTGGGGGACACGGGTGGAGGACACCAACGGCTCATAGCCCCGTCCGACCCCGATCGCCTGGGGGACGCCCTTCCTGAGGACACCGTTCTCCTCATTGACCAGTTCGAAGAGGTTTTCACCCTCTGCGAGGACGAGTCTCGCCGCGCATCGTTCATCAGGGCACTCGTCGCGATCTCCCGCAGGGTGCCCGTGGTGATCGGCGTGCGCGCCGACTTCTTCGGCCATTGCACCGCCTACCCCGGACTCGTGGACGCGCTGGAGCACGCGGCCGTCGTTCCGCCGCTGACCCGCGACCAGTTGCGCGATGTGATCGAGGAACCGGCCCGGCTGGCCGGCCTCACCCTCGATGAGGGCCTGGTGGAACAACTGCTGGACGACCTCGGCGACAGCACCGACAGCACCCCTCTGCCGCTGCTGTCCCATGCGCTGCTGGCCACCTGGCAACGCCGCGAGGACGGCGTCCTCACCCTGGCGGCCTACCGCGCGACCGGTGGAATCACCCAGGCGCTGGCCCGCACCGCCGACGAGACCCTGAACTCCCTCCGCTCACCAGACCTTCTCACCACCGTGCCCCGGTCACCGCAGTCGTCCGGCACCGCGCCGTCCCACAGCGCGAAGCGGCTGCCAAGCGGGCCGGAGCCTCCCGATTCCTCGGCCCGGGACGCCGCGCGCCGCATGTTCCTGCGCCTCGTCCGGCTTGGCGAGGCCACCGACGACACCCGCCGAACGGTCCCCCTGCTGGAACTGCTCCCTGCGGCCGGCAGTCCGGAACATGATCAAGCCCGGGTCATCCTCGACGCCTTCACCCGAGCCCGGCTGATCACCGTGGATCAGGATCGGGCCCACATCGTCCACGAAGCCCTCATCCGTGCCTGGCCGCAACTGCGATCCTGGATCGACGCCGACCGCGCCGACCTGCTCGTGGGCCAGCAACTCTCCGAGGACGCCGCGCGCTGGGACCGCCAGCGACGCGAGCCCGGCTATCTCTACACCGGCGCCCGCCTGGAGGCCATCGACCGGACCCGCGAGCGCTGGCGCTCCGGCCCGACCCGCCACCCCTTTCTGAACGAGGTCGTCGCCGACTTCCTGACCAGCAGTGACGCGGCCGCGAAACGGGCCAGACGGCGCCGCCGGGTCACTTTGGTGATCCTCATCGCCCTGCTGATCGCCTCGCTGGGAGGCGCCGGGGCGGCCGTCCTCGCCGCGAACGACGCCAGGACCCAGCAGCGTCTCGCCGAGACGCGGAGCCAGGAGGCCACGTCACGCGAGCGGGCGCTACAGAGCGAGTACATCGCGGCCGCCGATCCGGTACGGTCCGCCGCGCTGGCCGCCAACGCCTGGCGCATCGCCCGTACGCCCGAGGCGCGCTACAGCGTGCTCGACATCCTCGCCGGCGCCGGCCGAGGCGTCATCGCGGTAGGCGAGGGCTCCGCGTGGGCCGTGGCCTACAGCCCGGACGGAAAGACTCTGGCCGTCTCGGAAACCGATGGCACCATACGGCTGTGGGACGTCGCCACCCGTCGTCCGCTCGGAACCCCGCTCACCGGCCATCAGGATGTCGTCCCCTCCGTCGCCTTCAGCCCGGACGGGAAGACATTGGCCAGCGCCGGACTGGACGGCACCGTACGGTTGTGGAACGTCACCACTCATCGCCCCATCGGTGCTCCCCTTACCGGCCACAGCGAATTCGTCTGGGCGGTGGCCTTCAGCCCGGATGGGCACACGCTCGCGAGCGCAGGAAACGATAAAACCATACGTTTGTGGGATATATCCGCCCATCGGCAGCTCGGCGCCCCCCTCATCGGACACCAGGGCCCCGTCTACGCGGTCGCCTACAGCCCGGACGGGCACACCCTCGCCACTGCCGGAGACGACAAGACCCTACGGCTGTGGGACATCGCCACCCATCGCCCGCTCGGAACCCCGCTCACCGGCCACCCGGACGACATCCGCGGCGTCGCCTTCAGCCCGGACGGGAAGACATTGGCCACCACGGCCGCCGACAAGGCCGTACGGCTGTGGGACGTCGCCACCCGTCGTCCGCTCGGCGCCCCGCTCATCGGCCACACGGACGCCATCGATTCCGCATTCAACCCCGTCAACGGGGTGCTCTTCAGCCCCGACGGACGCACTGTGGCCACGGCGGGAAACGATGGCACCGTACGCCTGTGGGACGTCGCCACTCACCGCCAGCTCGGCGCCCCGCTCACCGGGCACAAGAACGCCGTCATCGGGCTGGCCTACAGCCCGGACGGACGCACTCTCGCCAGTGCCGGATTCGAGGGAACCGTCCGTCTCTGGGATGTCACCGCGCACCGCCAACTCGGTGGCCCCCTCGACGCCGCCGCCGAGTTCGCCTGGACCGTCGCCTTCAGCCCTGACGGCCGTACCCTGGCCAGCGCAGGAAGCGATGGCATCGTGCACATCTGGGACGTGGCCGCCCACCAACGTCGCGGCGAACCCCTCACCGGCCACAAAGAGCATGTTCTCCGGCTGGCATTCAGCCCGGACGGGCGCACCTTGGCCAGTGCCGGAGCCGACGGCACCGTACGGCTGTGGAACATCGCGACGCACCGCGAAGTCGCGACCCTCGCCGGACACCGGGAAGGAGTCCAGACCGTCGCCTTCAGCCCGGACGGGCACACCTTGGCCAGTGCCGGAGACGACGGCACCGTACGCCTGTGGGACGTCGCCACCCATCGCCCGCTCGGCGCCCCGCTGACCGGGCACGGCGGCCGCGTTCTTGAGGTGGCGTTCACCCGAGACGGGCGCGGTCTCGCCAGCGCGGGAGTCGACGGAAGCGTCCGCCGGTGGAACATCACCGGCCACAGTGGCGACACCGTTCTCCCGCCACGTCGCGAGGGCTCGGTGAGCGCCCTTGCCCTGAGCGCCGACGCGCGTACCCTCGCCACCGCCGACACCGACGAGAGCGTGGTGCGCCTGTGGGATCTCTCCACCGGACAGGAGCGCGGCAATCCCTTCGCCGGGCACCAGGACACCCGCAACCAAGCGGCCGTCAACTCCATCAACGGCGTGGCCTTCAGCCCCGATGGACGCAGTCTCGCGACCGGGGGAGCCGATGGCACCATCCGTCTGTGGGACACCACCACCCACCGGCAACTGGGCGACCCCCTCACCGGGCACACCGCCTCCTCCAATGGATTGCCGTTCGTCAGCGGCGTGACCTTCAGCCTTGACGGAGGGACCCTGGCCAGCGCCGGTGGTGACGGCACCGTACGCCTGTGGGGTGGCGTCGCGGTCCCGGCTGACAGCGATCTATCGCGACTGATCTGCCCGCTGGCCGCCCGATCCCCCTACTCCGAGGGGTACGACGATTACGCCGTTCCACCACCTGATCGAGAAGGGCGGTGCTGAACCTCAGGCCGTTTCCGAGCATGTCCCGGAGGCAGTTGCCTGGTTACTTGAGGGTGAGAGTCGCCGGTCAGTTGTGGTGAAGGCGGCAATCTCGTGGAGCGGCCAGAAGGCAAGATCAAACACCAAGGTCTCTTCCGAGGGGCACAGGCGATCCGATTCCTTCTGGTGGTGGTGGCCGTCTTATCGTCATCAACACGTGTTGGCGTAGGGGGCGGTAGTCGTGGTCGAGGAGCAAGGCGGTGGCGGTCAGGCGGAGGACGCGGCCGTGGTGGGCGCCGCGCTGGCCGGTGACGAGGGGGCGTTCGGAGCGCTTGTCGAGCCTTTGCGGTGGGAGTTGCGGGTGCACTGCTACCGGATGCTGGGCTCCTATGACGACGCGGAGGACATCGTTCAGGAGACGTTCCTGCGGGCATGGCGCCGCCGGGAAACCTATGAGGGACGGTCGACGTTCCGGGCCTGGCTGTACAAGATCGCGACGAACGCGTGCCTGGACCTGATCGACCGGAACAACCGGCGGGCCGCGCCGTACCAGGTTCCGCCGCTGGTCGAGTCGGGCACGCCGGTGCAGCCACCCACCGAGGTGTCGTGGTTGCAGCCGGTCCCGGATCGGCTGCTGGAGCCGACCGTCGACGGTGCCGAGGAGCCGGAGTCGGTGGCGGTCGCGCGGGAGACGATCGAGCTCGCCTTCTTGGTGGCGATCCAGCGACTCCCTGCCCGGCAACGAGCCGTGTTGATCACCAGGGATGTGCTGGGCTGGCCCGCCACCGAGACGGCCGCGCTGCTGGACACCAGCGTGGCGTCGGTGAAGAGCGCGTTGCAGCGGGCGCGGGCGACGCTGAAACAGCACCTACCCCAGCGGCGCGAGGACTGGGCACCTTCGGCCGAGCCGAGCGCGGACGAGCGCGCGCTGTTGCGACGTTACGTCCAGGCGCATCAGCGAGCCGATCTGGGTGCGCTCACCGGATTGCTCGCCGAGGACGTGCAGATGACGATGCCGCCACACCCGGCGTGGCTGGTCGGGCGGGATGCGCTGCTGGCCCTTACCGGACAGGTCTTCGACTCCGGCTCGGAGTGGCATCACGGGCGCTGGCGCAGCGTGGTCACCGGCGCGAATCTCCAACCCGCGGTGGCGCACTATGTCGAATACCCCACCGCACCCGAGACCAAGGACCTGACCGGGCGGTTCCGCGGCCAGGTGCTGGATGTGCTGCGGATCGATGGCGGCCGGATCACCGCGATCACATCGTTCGCACCACGCCACTTTGCCGCGTTCGACCTGCCCCTGGTCCTGTCGTGAACGTGCGATTCCGGCGGCGCGAGGTGGTCCTGGCCTGCGGTGAGGTCCGTGACTACGACGCGGCTGCCTGGCACGACGCGATCGTCTGGGTGCAAGGCGGGGAGGTCGAACTCGAGACTATCGACGGCACCTGGCAGCGCTTCGGCGTCGGCGCGGTGCTGTGTCTGGCCGGCCTGCCACTGCGCGTGCTGCGCAGCCCGGGACCGGTGCCCGTCACCCTGGTCGCGATAAGTCGAAACCGGACCGATTCCTTCTCCGCCCAGGCGCCGTCATACAGCCGTTAACACCACATGACACCTGAGACGGGGAAATAATCATGTCCACCACCGGCGAAACGACGGTCATCTCCCGGGACGGAACCGAGATCGCGTTCGAGCGGCTCGGTGCCGGGCCTGCGGTCATCCTCGTGTCCTCGGCGCTGGCTGACCGCTCCGACGCCGGTAAGCTCGCCGGTCTGCTCGCCCAGCACTTCACCGTGATCAACTACGACCGGCGGGGCCGGGGCGCCAGCGGCGACGCCGCCGGGTACGCGGCCGAACGCGAGGTCGAGGACATCGCGGCGTTGATCGACCATGCCGGGGGTTCGGCGTCGGTGTTCGGGAGTTCGTCGGGGGCGGTGCTGGCGTTGCGTGCCGCGGCGGCCGGGCTCGACATCGAGAAACTGGCGCTCTACGAGCCGCCGTTCGTGATCGGCGACGACGGCTTCGGCCCGCCCAAGGACTACGCCCGGCATCTCGACGCGCTGCTGGCCGCCGACCGGCGCGGCGACGCGGTCAGGTACTTCATGACCAAGGCACAGGGCATGCCCGCGTTCATGGTGACCATGATGCGGCTGATGCCGGGTGTGTGGTCGAACCTCAAGGCGCTGGCGCACACGCTGCCCTACGACGCCGCGGTGATGGGCGAGACCCAGCAGGGCAAGCCGCTGGAGGCCGACCGATGGTCTGCTGCGAAAGCGCCGTCCCTGGTACTGACCGGCGGCAAGAGCCCGGCCGGATTCCACGACGCCGCACGAGCGCTCGTCCGCATCCTGCCCGACGCCGAACACCGTACCCTGCCCGGCCTCAACCACGGCGCCGTGGTCATGGCCCCCAAAAAGCTCGCGCCCGCGCTCGTGGAATTTCTGCACGGCTGAGCCGGGCACCGATTCCTTTCCGGGCGCCGTGCCGTCACACAGACAAACCCAGCAGCATCGAAGCGGACAGGAGAGGTCCTCATGTCGAACAAGCAGGACACCGCGATGACCGAGCTCGACCGGCTCACCGGCACCTGGAAGGTGAGCGGCGAGGCCACCGGCCAGGTCACCTACTCCTGGCTGGTAGGCCGTCACTTCCTCAAGCAGGAGGTCGACCTCCAGCATGCCGGCCGGCACATCACCGGCATCGAGATCATCGGCCGGGAAAAACCGTTCGGCGCCGAGGAAGCGGGCGAGGACATCACCTCCCGGTTCTACGGCAGCCAGGGCGAAACCCTCGACTACGTCTACGAGATCAACGGCGACACGCTCACCATCTGGGGCGGCGAGAAAGGCTCACCCGCCTACTACCGCGCCCTGTTCAGCCCCGACGGCAACAGCCTGTCCGGGAACTGGGTCTGGCCCGGCGGCGGCTACCACGCCGAACTGAGCCGCGTCCGATGACTGACACCACGATTACGAAGCGACTGCTGATCGCCGGCGCGGTCGCGACCCCGCTGTTCTTCACGGTGGCGTTCACCCAGGCGTTCACCCGAGACGGCTTCGATCTCTCCCGGCACATGCTCAGCCAGTTGGCGACCGGAGACCTCGGATGGCTGCAGATCGCCAACTTCATCGTCACCGGCACACTGTTCATCGCGGCGGCCATCGGGATGCGGCGGACACTGCGCCAGGGCCGCGGGGCAAAATGGGGCCCCCTACTGATCGGAGTCTTCGGCGGTGCACTGATCCTCGCGGGTATCTTCGTCACCGACCCGGCGAGCGGCTACCCCGCCGGGTCAGCCGACGGAGTGATCTCCTGGCACGGCGCGCTTCACAACGTGGCCTCCATGGTGGCCGGCCTTGCCCTGCTGGCAGCGAGCCTGGTGTTCGCCCGCCGGTTCCTCACCGGCAAGCAGAAAGGGTGGGCGATCTACAGCGTGGCCAGCGGGATCATTTACGCCGTCCTGCCACAGACCAACCCCGGGCTGATGAGCCTGCTGTTCGCCATCGCATCGCTGATCGGCTGGGCCTGGATCTCCACGCTCTCCCTCCACCTCGTCAACACCAGCACGGCTGAGGCGACCACGCCCCAACTCCAGCGCGCATAACAATCATCAGTGGGGCCCGGTGTCAAAGGACACGGGCCCCACTTTCCATGCTCCCGCTCTCGGAGCTGCGCGAGCCCGCAGGCTCAAAGGCGTCCGAGGCCGCTCCCCACGAAGGCCCGTCCACCCAGCGCTTATCCCGATGACCAGCGGCGGAGTTCGGCCAGGCCGGGGCGGAGGTCGGGGAGCGGCGGGAAGATCAGGCGGTTGCCGGAGAGGGTGGGCAGGGCGAAGGCGACGGCCTTGCCGGAGGTGGCGGTGGTGAGGGTGATGACCGGGTAGGTCTGGCAGTGACCGTGCGAGAACCGGTGGGCCAGCAGCAGGCCGCGGCCGTTCTCGGCGAGCAATGGGAGACCGATCTCCTTCACCGAGTGCAGCAGGTTGAGGATGATGCCGATCTCGTGCGGGTCGGGGTCACCGTCGACGATCTCGCACCAGGTGGGGATGCCGTCCAAACTGAAGATCCGCAGCTCGTACGGCGGGCGGGCATGCTTTTCCGCGTTGGCGGCGAGTTCGGCGACGACGAGTTCGGCGGTGTCGATGTCGTCCTCGGGCAGGCCCGCGTGCTGGAGCACCTCCCGGACGATGGCCCGGGCACGACGCGAGGCCGAACCGGGCTGCAGGACCTTCACCAGCGCACGGATGTCACTCTGCCTGGCCGCACCATCCCGCCCCGTCATCCCGGCGCCCGGCCCTGTCACCCCGGCGTCATGTACTGGTGGGGTGGTGCTCTGACCGGTTGCATCGAGCTGTTTCCAGTTCTGGTCCGGCAGGGGTGCCGGGCTTTCGACCGGGTGGTGTTGGGCGCCTGGGAGGATGTCGCCTGCTGGCCGCATGAGCACGCTCCGTTCACTGCGGGGGTTGTGCACAGCAGGAAACGCCAGGGCGGTCGAGAGGGGAACGTCAACGCTGCTCATTGACCGCTGGCCGATCACGTTACGTTCCGGAGGCGGACGTTAACTGAACGTTTTCTCGGAGGGTAGCGATCAGAGGTCTTCGAATATCACAATGAGTTGTCATTCGATTACCAGGGGAGAACGGTCGTGGGTGAGCTATGCGGCGGTAAGGGGCGTCCGGAGCCGGCCAGGGCGCGCAAGCGACGAGGGATGACCCAGGAGGCGGCTGCGGAGGCGGTCGGGGTGTCCGCCGCAGCCTGGGGAAGGTGGGAGCGGGGCGAGCAGGGAGTTCGGGCCTACAGCCGGAAGCGGATCGCGGCCGTGTTCGAGGTGGATGCGGTGGAGGTCGAGCGCTGGATAGAAGGGTGGGCCTTCGCAGCGACATCATCGTGGCCGAACGCTGACTTCGGAGACGGTTCACAGGCGGCTACCGTGAAGGCGGTCACGCATCTGTGGAGGTGTGAGTTGGACTCGTCCCGGCGCGAGATGCTGGCCACGTTGCCGTTCGTACCTGCGGCCCTGGGCGAGTGGCTGGTCTCCTGGAGCTACGGTCTCCCCGCCGAGTCGGCCGCGCACCACGGGTCCGGGCCGATCGTGGGTCTGGCCGATGTCACCCGGATCAACGAGTCCCGCAGGGCGTTCAGCCAGATGGACCAGCGGTTCGGGGCCGGGGTGGTGCGCCCGGTGGTCATGAACTACTTGAACGGCAGCGTGACACCGCTACTGCGTGGTCGCTACAGCGACAAGGTCGGGGCCGAGCTGATGGTCGCGGCGGCGGGGCTGACCGAGCTGGCGGGCTGGACCGCCTTCGACCTTGGCCAGCACGGCAAGGCTCAACACCACTTCGGCCAAGCACTCAAGCTGGCGAAGGCCGGGAACGACCTCCTGGCAGGGGCCTGGGTGCTGATGACACTGACACAACAGGCGATTTATCTACAGCAGCCCAAGTGGGCGGAGTGGCCGGCTCGCGCCGCCGTCGACACCGCGCGCCGGGCCGGAGCTCCCCCACGTGTCATGGCGTTGATGCTGGTCAAGGAGGCCGGGGCGACAGCTTCGCGGACCAGGGGAAACAGGACCTCTGGCGGGCATGCCACCAAGCAGGTCGAGCGGCTGCTCGCCGAGGCCGAGCGCGCACACGACCAGGGTTCTGACGACCGTGACCCGGAGTGGCTCGCCTCGTACGGCAGATCGGGACTGGTCGCGGCCATGGGCTGCTGCTGGCAACAGATCGGCGAGCACCGACGGGCGGCCGGCTTCGCGGAAACCGCGATACAGGGCTACGACGGACGCTTTGTCCGCGCGGTGCAGTTCGCCCAGGTAAACGCCGCCGAAGCGTACCTCGGGATGGGTGAGCTGGAGGAGGGGATCACCCGTGCACGGGCCGCGATCCCGGCGATCAAGGCGCTGACCTCTCCCCGACTGGTGGAGCGTCTCCGGCAGTTCGCCGGTCAGCTTGAGCCGTACCAGGGCAGCATGATGGTCCGCGAGTTCCGCGACCACCTCAACCACGAACTCGCCGCCTGACCTTCACCCGCCCGGTAGCCTGCGGCATCGAAGCCCTCTGCGACGGGGGCAGCGGTGACGGCGTCCCTCTTGGGGTCCCGGTAGTAATCGCAGAAAATCCAACGGATATCGCCGACCGGCGTCGACACGGAGCACCCGGGCGAGGTCAGCGGCATCCTCGGCCCAGCCCGCAGCATCCACCAACCGGTACACCACCCCTGCGACGCCATCACATCAGAGCAGGTCAGGGGTATATCCGTTGGATTTTCGGCCAGGAACCCAGGGAACCCCATTGGGCCTTGTCATTCCCGGTCGGCACTGCCACAGTGTTCTCATTATCCGGTAATTCAGTTATGTCTTCGAAATGTCGAAGATACCTCTGCTGGTACGTCCGGCCGGCGTTTCACGCCCGCCGTTCGAGGAGGCTGTCCAGTGACCCAACATCCAGACGTCACCTGCTCATGGTGACCGGCGAAGCGCGGTCCACCGCACCCCCTGGTGGGAGCGCCTACGACGACATCGCCGTCAGGGGTTGCCGCCCCCGGCCCTGACCCCGGCCGGGGGCGGCAACCCCCCTCCTCGATCGGCAACCCCCCACCTCGATCGGAGACGACTCTCTGTGATCCCCCGTAATTTAGGCCGGTTACGCAAAGGCGTGACCGCCGTCCTGCTCACCGCGTCCGTGATCCTCACCCTGCTGCCCTCCCCCGCGTCCGCGGCCACCGCGCCCAGCGCCCCCGACTTCGGCCCGGTCATCGACGGCTATGCCGCCTTCCAGGGCCAGAGCACCTGTGACCCCACGGCTAAACCGGGGGTGGTGGCGGTACGCGACATGCTCAGGGCGACCTACGGCCGCGCCGACTCCGGCATCGTCCGCGCCTGTGGTGTTGGCGGCGCCAGCGAGCACAAAGAGGGCCGCGCCCTGGACTTCCCCTTCAACGCCAACGACGTGGGGCAGCGCGCCCAGGCCGACGGGCTGGTGGCGTGGCTGCTGGCCACCGACCGGCACGGTCACGCGCACGCCCTGGCCCGGCGGCTCGGCGTCATGTACATCATCTGGAACCGCCGTATCTGGATGGCCAACAGCGCCACCTGGTCGTCCTACAGCGGCCCGAGCCCGCACACCGATCACGTCCACCTCAGCTTCGGCTGGCCCGGCGCCCTCAAGCAGACGACCTGGTGGACCTCCTCCATCAGGCCCGTGGACCGCACTGTGGGGGACGTCACCGGGGACGGCTACGCCGACCTGACCACCGTCACCGCGCAGGGCCAGCTGGCGGTCTACGGCAATGTCAAGCTGATGCCCGGATCCGGCGGAAAACCGTTCCAGGGCGTCAGCTGGCAGACCGACAACACCAACTGGAACCAGGTGGCCCGCTCCATCAGCACCGCGGACGTCACCGGAGACGGCTACGCCGACCTGGTGGCCCTCACCACCGACGGGCGCCTGCAGATCTACGCCAACGGCTCCAGGCTCAGCGGCGGGGACTTCTTCGGCGGCGTCTACCGCGAATACCTCAACTGGGGCGGCTTCACCAACATCGCAGCCGGTGACATCAACCACGACGGTTTCGCCGACCTGGCCGCCACCACAACCAGCGGCCAGCTGCACATCTACCTCAACACCCGCGAAAGCGGTGCACAGGCGCTCCCCTTCCGCAACCTGACCTGGTCCTACCCCGCCAACTGGGGCAGCGACGTCATCGACATCGCCATCGGCGACGTCACCGGGGACGCCTACGGCGACCTGGTGTCCATCCGCACCGACGGCACCCTGGCGGTCTTCGGCAACGGCATCCTGCAGCCCGGCAACGGCGGCCGGCCATTCGTCAACACCACCTGGTCGGTCCGCGGAGGCTGGGGCGGTGTGGCCGATGTGACCGTGAGCGACGTCACCGGGGACGGCTACGCCGACCTCACCGCCGTCACCAACGGCGGCGAGCTGCAGGTATACGGCAACATCAGCGGCTACCCGCCGCACGCCCCCTACGGTGGCGCGCAGTGGACCTACCCCAACTGGGGTGGCGTCCGTCATATCGCCTGACCCGCCGCTGAGTTGCGATTGTCACAAGGAGTGATCGTGCCCGAAGTCGTGACCTGCGGGGAGGCCATCATGTTGATGGTGGCCGAGCCGGGGGTGCCGCCGGCTCGCGCATCGACGTGATGTACCACCGGGTGGGAACAGCGACCGCGCCGCTCCCGCCCGGCTGGCCCGACCCGGCGGCGCTGAAAGGTCAGATTTCGGAGGTGGATCGCCCGGGGGCCGCGCGGCGCAGGTCAAACAGGTCGGACGGGGAGATGGGCATCCGGTCGATCCGGATCCCCTCGGCGTCCTCGATCGCCGAGGCGATCACCGCGGAGACCGGGATGACCCCCGCCTCGCCCGCTCCCTTGATGCCCAAGGGGTTGAGCGGGGACGGGGTCTCCAGGTGGGCGGTCTCGATGAAGGGCACCTCGGTGGCGTACGGCATCAGGAAGTCCATGAACGAGGCGTTCAGCAGCTGGCCGTGGTCGTCGTAGACCATCTTCTCGTACAGGGCGCCGCCGACGCCCTGGGCGACCCCGCCGTGGATCTGCCCCTCGACGATCATCGGGTTGATCAGGTTGCCGCAGTCGTGCACCACGGCGTAGCGCAGGATGCGGATCTCCGCGGTCAGCGGGTCGGTCTCCACGATCGCCGCGTGCATGCCGGAGGCGAAGGTCGAGCGGATCGGCGAGTAGTAGTCGCGCCCCTCAAGACCCGGCTCCTCCCCCTCGGCCACCGGCGGCCGGTCGAAGGACGAGGCGCCCGCGAACTGGGTCGCCCTGGCCGCCTCGGCGTCGAAGGCGTAGCGCAGCGGGTTGGACAGCACCGCCACCGTCGCCAGCGGGATCGTGGTGCCGGGAGCGCCGACCACCCGCACCTCCCCGTCGACGATCTCCAGGTCGCGGGGGTCGGCCTCCAGCGCCTCCGCGGCGATCCGCAACGCCTTCTCCCTGACCTTCCTGCAGGCCAGGGCGATCGCGTTGCCGCTCATCACCGCGGCCCGCGAGGCGAACGTGCCGACCGCGTAGCCGAACCTGCGGGTGTCCCCGGTGACCACCGAGACCCGTTCCAGCGGCACGCCCAGCTCGGTCGCGGCGATCTGCGCGAACACCGTCTCGTGCCCCTGGCCCTGGGAGGTGAGCCCGGTGGAGACGTGCACCCGGCCGTCCGAGGTGATCTGGACGTGCCCGCCCTCGTACGGGCCGACGCCGGTGCCCTCGACGTAGCAGCCGATCCCGATCCCGATCGCGCGCCCCTCGGCGGCGGCGCGGGCCTTCAGCCCGGGGAAGTCGTCCCAGCCGATCAGCTCCTTGAGCAGCCGCAGCGACTCCGGGTAGTCGCCGCTGTCGTAGATCAGCGGGCGGCCGTCCTGGAAGATCAGGCCCTGGTCGTAGGGGAACTCGTCGGGCTGGATGAAGTTGGCCGCGCGCACCGCGGTGCGGTCGGCCCCCAGGTGCTCGGCGATGTGGTCCATGGTCCGCTCCATGCAGAAGACCGCCTGCGGACGGCCCGCCCCCCGGTACGGGGTGACCTGCACGGTGTTGGTGTAGATCGAGGAGAACTCGACCCGATAGGCGCCGATCCGGTACGGGCCGAGGAGCTGGGTGGAGGTGATGATCGGCACGATGATCCCGTACGGCGTGTAGGCGCCGTGGTCGTGCAGGATCTCGACGTCCAGGCCCAGGATCCTGCCCTCGTCGTCGAAGCCGACCCGGACCGACTGCACCTGGGCGCGCTCGTGCGCGGAGGAGATGAAGTGCTCGCGCCGGTCCTCGGTCCACTTGACCTCCCGGCCGAGCGTGATCGCCGCCCACGGGACCAGGATCTCCTCCGGCCAGGGGTGCACGATCTTCACCCCGAAACCGCCGCCCACGTCCGGGGCGACCACCTCGACCTTCGGCAGCGGCAGGCCGAGCTTGGCCGCGATGGCCATCCGGACGCTGGTGGAGGTCTGGGTGCTGGAGTGGACGCGCAGCGAGCGGTCGTCGGCGTCCCAGCGGGCGTGCACGCCGCGCCCCTCCAGCGGCATGGACGCGCTGCGCTCGATGTCGAGCCGGAAGGCCAGCGTGTGCGGCGCGGCGTCGATGGCCTCGCGCGCGCCGAGCCCGGCGACCGAGGGCACCTCCTGGACCAGATGCGCGCCGACGTTGCCCGGCACGTCGGCGTGCACGAGCTGGGCGGACTGCGTGGCCTCCTCCACCCCGACCACCGGCTTGAGGATCTCGTAGTCGACCTCGATGAGCGCGCAGGCGTCCTCGGCGAGGTAGCGGTCACGGGCGACGACCATCACGACGGGCTCGCCGACGTGCCTGACGATCTCGCGGGCCAGCGGGTACGCGGTGCGGCCGTGGGTCAGCGCCGGATGCGGGATGAGCAGCGGCAGCGGCTCGGCGAGCGCGCCCGGCAGATCCTCCCAGGTGTAGATCGCCACCAGCCCCTCGACCTCGATGGCGGCCGAGACGTCGATGTCGCGGATCCGGGCGTGGGCGTGCGGGGAGCGGACGAAGGCCGCCTGCAGCGCCCCCGGCGCCAGGTCGTCGAGGTAGAGGCCGTGCCCGGTCAGCAGCCGGGGGTCCTCGCGCCGCCTGACCGGCTCGCCGAACAGTTTCGTGGTCATGATCGCCTCACCGGGACGTGTCTCCTGCCTCGCCCGCCCGAGGGTCCTCCGGGACCGCCCGGAAAGTCCTCGTGCTCCCCCGAGAATCCCCCGCGCCCGCTCAAGGCTCCTCCGCCATGATCTCGGCCGCGCGGTGGACGGACTTGACGATGTTCTGGTAGCCCGTGCACCGGCACAGGTTGCCGGAGATGCCCTCCAGCACCTCCTCGTCGCTCGGCGCCGGGTTGTCCCGCAGCAGCGCGGTCACCGTGCACAGGAAGCCGGGCGTGCAGAAGCCGCACTGCAGGCCGTGGCACTCGGCGAAGGCCCGCTGCACCGGCGAGAGCGTGCCGTCCTCGCCGGCGAGCCCCTCCACCGTGGTGATGTCGCGCCCGTCCACGGTGACCGCGAACGTCAGGCAGGAGCGGACGGGCTCGCCGTCCAGCAGCACCGTGCAGCACCCGCAGACCCCGTGCTCGCACCCGACGTGCGTGCCGGTCAGGCCGAGGTCGTGCCGCAGGCAGTCCGAGAGCAGCCGCCGCGCCGGGACCGAGGCCTGCCTGACCACCCCGTTGACGGTCAGCGTGATCTCATGCATCTACGGCCTCCCTGGCGGCGTCACGGAGTGCCTGCTCGGTGAGGACTCCGGCGAGGTGCCGCCGGTAGGCGGCGGTCGCGTGGATGTCTGCCTCCGGCTCGATCCCGTCCTGCACGGCACGGGCCGCCGAGGCCCAGTCCGCCGAGTCCGGCGGCCGATGACCGACGGCCTCGGTGACGTCGACGAGCACCGGGACGGGGCCGAGGCTCACGCACGCCACCGTGGCCGAGGTGATCCTCAGATCGTCGTCCAGTGCGACCAGTGCCGCGATCCCGGCCAGGGCGTAGTCGCCGTGCCGCCGGGCGACCTCGCGGAACGCGGTGCCCGAGCGCGGGGGCGGGACGGGGAAGAACGCGGAGACGGCCAGCTCGCCCGGGTCGATCGCCGACTCCAGGGGGCCGGTGAAGAAGTCCTCGGCGGCCACGTCCCTGACGGCGCCCGGCCGGGCCAGCCGTACCGAGCCCCTCAGCAGGGCGAGCACGGCCGGCAGTTCGGCGGCGGGGTCGGCGTGGGCCAGGCTGCCGACCACGGTGCCCCGGTTGCGGATCACCGGGTGGGCCACCAGCCGGAGTGCCTGGCGCAGCAGCGGCTGGGCCGCGGCGACCTCCTCGGAGCGTTCCACCGCCGCGTGCCTGGCCAGGGCCCCGACCCGCACGCCGCCGGGCTCGACGTCGACGGCCGCCAGTTCGGCCAGCCGGTTGATGTCGACCAGGTGCGCGGGGGCGACCAGCCGCATGTTCAGCAGCGGGATCAGGCTCTGCCCCCCGGCGAGCACCTTGCCGTGCTCCCCGGCCCCGGCGAGGGCGTCGAGCGCCTCGCCGAGGGAGCGGGGGGCGTGGTATTCGAAGGGGGGTGGTTTCACCCGGTGGCCTCTCGTTGTGGCTCGGACACCTCTGCCGGACCGGCGCCGCCCCGTCCGGAGATGGCCCGGAGCAGGTGGTAACCCACCACCACCACGATGGTGCCGAGGGCGATGCCCTCCAGCGTGAAGTCCGAGCTGATCATATGCTTGACCGGGCCGATGGCGAGGATGATTCCCGCCCCGATCGGGACGAGGTTGACCGGGTCCGCGAAGTCGACCCGGTTCTCGACCCAGATCTTCGCGCCGAGCAGGCCGATCATGCCGTACAGGATGACGGTGATGCCACCGAGCACGCCGCCCGGCGTGGCCGCGACCAGCTCGCCGAACTTCGGGCAGAGGCCGAACAGGATCGCGATGACGGCGGCGATGTAGTAGGCGGCCGTCGAGTAGACGCGGGTGGCGGCCATCACGCCGATGTTCTCGGCGTAGGTGGTGGTCGGGGAGCCGCCGAAGGTGCTGGCCACGACCGTGGCGGCGCCGTCGGCGATGACCGCCCGGCCCATGTACGGGTCGACGTCGGTCTTGGTCATCTCGCCGACGGCCTTGACGTGGCCGACGTTCTCGGCGACCAGCGCGATCACGGCGGGCAGGACCAGCAGTACGGCGGAGAACTTGAAGTCGGGGAAGTGCATGCTCGGCAGGCCGATCCAGTCGGCCTGGGCCACCTTGTCGAAGCTCACCCTCGGATGCGTGTTGATCGCACCGACGCTGGCGTTGAAGGCGGTGATTTCACCGAAGACCCTGTCGGCCCCCCAGGAGAGCACGAAACCGGTGATCAGGCCGAGGAGGATGCCGATCCTGCCGATGAAACCCTTGAAGAGCACGATGGCGACGAAGGTGACGATCATCGTGATCAGCGCCATCCACTGGTCCTGTGGCCAGTAGACGTCGGCGACGACGGGCGCCAGGCCGAAGCCGATCAGCATGACGACGGCGCCGGTGACCACCGGTGGGAAGACCCGGTTGATGACCTGCACGCCGAGGAAGTGGACGGCCACACCCACCAGGGCCAGTACCAGTCCCGCGACGAGGATGGCGCCGGTGACGATCGCGTCGGTGGCGGGCGTGTCACCGCCCATGAGCGCCCGGATGGCGAGCACGCCTCCCACGAACGACGCGCTGGTCCCGAGGTAGCTGGGGACCTTCCCCTTCACGATGAGCAGGAACATGATCGTTCCGACGCCCGAGAACATGATGGCGACGTTGGGGTCGAGCCCCATCACCAACGGGAAGACGAACGTGGCACCGAACATCGCGACGACGTGCTGCGCCCCGAATCCGACCATCCGCGGCCAGGACAGCCGCTCGTCGGGTCTGACCACCTCTCCCGGGGCGAGTGTTCGGCCGTCGCCGTGTTTCGTCCAACCTGAAACCATCGAGCCCCACCTTTCACCGGGCCGTCGGTCGGTGGCCACCCCGCGGGCATCCCTCCGGCGAGTCCCTTACTACCATTGCGGGCACATTAGGACTGAGTCCATGTGCGGACATCGTCATGATCTGCCAAATCTGAGCAGCTGACCAGTGAATGCCTCGCGCACCACCAGTGAGAACGCCCGGTGAAGGACACGGGGGACGGTGAAAGATATAGGTATGTGACATGGCCGGCAGCGCGGACGGCCCGTCGTGGCCCGGAAGAGCGGCCCGAGAGAGCGGCCGGAGGCAGGCGGACGGCCCGCCGGAGAGCAGGGCGGGGCCGGTGACGGGATCAGGCTCCGGCGGCGACCACCCGGATCTCGAAGCCGTCGCCGGTCACCACCTGGCCGTTGCGTATCTTGCAGGTCTTGCGGAGCTCGACCTCACCGTCCACCAGCACGTTGCCGTCGGCGATGAAGTGCTTGGCCTGGCCGCCCGTCTCGGTGACGCCACAGTACTTGAGCAGGTCACAGAGCGGGATGTAGTCGGTTTCCAGCTCGAAGGTCTCGTTCACGCCGAACAGCTTAGGTCCCGCGCGCTCCAGGACGCGGGTGCTCCTGCGGACGCCGGCTCCCGCGCACGTCCGGGACGCGGAGCACCGGTCTCAGATCCCCCTCATCCGCAGGACGTGCAGGGCCAGGGTGAGGTTCAGCCGCAGGTGGGCGTCCTCGGTGAAGCCGCCGAGCATGCGTTCCAGCTTGCCGATCCGGTAGCGCAGCGTGTTGTAGTGGAAGTGCAGCCTGCGCGCCGTCTCCGCCACGTTGAGGTTGGTCTCCAGCAGCACCTGCAGGGTGCGGCGCAGGTCGGCGTTCTCCGCGTCGTCGTCGGAGGCGAGCGGGCCGAGCGTCTCGCGGACGAAGGCGTGCAGCTCGGCGGTGTCGTTGACCAGGGAGAGCAACCGGTAGACGCCGAGCTGGTCGAAGTGCGCGACCGCGCCGTTGCCGTGGAGCTGGCGGCCCACCCGCGCGGCCTTCAGCGCCTGGCCGTACGCCTCGGGCAGCGCCTCGGCGCCGACGGCGGTGCGGCTCGCGCCGGTGGAGAAGGTGGCGGGCAGGCACTCGGCGAAGGCCACGGCGGCGTCCTTGGCCAGGCGGCCCGCGTCGACCGCCGCGTCCACGATGGTGACGACCTCGTGGGAGAAGCCCGCCACCGCGCCACGCGCGTCGTGGCGGCGCATCGCGCCGGTCCAGCAGGTGACCAGCCGGTCCTGGGCGGCGCGCTCGTCGCCCTCCGGGTCGAGCTCGGCCACCAGCACGGTGACCGGGCGCTGCAGGTCCCAGCCGAAGGCCCTGGCCCGGGAGGAGACCCGCTCGGAGCCTCCCGCCCTGCCGGTGAGCACGTCGCGCAGGAAGTCGGCGCGGTACTTGCTCTCGACGGCGTTGACCGCCTCCTGCCGGGTCACCACCAGCGCGGCGACCGTGGCGGCACGTTCCAGAATGCCGACGTCGCTGTCACCGATCGAACCGACGGGGCCGCAGGCGACGATCCTGCCGTGGTGGTGGCCGCCCGCCACCACCGGCACCGAGGTGTGGCGGGAGTCGGGGGCGCCGCGCAGCGCGGCCACGTGCTCGGCCGGCCCGGCCGAGGCCAGCACGTGGCCCGTCCCGTCCAGCACCGCCACGCCCACGTCAAGCAGCCCCGCCACCTCGGCCGTCACCTCGCGCAGCCCGCCCCCGGCGAGCACCACCTGGACCAGCGCCCGGTGCGCCTCCTCCGCCCTGGCCAGCACGACGGCCTGGCGGTTGAGGATGTCGGTCAGTACCTGGTTGAGGATGTCGTCGAAACCGACGTCGTCGGGAAGCTGGATCAGCGGGAAGCCCAGCCGGTCGGCCTGCTCCACCATCTCCTCCGGCAACTCGTCGAGGTAGCGGCCGAGCTTGATGGCCAGCGCGGCCAGACCGCGCTCGTCGAGGTCGGCCACCAGCCTGCCGAGCGACTGGGGGGTGTTGCGCAGCGGGTAGCCGGTGGTGAGCAGCAGCTCGTGCGGCTTGACCCAGGCCAGGACGTCGGGCACCTCCATCACGTTGAGCCGCTGCACCACCCGGTCCAGGCCCCGCTCTCCCGCGATCAGCCGGGCTCCCGCCAGCGTCGAGACGCCGAGGACCTCGCCGACGGCGACTCCGTGAATGATCGTTCCGGTGCTCGCCGGCCGTACGGGAGGTTCCATGAGGCGATTGTGACCGATAGACCCGTCTGTCAGGAAGAGCCAACCTTTGGGCTGACTGTTGGCAGCTTTATCCGTACGGCCTGCGTCCACGCCCGTTCTACCGTACGGCTCAATGGATGGGGGAGTCCGTGAGCGAGCGAACCGCTGGAGAGAGCACCTTCACACCCACGGGGCCTGCCGAGGAGCGCTCATGAGCGTTGGAACGCGCCCGAAGGCGCGGCACGTGCACGTGCGGACACATGGCACCGGTGCGGCCAGCACGACCCTGCGCCAGGTACTGGAGGCGCCTCGCCGCCCGGCGCGGGTGCTGGCGGCCTTCCCCGCCGGCGTCTACCTTGAGGTACGCACCGAGCTGGAACCGCAGGTCATCGCGGTGGTGACCGGGCAGGCCACCCGCCTGCCCAACGCCATGGTGGTCACCGACCCGATGCCTCAGGTCGCGGTGGGTGACGAGGCGTGCGTCGGCGACGGCTCGATCGACGTCGGGCGGCTCAGCCTGCGGGCCCATCGCTGGTGGAACCCGGCCCCGCCACTCGGCACCGTGAAGGTGGCGGAGCTGATCCGCTCGCTGCCCGCGATGGCCGAGCTGTGCGAGCGGTCTCCGAGGCGGTCGGGGCTGGAGGGCAACGGCGCCGCCGGCCTGCTGGCCCAGGGGTGCGCCGAGGGCTCGCTGCTGAAAAGCGTCGTGGCCGCCGAGCAGCTGGTCGGTCTGGGCCCCGGGCTCACGCCGAGCGGTGACGACGTGCTCGCGGGACTGCTGGTCGCGCTGCGCCACCTGGGCGGCGCGACGGGGGCCGGCCGTGCCGTCTGGCTGGCCGACTGGCTGGCCGCCGCCGTCACCTTCGACGTACGGGGCAGGACCACCCCCATCTCGGCGGCGCTGCTGCACTGTGCCGCCAGGGGCGAGGGCAGCGGCGAGGTCCTGGCCGTGCTGCGGGGCCTGGCGGGGCGGCAGTCCCTGGAGCCGGCGCTCCGCCGCCTGCTCCAGCTGGGTCACACCTCAGGGGCCGACCTGGCATGGGGGCTGCGCATCGGGCTCGCGGCGGTGATCGATCTGGAAGGCAGGGGCAATTGAGCACTGATGTGGTCCGGGTGCGCACCGGGGTCTACCACGACTCCGTGAGCCTGATGCGGGTCAGCCGGACGGCGGCCGCGCTTCCCGGCGTGCAGGTCGCGGTGGTGGCGATGGCCACGGAACTCAACCTCGGGATCGCCGCCGAGCTGGGGTTCGACCTCCCCAAGGCCGGTCCCGCCGACCTGCTGATCGCGCTGCGCGGCGGCGAGGCGGACGCCCTGGAGGCCGCCCTCGCGGAGCTGGACGGGTTGCTGGCGGGACTCTCCACCCCGCCGGCCGGCGGCGCCGCCGAGCACCCCCCGCACACGGTCCGTGCCGCGGCCCGCGAACACGCCGCCACGCTGGCCCTGGTCTCGGTACCCGGGCCGTACGCGTTCGCCGAGGCGCTGGACGCGGTCGAGGCCGGCCTGTCTGTGATGATCTTCAGCGACAACGTGCCGGTCGAGCAGGAGGTACTGCTCAAGCGACGCGCCGCCGAGCTCGGCGTGCTGGTCATGGGCCCGGACTGCGGCACCGCGGTGATCGGCGGAGCCGGTCTCGGATTCGCGAACGTCCTGCGGCCGGGCCCGGTCGGTCTGGTGGCCGCCTCGGGGACCGGTGCGCAGCAGGTGGCCTGCCTGCTGGACCACGCGGGAGTGGGGGTCTCCCACGTGCTGGGCGTGGGCGGCCGTGACCTGTCCGCGGACGTGGGTGGGCTGTCCACCCTGCGCGCCCTGGAGGCCCTCGACGCCGACCCCGCGACCGAGCTGATCGTCCTGATCTCCAAGCCTCCCGCACCCGAGGTCGCGCGGGCCGTCGCCGAGACCGTCGCGAGGCTCGGCACTCCGGTCGTGACCGCCCTGCTCGGCCCCGGCCAGGACGACCTGACCACGGCGACCGAGACCACCCTGCGCGCCCTCGGCGCCCCGGTCCCCGCCTGGCCGTCCTGGCCCGCCCCCGGCACGGCGCGGGAGCACGCGGGAGGTCTGCGCGGCATCTACTCGGGTGGGACGCTCTGCGTGGAGGCGCGGCTGATCACCGGAAGCGGGGAATTCACCGACTTCGGCGACGACGCCTACACGGTCGGCCGGGCCCACCCGATGATCGACCCGACGCTCCGCCTGGAGGCCCTGGCCGAGGCGCCGCCGGGCGAGGTCGTCCTGATCGACGTGGTCCTCGGCCACGGCGCCGACCCCGATCCCGCCGCGACGCTCGCGCCCGTGATCGCCGGGGCCACCGCGAGAGGTGTCACGGTGATCGTCGCGTTGGTCGGCTCCGAGGGCGACCCGCAGGGACTGAACGCGCAGGCCGAGGCCCTGAACGCGGCGGGCGCCGCGGTGTTCACCTCCAACGCCCAAGCCGCGGGACACGCCGCCGAGGTCGCCGCCGGGATCGCTCGTTGACCGCCGTCGGACGTCGGGGAGCGGCTGCCCTCTCCCCGGACGTCACCGTTCTTCGCTCAGGAGTTCACCCATGACGCTGACCATGCTTTCCGGCGAGCCGGAAGTGATCACGGTGGGGGCCGGCGTGCTCGGCGAGGCGCTGGACGCCCAGGCCGTCCCCCGGACGCGGGTGGAGTGGCGCCCGCCGATGCCCGGCACCGAGGCCGACCTGGCCCGGGTGCTGGCCGACCCGCGCAGGGGCCGCGCCAACGAGACGGCGGTGGGCCGCCTGGTCTCCGCCCGGCCGCAGCTCGTCGGGGTGCGTCCCGCGCACGAGGTACTCGACCTGCCGAAGGGCACGTTCCTGCACGCGGGGCCGCCGATCGAGTGGGAACGGGCGTCGGGTCCGATGCGGGGCGCGCTCATCGGGGCGATGCTGCTGGAGGGGCTGGCCGCCGACGCCGCCGACGCCGAGGAGCGGCTGGCCCGCGGCCAGGCGCGGCTGGACTCCTGCCACCACCACCGGACCGTCGGGCCGATGGCGGGCGTGGTCACCCCGTCGATGTGGATGTTCGAGGTCCGTGACGCCGAACACGGCGGCACCGCCTACTGCTCGCTCAACGAGGGGCTGGGCAAGGTGCTGCGCTACGGCGCGTACGGCCCGGAGGTGCTGAGGCGACTGCGCTGGATGGCCGAGGTGCTCGGCCCCGTGCTCCAGGCCACCCTGGAGCGGAGCGGTCCGCTGGACCTGCGGGCGCTGACCGCGCAGGCCCTGCAGATGGGCGACGAGCTGCACAACCGCAACCGCGCCGCCACCTCGCTGCTGGTCCGCGAGCTGGCTCCCGAGGTGGTGGAGGCCGCTCCCGGCCACGCCGCCGAGGTGCTCCGCTTCATCAACGGCAACGACCACTTCTTCCTCAACGCGGGCATGGCCGCGTGCAAGGTCAGCGCGGACGCCGCGCGGAACGTCCCCGGCTCCACGATGATCGTCGCGATGGCACGCAACGGCACGGACTTCGGGGTCCAGGTCTCCGGGCTGGGCGATCGCTGGTTCACCGGCCCCGCGGGCGTGCCGGACGGTCTCTACCTCGGCGCGTACGGTCCGGACGACGCCAATCCCGACATCGGCGACTCCACGATCACCGAGACGGCCGGCCTGGGGGGCTTCGCGATGGCCGCGGCCCCGGCGATCGTGCGGTTCGTCGGTGGCGACGTCTCGGACGCGATGGCGGCCACCCGTTCCATGTACGAGATCACCCTGGCCGAGCATCCCGCGTACCAGATCCCGGGGCTGGACTTCCGGGGCACGCCGGTCGGCGTCGATGTCACGCTGGTCGCCAGGACGGGCCTGCTGCCCACCGTGAACACCGGTATCGCCGGCCGGGTCGCGGGGACCGGACAGGTCGGCGCGGGTCTGGTCAGCCCGCCCCCCTCGGCTTTCACCACGGCGCTGGCCGCGCTGGCCGAGGCGGCCGATCATGGAAACGGATCGGTTTAGCGCGATCCCTTGGCTATTGGGAACGGGCGAAGCTGACAATTCACCCGCTCGCCGGTAGCATTCGGCGACGTCAGGGCGCGGACACAGGTTCAGTGATCCGAAGAACACCGATCACTGACAAATGCCGTCACGCGCTTTCTCCGTATGCCAACTTCCATTACCGAATGACATCCCGATATCGTGTCCAGCCTTACAAAAAGGGCTGGTTGTGGGGAACGGGGTACGATGACCGATCGCTTGCTCGGGAGAAACCCCCAGGGGCCTGAGGGTGGCGATTCCGCCGGAGCCACACCGGAGGGCCAGGGCAGGCTGGTGGGCAGGCGCTACCGCCTGGTGTCTCCGGTGGGCCGTGGTGGGATGGGCATGGTGTGGCACGCCCACGACGTCCTGCTCGACCGGGACGTCGCGGTCAAGGAGCTGATCCTCCCCTACGGGCTCGACCACGCGGGCAAGCAGGGGGCGCACCGGCGGATGCTCCGCGAGGCCCGCTCGGCGGCCCGGCTCAGCCACCCCGGCATCGTCACGGTCCACGATGTCGTCGAGGAGGACGGCCGCCCCTGGATCGTGATGGAGCTGGTCCGCGCCTGGTCGCTTGAGCAGGCCGTACGGCAGAGCGGACCGCTGCCCGTGGTCCAGGCCGCCGAGATCGGCATCCGGGTGCTCGACGCGCTCCGCCACGCCCACGCCGCCGGGATCATGCACCGCGACGTCAAACCCGGCAACGTGCTGCTGACCTCCGACCGGGTGGTGCTCACCGACTTCGGCATCGCCGCGATAGAGGGCGACGTCACGATCACCCAGACCGGCCTGCTGATGGGCTCCCCCGCCTACATCCCGCCGGAGCGGCTGTCGGGCCGGCAGGTCACTCAATCCTCCGACCTGTGGTCCTTCGGTGCCACGCTCTACGCGGCGGTCGAGGGCCGGCCCCCCTACGAGGGTCCTGACGCGGTGGCCGTGCTCGGCGCGATCCTCACCCAGGAGCCCAACCGCCCCCAGCGAGCCGGCGCCCTGATCACCGTCATCGAGGGCCTGCTCCGCAAGAACCCCGCCGACCGGATGAGCGCCGCCCAGGTGTCGGATCTACTGGACCGGGTGCTGCGCAGCCACGGCTCCAGCACCCCGAACCGCACGCCCAGCCCGGTGCCCTCGTCGATGCCGGTCCCCGGCGACTCCATGCCGATGCACCTGATGCCCCCGCTGGACGTGCCGTCGGGGCCGATGCCCTCCCGGATCATCGAGACGCCCTCCGGCCCGATCCGGGTGCCCTACGACCCCGCCGCCGACTCCTCGGGCGGTCACGCGCTCCCCTACGACGCACTCGCCGGCCCGAGCGGGGGCCACCGCGCGGACCTGCTCTCCCTCCCCGAGCACTCCTCAGCTCCCAGGTCCGCGCAGACCGGCGGGCACCAGCGCGGGTACGACGCGCTGCGCATCCCGGCGACCGGACCTGACGGCAACCCGTTCGACGCGCTGACCAGCTTCTCCGGCGACCTTCCCGGCGTCCCGCCGTCCGCACCACCGCGCGACGGGCGGAGCGGGGCCGCCCCCTGGCCGATCCCGGGGCCCACCCCGGCCTCGCAGGAGCAGGCCCCCTCCGACGCCGTACGGAACTCCCAGGCCCTGACCTCACCCGGCAGGGTAGGGACACGCGCGGGCACGCGCCGCGCTCCGGAGCGCGAGGGCGGCCGGTCGCGCGGCAGCGGCCCCGACAGCCGGCTGCTGATGCTCGGCGGGGGCGGTGTGCTGGCCATCGTGGTCGCCGGGCTCATCGTCTTCCTGATCGGCGACGACTCCGGCACCGCGAACCCCACGGGCCCCTCGGCGGCGATCTCCGCGCCCGCCGACCCGGGGACGTCCTCCGGGGCCGACGAGGAGATCCCCGACGGCTTCAAGTCGGCGAGCGCCGCCGGGGTCTCCGGCGCGGTGCCCGGCGACTGGACCGTGAAGGCCGGCCCCAAGGGAACCGTCACCTTCTCCGGGCCGAAGGGCGGCGGGCAGAACATCGTCGTCGTCGAGGTACCGGTCGAGGACCCGGTGACGGCGCTCGGCAAGGCGAGCAAGAAGGGCCTGGACGAGTACACCGAGGTAGGCGTGACGGTGGTGAACTATCGCTCGTGGAAGGCCGCGGACTGGGAGTACACCTACGTCCAGCCCAACGGCGTCCCGATGCACGGGCTGACGCGCTACGTCGCCGTCAACGGCCAGACCGCCTACCAGATCACGTTCAGGGTTCAGGATCTCGACTGGGAGAAGAACTCGGAGATCCTGGGCACCTTCTTCGCCACCTTCACCTCCGCCGACTGAGCCTGTCCGCGAGCACGACTTCCTGGTCCGGTCACGAGTGATGACAGACTTCACTCGTGACCGCCGACACCACGCCCCCCGACATCTCCGGTGCCCGCAGTGACGGCGGTGAGCGGGTCGCCACGGTGCAGCGGCGGACGCTCGCCGTCCTCTCCGCCGCCCAGATCAGCGGCGGGATCGGCGTCGCCGCGGGACTCGCCTTCAGTTCGGTGACCGTGAAGGAGCTCTCCGGCTCCACGACGCTCAGCGGGCTGGCCGGGACCGCGACGGTGCTGGGCGCCGCGCTGCTGGCGCTGCCCACCGCCAGATCGTCCGGCCGGGGTGGCCGGCGGGCCGGGCTCACCCTGGCCTACGGGTGCGCCCTGCTCGGCTGCCTGGTCTCGCTGCTCGCCCTCACCATGGGTTCGTGGCCGCTGCTGCTGGCCGGGCTGGTGCTGTTCGGCGCGGCCAGCGCGGGCAACCTGGCCTCCCGCTACGCCGCGACCGACCTGTCGGCGCCGGGGCACTCGGCCTGGCACCTGTCGCTGGTGGTGTGGGCCACCACCATCGGGGCGGTCACCGGCCCGAACCTGGCGGGGCCCGCCGAGCGGTTCAGTGCCGGGTTCGGCCTGGCAGCGGGTAGCGGCCCGTTCCTCCTCGCCCTGCTGAGCTTCGCGATCACCCTCGGCGTCATCCTCCTCGCCCTGCGTCCGGACCCCCTGCTTCTGGCCCGCTCCGCGTCCCTGCCCCCATCCCTGCCCCCGGACACCGTTCCGGACGGCACCGCCCTGGACGGCACGGTCCCGGAGGCCGCGTCACCCTCCCCCGGGGAGCGGAGCACGACGCCGCACGGCTCCGGCTCCACTCCCCCCTCGGTCCCGGCCACGGCCTCGGGGAAGGGCGGGGGCACGTTCCGCGCCGCCTGGCGGGTACTGCGTGAGACCCCCCTGGCGGGGCGCGCGCTGGCCGCGATCGCGGTCAGCCACACCGCCATGGTGTCGATCATGTCGATGACCCCGGTCCACCTGGACCACGGCGGCTCGACGTACACGGTCATCGGTGTCGCGATCAGCCTGCACATCGCGGGAATGTACGTGCTGTCCCCCGTGGTCGGCTGGCTGGCCGACCGGGCCGGACGGACACCGGTGCTGTTGCTGGGGATGGGCCTGCTGCTGACCTCCGCCGTCCTCGCGGGTGGGGCCGGGACGCACGACGTCACGCGGATCACCGCCGGGCTGATCCTGCTCGGCCTCGGCTGGTCCTGCGGGCTGATCGCCGGCTCGGCGATGCTCAGCGAGGCGGTGCCGCTGGCACACCGCACCTCCGTGCAGGGCCTGTCGGACCTGCTGACGAACCTCTGCGGCGCGACCGGAACCGTGGCCGCCGGGGTGATCGTCGGCGGTCTTTCCTACGGCGCGCTCGGCGTGGCCGTCGGGGGCATGGTGACGATCACCGGCGCCTGGCTGGTCCTGAGCGGGAACTGACCCGCCGGGATCCGGGGCTCCTGGCCGCTCATGCCCGCCGGGCGGAGCTCACTTGGCGTCGGCGTAGCACCGCACCTGGACCGCCTGCATCGGGAAGCGGACGGGAGTCGATCCGAACAGCAGCCGGCTCGCCTCCTCCGCCGCCCTGCCGACCGCCGCGACGACCTCGTCGGCCTGCTCGGCCGGACAGTGCACCATCACCTCGTCGTGCTGGAAGAACACCAGCCTGGCCGGGTCGGGCAGCAGGCCGCGCAGCACCGCCATCAGCGCGAGCGCCCACTCGGCCGCGGTCGCCTGGACCACGAAGTTTCTGGTGAACCGGCCGCGGTCGCGGGCCGCGCGGCCTCCCTCGGGCCCCGAGACCAGCTTTCGCCAGCCGGCCGAGGGCGGCGGCGAGGTGCGGCCCAGCCAGGAACGGACCACCTTGCCCTCCTCCCCCGCGCGGGCGGCGTCCTCCACGAACTGGTAGGCGCGGGGAAAGCGCTGGCGCATCACGGCCAGCAGCTTGGGCGCGTCTCCGCTGGTGCCCCCGTACATCGCCGACAGCATGGCGATCTTGGCGTTGTCGCGCTCGCCGCCGAACGCCTGCGCCAGCGCCTGGTAGAGGTCGATCTGCCCGGCCGCCTTGGCCAGGCCGCCGTCCCCGGCCATGGCGGCCAGCACCCGCGGTTCCAGCTGGGCCGCGTCGGCGACGACCAGCGCCCAGCCGTCGTCGGCCACGATGACCTTGCGCATCAGCTTGTGGATCTGCAGGGCGCCGCCGCCGTTGGTCGCCCAACGGCCCGTCACCACGCCGCCCACCACGTACTCGGGCCGGAAGCGGTGGCCTCGGACCCACTGGTCGGCCCAGGCCCAGCCGTGGAAGCTGTAGAACCTGGCCATCTCCTTGTAGGCGAGCAGGGGCGCGACACCGGGGTGGTCGACCTGCCTGATGTCGTGGGCCTTGGTGGAGGAGACGGGCACGCCCGCCGCCTTGAACGCCCTGACGATCTGCTGCGGGGAGTCGGGGTTGAACGGGGTGCCGAAGGCCGCCGCCACCTGGTCGGCCAGGGCCTGGAGCTTGGCGGGCCGCATGCCGTGCACCGGGCGCGGGCCGAGCAGGTCCGTCAGCAGCTCGTCGTGCACGTCCTCGCGCCAGGGCATGCCCTCGGCGGCCATCTCCGCGGCGATCAGCGCCCCGGCCGACTCCGCGGCGACCAGCAGCCGGAACCGCCGCGGGTCCGCGGTGGCCTCGATGCGCCGCAGCTGGTCGGCGTGGACCTCGGCGACCAGGTCCGCGTCGGGGGCCGGCGCCTCCTCCTCGAAAAGGGTGGCCTGCCGCGCCTGGGGCCCCTGATGGTCGTCCGGCACGGGGAGGCCGTGCAGCCTGGCGTGGGCGGCCCTGGCCGAGCGGGGCTCGCCGAACCGTCCCTCGTGGGCCAGGAGCAGGCTCTCGGTCAGCGCCAGATCGTGGCAGCGCGCCAGCCGCACGCCGGCGGCGAGCAGCGCGGGATAGACCTCCCGCGTATCGGCCCAGACCCAGCGTGGCTGCCGAGCCTCCAGCTCGCGGACCGCCGAGACCAGATCGGCGACGGCCACGGCGGACTCGCCGTCCACGCGCAGAACGCCCCCACCGCCGGGGGCGGCCGCGACTGACACGTTCATACGCCAACAGTGCCACGCCGATACGACATTCCGGCCGGGTCAGCCGAGCGGTATGACGATCTCGTCCTCGAGCGGGGGCTCGATCTCCTGCGGCAGGCAGCCGGTGGCGGCGAAGCAGCGGATCCGTAAGACCTCGGGCGTCACCGAGACGTGCAGGAAGCTCTTGAAGAACGGCGGGGTGTCCCAGTCCGACAGCTCCGACAGGTAGCGGTGGAAGATCCTGCCCACCGGAAGCCGGAACGGCATCGGCCAGCCGCCGAGGATCCGGGCCGCCCATCTCATCCGCCGGGTGATCGGCACGGCCGGGATGTCCCGTACCGGGGTGTTGCCGATCTGCCGGGACATCAGCGCCGTGCTCTCGTCCGGCGTGAGGTAGAGCCACCGCATGCGCAGCCGGTCGCTGTAGAGCCTGCTGTAGAACGACAACGAGTCACCGCGGAGCGGGTAGCACCTGTAGTCGTCCTCGTGCAGGCCGCCGACGGTGACCCTGGGGATGGTGTGGGTGGCGTGCATGAAGGCCCCCGAGCCGCCCGCCACGATGTACTGGATGGTCCGCTCCCCGACCTTGATCGGAAAGCGCTGGTAGTTGTGCACGTCGCCGCCTATCGCCGCGACGTAGTTGTGCGCGGGGTCGGTGACGATGTCGTCGACGGTGCCGCCCCCGGCCAGCTTCGACGGCTTGTAGTCGTTGCGGGTGTAGATGGGCTTTCCGGTGATCAGCACCTTGGGCCGGGGATCGCGGGAGACCTCGCGCAGCCAGTCGGCCTGCTCGGAGTCGATGTCGCCGCGAATGCCGGTGTCCACGCCGACGATGAGCAGCCCGGGGGTCTCCATCGCCCAGTAGGGGGCCGGCTGCACGGCCTGCTGCTCGGGTCCTGACCGCCGCTCGCGCGCCCTGGCCAGCCGGGCCTCGTCGATCTTCTCGGGCCTGCGCCAGAGCAGGCCGCGCAGCCCGGAGGGCGAAAGCCCGCCCCCCTCGCCCTCCACCTCCAGCGACGGGGCGTCACAGAAGACGCGCATGAAGCCGCCGAGCCCGTCGTACCAGTCGTGATTGCCGGGGATCGCGTAGATCGGCGCCCGGTAGTCCTGGTAGGGGCGGAAGAACTTGTCCTCGTACTCGTTCCCCGAGCCTGTGGGGTAGATCACGTCACTGGCGACGACCGCGAAGGCGGTGTCCTCGCCGATCCTGAGCATGCCCGGCACCACGGCGTACTGCGAGGAGTCGCCCTCCCCGGTGTCACCGAGGACCAGGAAGGAGAACTCGGGACCGACGTCCATCGGGATGCGGAAGGAGGGGTCGGCACCCCGGGCCCGCTGGGACGCCACCCAGTGCGCCCGTACCTGCCCCGACGGGTCTCCGAACAGGGCCGCGAGGACCTCGTTCCTGGAGCGCCAGACCGTACGCACATCGAGCCAGGAGAAGGGTTTCCGGCTGGGCAGCAGGTCCTCGAAGGTCCCCCTGCGCGTGCAGGACCAGCCCGCGCCCTCCTTGGACACCCGGGAGGAGACCTCACGCCCGCGCTGCGCCGCCCGTCCGACATCGACCATGACCATATCTTGGCAATGATCTTAAGGAGTCGCACCCGGATCGCAGGCAATAAAGGAGGACGATCCACATCAGAAGCGGCTGAACCGGAAATCGTCAGGGAGATTCCGGCGGCGGCCGGCGCCAGAGCCGGCACCGCCCCGCCAAAGGCGAGCAGGCGCGAGGTCGTCCCGCGGACTGGAGCGCTCCCCCACCTCGCCATGACCCCGGCCAGGTGCGTGGTTCCCCGGCGGTTCCCGCTCGCCCCTTTCCACCGGAACCCGCCACGGCCCCGCCGGGAGAGCGGCTCATCCCGCGCCGATCTCTGGAATACAGTTCCACCGTGTACGCCTACTGGGAGACCGTTCCGACCAGGTGGAAGGACAACGACGTCTACGGCCACGTCAACAACGCCATCCACTACTCGATGATGGACACCGTGATCAACACCTGGCTGATCAGGAGCGCGGGCCTGGACATCCACGACGGCGACGCCATCGGCCTGTGCGTCGAGTCGCACTGCGTCTACAAGGCGTCGGTCTCCTTCCCCGAACCCGTCCGGGTCGGGCTGCGGATCGGGCACCTGGGCCGTTCCAGCGTCCGCTACGAGCTCGGGCTGTTCCGTGAGGACGGCGAGACGGTCGTGGCCGAGGGCCACTTCGTCCACGTGTTCGTCGACCGGGAGACCCGGCGGCCCGCCGGGATCCCCGGGCCGCTCCGCGAGGCCATGGAGAAACTTGTGGTCACCGGTTGACCTCCCCTCGCCCATCGGAAGCCGGAAATCGGAAACCGGAAGGCGACTCCGGGAGACCCGCCGGAAAGACGGGCCTCAGGAGACGGGCTTCTCCGGGGCGACCAGGACGCCCGGGTTGAGGATGCCCTCGGGGTCGAGCCGGTCCTTGATCCCGCGCAGGATCTCCACCCCCAGATCGCCGATCTCGACCGCGTGGGCCTCCCGGTGGTCGCGGCCGACGCCGTGGTGGTGCGAGATGGTGCCCCCGGCCGTGACGATCGCCTCGTTGACCGACCGCTTGGCCGTCTCCCACTGCCCGACGGGGTCGTCGGTCTGCGCCGTGACGACCGTGAAGTAGAGGGAGGCGCCGGTGCCGTACACGTGGGAGATGTGGCACATCACCAGCGGTGAGCCGAGCGAGGCGTGCAGCGAGAGCCGCACGGCCTCGTACAGGCGGGGCAGGTTGGACCAGAATCCGGCGGTCTCCAATGTCTCGACGGTCGCCCCTGCGGCGAGCAGCGAGTCGCGCAGGTAGGGCGCGGAGTAGCGTCCGTGGGCCCACGACTCGCCGGGGTCGGGGCCGAGGTAGACGCCGCCGAGCCCGGACGCCACGGCGGCGACCCGTTCCCGCAGGGCGGGCACCTCCGAGAAGCCCTCGTACCCGGCGACGGCCAGGCAGCCCGCGTCGGCGGACAGCGCGCCGATCTCGCGCGGCCTGGCCAGCCCGATCATCGTCTCGGTCTCGTCGGACAGGCGCAGCACCGTGGGCAGGGCGCCCTCCTGGGCCAGGCACCGCAGCGCGGCCGAGCCCGCCGCGAACGACTCGAACCGCCATCCCTCGTAGACGCGCTCGGCGGGCGCCGGCCGGACGCGGAGTCTCAGGGAGGTGATCACGCCGAAGGCCCCCTCCGACCCGAGGATCACCTGGCGCAGGTCGGGCCCGGCCGCCGAGGCGGGCGCCCGGCCCAGGTCGAGGGTGCCCCGCGGGGTCGCCACGGTCATGCCGACGACCATGTCGTCGAAGCGGCCGTAGCCGGCCGAGGCCTGGCCGCTGGAGCGGGCGGCGGCGAAACCGCCCAGCGTGGCGTACTCGAACGACTGCGGGAAGTGTCCTAGGGTGAGCCCGTGCCCAGCCAGAAGCTGCTCGGCCTGCGGGGCGCGCAGCCCCGGTTCCATCTCGGCGACCATCGACTCGCGGTCGACGGCGACCAGCCGGTTCAGCCGGGCCAGATCCAGCGCGACGACACCGGCGAAGCCCTGCCTGGTCGCGACCAGGCCGCCGACCACGGAGGTGCCGCCGCCGAACGGGACCACCGCGACCCGGTGCGCGGCACAGGTCGCCAGGACCGCCAGCACCTCATCGTGGGAGCCGGGCAGCACCACGGCGTCAGGCGCGTCGGAGCCGTCTCCGGCGCGCATGCGCAGCAGGTCGGGGGTGGACTTGCCGCGGGTGTGCCGGAGGCGGGCGTCGTCGTCGAAGCGCACGTGGTCGGCGCCGACGACATCGCGCAACGCGGTGAGAACCAGCGGGGACAGGGCCACGGCGGGCAGGCGCACCTCGCCGAAGTCGGCGGCCCGGTCCCGCGGCGGGCGCACGCCCAGCATCTCGTGGAGCAGCTTGCGAATCGGTTCCGGCAGGTCGGCGGCCTTGGCGGGATCCCCCCAGCCGGACCAGAGCATGGGTTCCGCGGCACTCGTCGGTTTTTCCACCCCTACACTGTGACATATGACGTCCATCCGTCACAACGTGGCCGCGGAGAGCGGCGACCAGATCCTCGACGCCGCCCGCGAGGTGGTCCTCGCGGTGGGGGTGCGGCGGGCCACGCTCACCGACGTGGCCCGCCGGGCCGGGGTGTCCCGCATGACGATCTACCGCCACTGGCCCGACATGCGCAGTCTCGTCGCCGACCTGATGACTCGCGAGTGGGTGCGCGTCGCCGGCCGGTTCGCCACCGAGGACCCGGTCACCGCGGCGGTGGCGGTGGTGCGGGCGCTGCGCGACCACCCGCTCTGGCGGAAGATCGTCGAGGTCGACCCCGAGCTGCTCCTGCCCTACCTGCTGGACCGCCGGGGCTCAAGCCATGAGGCCATGCTGGGCCTCGTCGAGTCGGCGATCATCGCAGGACAGGGCCTCGGCACCGTGCGCCCCGGTGACGCGGCGAGACTGGCCAGGGGCGTGCTGCTGACGGCCCAGTCGTTCCTGCTCTCCGGCCCCACCATGCTGAACCCGCTCACCAGGGACGATCTGGACGCCGAGCTCGCCACGCTCCTGGAAAGGTACCTACGACGGTGAAATCGTCTCTCAACGCCGCCCGCCGCGCCCGCGAGCTCGCCGAGGTCCGCGACCTCGTGGTGGACGTGCTGGTGGTGGGGCTGGGCGCGACCGGTGCCGGGGCGGCGCTCGACGCGGCCTCCCGAGGTCTCTCCGTGGCCGCGATCGACGCCCACGACCTGGCGTTCGGGACCTCCAGGTGGAGTTCCAAGATGATCCATGGCGGGCTCCGCTATCTGGCCAGGGGGCAGGTCGGGGTGGCGTACGAGAGCGCGGTGGAGCGTGGCCACCTGCTCGGCCGTACCGCGCCGCACCTGGTCAGGGCGCAGCCCTACCTGCTGCCGCTGGTCCCCGCGGTCTCCCGCCGCCAGGCGGCGCTGGTGATGACCGGGTACCGGCTCGGCGAGGGGCTGCGGATCGCGGCGGGCACGCCCCGCCACCTCCTTCCCGGCCCCTTGCGCATCTCCGCCGAGCAGGCGCTCGCCCTCGCCTCCCCGCTGGATTCGCGCGGGCTGCGCGGCGCCCTGCTGTCGTGGGACGGGCGGCTGACCGACGACGCCCGCCTGGTGGTCTCCGTGGCCAGGACCGCCGCCCGCTGGGGGGCGAGGGTGCTGACACGCTGCCGGGCGCTGGAGGTGTCCGGCGAGGGCGCGCTGGTCCGCGACGAGCTCGGCGGGGACACCTTCACGATCCGGGCCAGAACGGTGGTCAACGCCACCGGGGTCTGGGCCGCCGGGCTCCACCCGGACATCCGGATGCGCCCCTCGCGCGGCACCCATCTGGTATTGCGACCCGAGACGCTGCCGGGTCTGGCCGCGGGGCTGCACATCCCGATCCCCGGCGAGAGCAACCGGTTCGCACTGGTGCTCCCCCAGTCCGATGGGCGGATCTACGTCGGCCTCACCGACGAGCCGGTGGACGGTCCCGTCCCGGATGTCCCGCAAGCACCGGAGGAGGACGTGACCTTCCTGCTCTCCGTCCTGAACTCCGTGCTCGAGGAGCCGGTACGGCGTGCGGACGTCGCCGGCACCTACGCGGGTCTGCGGCCGCTGCTCGCCGCCGACGGCCGCACCGCCGACCTGTCCAGGAAGCACGCGCTACTGGCCACGCCGGACGGAATGGTGACGGTGGTGGGCGGCAAGCTGACCACATACCGGCGGATGGCCGAGGACGCGGTCGACCGGGCCGTGTCGCTCGGCGGCCTCAAGGCGGGCCGGAGCCGCACCGCGAGCCTGCCCCTCGTCGGAGCCGTCCGGCCGGACGGCTGGAGCGGCAAGGGTACGGACCGGCTCCTGGAGCGGTACGGGAGCGAGGCGGGCGCCGTGCGGGCGCTGATGGCCCGCGAGCCCTGGCTGGCCGAGGCGGGCCCGACCGGGGTCACGGGGGCCGAGCTCGTCTGGGCGGTCAGGCACGAGGGTGCCCTGGACGTGGACGACCTCCTCGACCGGCGGACCAGGATCGGCCTCGTCCCCGCCGACCGTGAGGCCGCCCTCCCGCTGGCGCGCGCGGCACTGGCCCACTGACACCACTGACACCACTGACAGCACTGACACCGCCGGCGCGCTTTTACCCGCCTATGATCCTTCTCCCCCTGCGCCCCCCTGATCCGGCCGTTAGGTTAGTCTTGCCTAACTCGGAGCGAGGAGAGAGTGTGATCACGGGCTGCGGCGCGAGCATGGCGAACATGACGAGCAGGGGATGCGAGCACCCCCGGGGCTGCCATACCGGCGAACTGCCCGTCCACGCCAGCGCGACCGTCGGAGCCCGCTTCTGGCTGCTGATCGAGCACTCCGGCCCCTGGGCCTCCCACCTCGAGGACTGCAAACTTCCCGAGGGCGTTCACACTCTTATCAAACGGGCCACGCGGCTCGGCATCCGGCCCCAGCTGATTCGCCGCCCGGGTCGCAGAAACCCCGTGGAAACCGGCATTCACGTCATGGTCGCCGACTCCACCGCCGCCGAGCCGTGGATCGCCGAAGGCGTCTTCGCAGGTCCAGACGATCTTGACCTTGACAGCGTGGTGGCCGGAGTGGTCCCGGAGTCCTGCATACTTGTGAGTGAGCCGGTTTTTCTGGTCTGCACGCATGCCAAGCGCAACGCGTGCTGCGCCCGCATTGGACTACCCCTAGCTCGGTCCTTGGCGAAATCATTGCCGGACACAGTATGGGAAACATCACATGTTGGCGGCGATCGATACGCCGCCAACCTCGTGTGCTTGCCACACGGGCTTTACTACGGCAGCATGTCTCAGGCTGCTGCGATCGCGGCAGCCGACGCGTACCGGTCCGGCGAGATCATTCTTGACCGTTTCCGGGGACGCGCAGGCATCCCTGAGCCACTGCAGGCCGCTGAGCATTTCATCCGCATTCATACGGGTGAACTCTCGGTTGGCGGAGTGGCCGTGGAATCCTCCAGGTCGGACGGCGCCGTCACCGAGGCATTTGTGCGCGGTAGTGGCGCTCGTTTTCGGGTAGTGGTTGAACCCATGACGCTGACAACGCCATGTGGTACGGCTTGCGCCGATACGATCACTACCTACCGGCTGGTAGCGCTGGACAGGCTGACCCCTGTGCTGTACGCCACGTCCGCGCTGACCTGACCTGAGGGAACATCACGGCCAATCCAGGCGTTGGATCCAGGGACGCCACAAGCGTCCAAATGCGGCATCAACCAGAAATACCTCTCAACTATAAGGTGGTTTTCTCATGTCTCAGGTACGTCGGCAGACCGCCCGGCCTCGGCCCAGCTGGGGATGGCAGGATGACGCCGCGTGCCGGGGCGAGGACCTCGTGCTCTTCTTCGGTCCCGACGGTGAGCGTCAGCCCGAGCGTGACATCCGCGAACGTAAGGCCAAGGCGATCTGCGCCCAGTGCCCTGTTCGCGCCGAGTGCCTGGACTACGCGCTGTCCCGTCCGGAGAAGTACGGCACCTGGGGCGGTCTGAACGAGGACGAGCGCGCCTCCGAGCGTCGCCGTCGCATGCGCCGCGCCGCCAGCGCCGGCATCAGCGCCGTCGCCTGAGCAGTACCTCCACCCGGCTTCCCCCGTACGTGTGATCTCGCGCACCCCTTGCGAGATCACACGTTGTCGTGTCGGGCCCCGCACATGCGGTGTCTGAAACAGATCACCGCACGGCGGGCATTTCCGCGTTTCACGGCCTGTTGCGGCCCGGCTTCCGCATCTCCTTGTGGATGATCTTCCACTTGTTCTGCAGTTCCTTGCGGAGCCGCGCGTCACTCCTGGAGGCCATCCACGCGGCCTCCCTCTGGAGCTTGTTCCAGCTCTCCAGCCGCCGCTCGGGAAGCGTGCCGTCCTCGATCGCGGCGAGCACCGCGCAGCCCGGCTCGCTGTCGTGGCGGCAGTCGCCGAACCTGCAGCGCTCGGCGAGTTCCTCCAGGTCGGAGAAGACCATGTCCACGCCCTCGCCCATGTCGTACAGGCCGATGCGGCGGATACCGGGCGTGTCGATGATCAGTCCGCCTTTCGCCAGCGGAATGAGCTCACGGTGCACGGTGGTGTGACGCCCCCGGCCGTCGCCGGCCCTGACCTGCTGGGTCTCCATGACGCCCGCCCCGGCCAGGGCGTTGACGAGCGTGGACTTGCCCGCGCCGGAGGCGCCGAGCACCACCGCGGTGCGCGTGCCCTCAAGGTATTCGCGGACGATGCCGACCCCCTCCCCGGTGACCGAGCAGACCGGGTGCACGTCCACCCCCGGCGCCGCCGTGGCCACCTCCCTCAGCAGGAAGTCGAGCCCCTCGCCGATCAGGTCGGACTTGGTGACGAGCACCACGGGACGGCCACCGCTCTCCCAGGCGAGCGCGAGCAGCCGCTCGATCCTGCCCAGATCCGCGGTGTCGGTGGCGTGCAGCGCGGGTTCGGCGACGAAGACGACATCGACGTTGGCGGCGAGCACCTGCCCCTGTGAGTCACCTGAGAGCCCGCTCCTGGAGACCCTGCCGACACCGCCACGCACGAACGCGGTGCGCCGGGGCAGGAGCGCCTCCAACTCGAAGCGGCCCTCGGCCAGCCGGCGGAGCCCGACCCAGTCACCGACACAGGGCAGGGCCACGGGATCGGCGGCGGCTTCGCGCCGCACCCGGGCACCGTAGTCGGCCCGGAGATGACCGGAGGCGGACAGCACCTCGGCGGCACCGCGATCGACGCGGGACACCCGGGCGGGAGTCAGACCGGCGGGGAGTTCGGCGGCGAAGAAGTCGTTCCAGCCGAGCGCGGTGAGAGCGGCCGAAGAAGAGATGATTGGCGAAGACAACGTGGGTACACCCTTTTGGAAGGTCGGGTGCCCCGTCGTGAATCGGCTAGGCGGGCACCCGGAGGTTGGTGGATGGCATGATCATCAGAACAACCCGCATGATCTCCACCTCCTCGTGGCTCACGGCCGCCCGGCTCTCGAACGACGTCTTCCGGAGAACCATAGCGCAGCCCCTCCCGCCCGGTGCAAACCCATTTTGGCCGTGCCGGGGAACGCGTCAGGGCCCCGGGACGCGTGGCGTCCCGGGGCCCTGACGGGTCCGGCCCTTGAAGATCTGTTCAGCCTCGTCGGCACGGCCCCGAGCGTGCCCGGCGCACCGTCCGCGAGGGCTCGGTCACAGGCCGGGTGCCGGGAAGTGGGAGGTGAGCTCCCTGACCTCGCCGTGGACTCGGGTGATGACGTGCTTGGCCTCGTCCTCGTCCTTGGCCAGGGCGGTGACGACCTGGTCGATCCAGGCGCCGATCTGCCGCATCTCGGCGACGCCCATGCCGCGGCTGGTCACGCCCGCGGTGCCGATGCGGATGCCCGACGGGTCGAACGGCTTGCGCGTGTCGAACGGCACGGTGTTGTAGTTGGTCTCCAGACCCGCCTTGTCCAGGGCCTGGGCGGCGGGCTTACCACCGATGCCCTTGGGGGTCAGGTCGAACAGGATGAGGTGGTTGTCGGTGCCACCGGAGACCAGGTCGAAGCCGCGGCCGCTGAGCTCCTCGGCCAGCGCCTTGGCGTTCAGGACGACCTGGCGGGCGTAGTCCTTGAAGTCGTCGGTCGCAGCTTCCTTCAGCGCCACCGCGATGGCCGCGGTGGTGTGGTTGTGCGGGCCGCCCTGCAGGCCGGGGAAGACCGCCTTGTTGAGGGCGGTGGCGTGCTCGTCGGAGGTGGCCATGAGCATGGCGCCCCTGGGCCCGCGCAGGGTCTTGTGGGTGGTGGTGGAGATGACGTCCGCGTAACCGACCGGGGACGGGTGGGCGCCACCGGCCACCAGGCCGGCGATGTGCGCGATGTCCGCGGCGAGCACGGCCCCGACCTCACGGGCGATCTCGGCGAAGGCCGGGAAGTCGATGGTGCGCGGGATCGCGGTACCACCGCAGAAGATCACCTTGGGTCGCTCACGGAGGGCGATCTCGCGCACCTCGTCCATGTCGACGCGACCGGTGTCCTTGCGAACCCCGTAGCGGACCGGGTTGAACCACTTGCCGGTGGCCGAGACCGACCAGCCGTGGGTCAGGTGGCCGCCGAAGGGCAGGCCCATGCCCATCACGGTCTCGCCCGGCTTCAGGAAGGCCAGGTAGATCGCGAGGTTGGCGGGCGAGCCCGAGTAGGGCTGGACGTTGGCGTGGTTCACCCCGAACAGGGACTTGGCCCTGTCGATGGCGATGGTCTCGATCTGGTCGATGACCTGCTGACCCTCGTAGTAGCGCTTGCCGGGGTAGCCCTCGGAATACTTGTTGGTGAGGACGGTGCCCGTGGCCTCAAGAACGGCCTTGGAGACGTAGTTCTCCGAAGCGATCAGCTTGACCGTGTCGGCCTGCCGCCGCTCCTCGGCCTTGATGAGCTCGGCGATCTGCGGATCCACGCTGGAAAGAGCACTCATGCGCCTTCACTCCCCTGTCATCGTCGACATCGCGTGAAGACCCAGGCGCTCGGCCTTCTCGCCCTTCAGCTCCCTGGTGGTCTCTCCCACCCTATGCGCCAGTCGCCGCATAGACGATAGCGGACTAACCCATACGGCTGGCGCGACCTGCGCCGTCGACCGGCCAGAGCCGGTCGACCTCGGCGTTGAGCGTGGCCCCGATGAGCACGGCCAGCGCGGTGATGTAGAGCCAGAGCAGTACGGCGATGGGCGCGGCGAGCGAGCCGTAGATGGAGACCGGGGAGAACCAGGCGGCGAGCACCGCGCGCAGCACGGCGGCGCAGACGATCCAGATGACGAGCGCGAGCACCGCCCCGGGCAGCTCGCGCCACCAGCGCGTGCGTACGGGCACGCTCACGTGGTAGAGCAGGGTAAGGAAGATCACCGAGCCGATGACGACCACCGGCCAGTAGAGGACGTCGACCAGCGGGGCGTAGTCGGTCGGCAGGGCACCGCGCAGCGCGACGGGACCGAGAACGAGCACGGGCATCACCACCAGCCCGATCAGCAGCCCCGCGAGATAGAACCCGAAGGACATCAGGCGGGTGCGGATGATGCCCCGCTCCTCGCCGAGGCCGTAGGCGACCGAGATCAGGTCGACGTAGACGAACAGCGCCCGCGAGCCCGACCAGAGCGCGAGCAGAAAGCCCAGGGAGATCAGCGAGACCTGGTTCTCGGGCTTCAACACGTCCTCGATGAGCGGGGTGACGACGGTGTCGACGGCGTTGTCCGTGAAGAGCAGGTGGGCCTGCTGGTCGATCCAGTCGCTGACGTTCTTGACCGTCTCGGGGCCGAACACCCGGGTCAGCTGGCCGAGCACGCCGATCAGGCCGAGCATGAACGGCGGCAGCGACAGCAGCGCGAAGAAGGCCGCCTCCCCCGCCAGGCCGGTGACGCGGTAGGTGACGCCCGCGTTCGTGGTGGCGGTGACCAGCGCCCACAGGTCGGTTCCGCGCATCCACGCGAGCGCCGCCCGCAGCCGGGTCCAGACATCCATACCGCGAATCCACGCGAGGCCCGTGCGCAGCCATGTCCCGGGCCCGCGCGAAGGGCGCCGCTTGGGCCCGGGCCGCTGGGCCGGGGCATCAGTGGACGTCATGCCACACAACGGTATTCCTAGCCGTGCTTGATCACGAGTCAGGCGGGCAACGATCGAATCTCACCCGCCTGCCCGGGTCACCTGTGGTAGAACGCCTGGGCGTCGTCGCTGTCGACGATCCGGGCGCCCAGCGGCAACAGGGAGACGGGGATCAGCTTGAGGTTGGCGAGGCCCAGCGGGATTCCGATGATCGACAGGAAGAGCGGGATCGAGGTCAGCAGGTGCCCGATCGCCAGCCAGATCCCGGCCACGACGAACCAGATCACGTTGCCGATGGTGGACATCACCCCCGCGTCGGGGTCGCGCACCACGGTCCGGCCGAAGGGCCACAGCGCGTAGGCGGCGATCCGGAACGACGCGATGCCGAACGGGATGGTGATGATCAGAATGCAACAGACGATGCCCGCGAGGACATAGCCGATCGCCAGCCAGATTCCCGCGAAGACCAACCAGATGACGTTCAACAAAGTCCGCATATTTACAAGGATGTCAGGCGAAACAGCCTCGCTTCTATCCGGTACTCCCCTGAAAAACCCCTATCTCTCCCCCTGGCCGAGGGGGGCTCTTCCCTTCCCCGGGGGGCCGGCGAAGGCCTGCGCGACCGCCGTCCAGGCCCTCGCGGTCTCGCCGCGTACCAGCAGGGACGTGTCGGCGAGGTGGCGGCGCTGGACCACCAGGAGGCAGAAGTCGAGCATGGTGCCGCGGACCAGATCGGGGACGCCCGGGGGGCCGGCCGCCCACGGCGATCCGTCGGGCATGGTCAGCTCCACCCGCACCGGCTGTGCCGGCGGCTCCAGGCCGCGCACCGCGAAGCCGTACGGCAGGGCGCGTACCCCGAGCGTCGCCACGTGCCTGAGCCTGGCGGTCGGCGCGCGCGTGACGCCGAGCGCGTCCGCCACGTCCTGCCCGTGAGCCCAGGTCTCCATCAGGCGCGCGGTGACGAAGGAGGCGACCGACATGTCGGGCCCGTACCAGGGCAGCCTGGCGCCGGCGTCCAGCCGGGCGAAGGCCTCCAGGCCGCGGGCCCTGGCCTCGCGGAACCAGTCGCGTATCTGGCCGGCGGCCAGGCTGCGCGAGGCGACCGCGAGCTCGTCCACCGCGGAGTCGCCACGGGCCAGGAGGGCGGGCAGGGCGGCGCGGAACCCGTCGGGGTCGGTGGCGGAGACGGTGGCGGCGTCGTCGAACCAGGCGAGATGGCTGATCTGGTCGCGCACCATCCAGCCCTCGGCCGGGGTGGCCAGCTCCCACTCCTCCGCGCCGAGCCTTCCGATCATCGCGTCGAGTTCGGCCGTCTCGGCGTGCAGATCCGCCAGCAGCTCGTCCATCAGGCCCATGGCGCCTCCCTGTTCCAGCCAAGGCCAGGTTAACCGAGTAATGTTCTAGAGGGAACAGCGCAGAATGGAGGCATGATCTGCCAGGAGTGCAAGGCACGGCGGCACGAGAAGTGTCGAGGGGGCTCGTGGTGCGACTGCCAGCACAAGCCCGCCGACCGGCCCAGGGAGTCGGCGATGGGCTGGCCGCGCCAGGGATGACCCGGGCCCGGATCTCGCCCTCGCGTCCAGATTGTGGACCCGACATTGGACATCCGGTGCCACCAAGGTATCGTCAGGGACATGCCAGCGGACCCATTGCTCGTCGTGCGACGCCACGTCGACCTTCTGCGTGTCCGCAGTGCCATCTGTTGTGACGTCCGTTAACCGTCGCCCTCTGCTGATTTCACCCAGCTCGGCCGCGTAACAGGCGTCCTCCTCTGAGTAATCGACCCCCGCACTCAACGACGAGGCGGGTGGTGCCGCCCGTGCGCGTCCGGAAATCATCCCATCGAGCCTCAAAAAGGACGCGCACATGACGACCCCGGCCCGGCCGGTCAACCGACACCACAAGCGCCCGCGTGGCGAAGGTCAGTGGGCTCTCGGTTACCGCGAACCGTTGAACAAGAACGAGGAGAACAAGAAGAACGATGACGGGCTCAACGTCCGTCAGCGGATCATCGACATCTACTCCAAGCGGGGCTTCGACTCCATCGATCCCTCCGACCTGCGCGGCCGGATGCGCTGGTTCGGTCTCTACACCCAGCGCAAGCCCGGGATCGACGGCGGCAAGACCGCGATCCTGGAGCCGGAGGAGCTCGACGACCGCTACTTCATGCTCCGGGTCAGGATCGACGGCGGCCGGCTCGACCTGGCGCAGCTGCGGGTCATCGCCGACATCTCCAACCTCTACGGCCGGGGCACCGCCGACGTCACCGACCGGCAGAACATCCAGCTCCACTGGATCGAGATCGAGGCCGTCCCCGACATCTGGGAGCGCCTGGAGTCGGTGGGCCTGTCCACCACGGAGGCCTGCGGCGACACCCCGCGCGTCATCCTGGGCTGCCCGCTGGCCGGGATCGACACCGACGAGGTCCTCGACGGCTCCGCACAGATCCAGGAGATCTACGACACCTACATCGGCGACCCCGCCTTCTCCAACCTGCCGCGCAAGTTCAAGTCGGCGGTGAGCGGGTGCCCGGCGCACTGCACCGTGCACGAGATCAACGACGTGGCGTTCGTGGGCGTCGTGAACGACAAGGGCGAGCGGGGTTTCGACCTCTGGGTGGGCGGCGGCCTGTCCACCAACCCGATGCTCGGCAAGCGGCTGGGAGTCTTCCTCACCCCCGAGCAGGTCGCCCCCGCCTACGGCGGCGTGATCGGCATCTTCCGCGACTACGGCTACCGCCGCCTGCGGCACCGGGCCCGGATCAAGTTCCTGATCAACGACTGGGGCGCGGAGAAGTTCAGGGAGATCCTGGAGACGGAGTACCTCGGCCACGCCCTGCCCGACGGCCCCGCGCCCGAGGAGCCGCGCGGCGGCCGCAGGGACCACGTGGGCGTCTTCCCGCAGAAGGACGGCAACTTCTACGTCGGCTTCGCACCGAAGGTCGGCCGCCTCGACGGTGACAAGCTGCACCTGATCGCCGACATCGCCGAGCGGCACGGTTCCAACCGGGTGCACACCACCGTCGAGCAGAAGATGGTCATCCTCGACGTGGCGCCCGACCAGGTCGACAGCCTCGTCGCCGAGCTGGAGGCCGGCGACCTGCAGGTCAACCCCTCCACCTTCCGGCGCCAGACCATGGCGTGCACCGGGATCGAGTTCTGCAAGCTGGCCATCGTCGAGACCAAGGCCACCGCGGCCAACCTGATCGACGAGCTGGAGCAGCGGCTGCCCGATTTCAAGAACCCGCTGACCATCAACGTCAACGGCTGCCCCAACTCCTGCGCGCGCATCCAGGTCGCCGACATCGGCCTGAAGGGCCAGCTCGTCGTCAACGACAAGGGTGAGCAGGTCGAGGGCTTCCAGGTGCACCTGGGCGGCTCGCTGGGCGTCAACCCGGGCTTCGGCCGCAAGGTCCGCGGCCTGAAGACCACCTCCGAGGAGCTTCCCGACTATGTGGAGCGGGTGCTGCGCAACTTCGAGGAGCAGAAGAAGGACGACGAGACCTTCTCCGACTGGGTGCAGCGCGCCGACGACGCGGACCTGAAGTGAACGGCGGAACGGATGAGTGAGCGCGCCGTCCCCTTCCACTGCCCGTACTGCGGCGAGGAGGACCTGGAGCCCTACGAGGGCGACGGCGGCTGGTACTGCCGGTCGTGCGCGCGTGCCTTCAAGTTGAAGTTTCTCGGAATCGGGGTGCGCTCGTGACGCGCGGCGAATCCGACGCGGTCCACGCGAAGGCCAGCGAGGCCTTCGCGAGCCGCACGGTCCAGACGGCGAGTTCCGGCGCGACGAGCGCACCGCTCCGCGGGGCGAATGAGGATTGGGTGAACGAGCGATGACACTGGTGGACATCGAGATCGGGTTACGGCAGCAGCGGAGCGCGTTCGAGCTGCAGGACATCGTCGAGTCGGCCTCCCGGTTCCTGGAGGACGCCTCGGCCCTGGAGATCATCCGCTGGGCGGCGGCGACCTTCGGCGACCGGCTCTGCCTGACCGCCTCCATGGCCGACGCCCTGCTGATCGACCTGGTCAGCCGGGTCAAGCCCGGCGTGGACGTGCTGTTCATCGACACCGGTTACCACTTCGCCGAGACGATCGGCACCCGTGACGCGGTCCAGCAGGTCTACGACGTGAACGTGATCAACGTGAAGCCGTCCCGGACCGTCGCGGAGCAGGAGCGCGACCTGGGTCCGCGCCTGTTCGGACGCAACCCCGACCTCTGCTGCTACCTGCGCAAGGTCGAGCCGCTCAACCGCGCGCTGGAGCCCTACCTCGCCTGGGTCTCCGGCATCCGCCGCGACGAGGCGGCCACCCGCGCCGGTGTCAAGGTCGTGGAGTGGGACGCCAAGCGCCAGATGGTCAAGATCAACCCGATCGCCAGCTGGACGCAGGACGACGTCGACAACTACATGGCCGACAACGGAGTGCTGATCAACCCGCTGCACTACGACAACTACCCCTCGATCGGCTGCGCCCCCTGCACCCGCCAGGTCGCCCCGGGAGAGGACCCGCGCAGCGGTCGCTGGGCCGGCATGGGCAAGACCGAGTGCGGGCTGCACGTATGACGTGGCGCTCCCCCGGCGCCGCTTCCGTGACACCGCTGATCGCGGTGGCGCACGGGTCCCGTGACCCGCGCGCCGCCGCGACCGTGGAGGACCTGCTCGACCTGGTACGGATTGCGCGCCCGGAACTCCTCGTGCGCACCGCCTACCTCGACCACGCCGCCCCGACGCTCCCTGCGGCGCTGTCGGGACTGACCGAGGCGGTGGTGCTGCCGCTGCTGCTCACCGAGGCCTACCACAGCCGGGTCGACATCCCCGGCGCGCTGGCCGAGGCGACGGCCCGCCGGCCCCTGCTGCGCGTGCACGCGGGCGCCACCCTGGGCCCGCACCCGCTGCTGGTCACCGCGCTGGAGCGGCGGCTGGCCGAGGCGGGGGTGGAGCCCGGCGAGATGGGCACCGCCGTGGTGCTGGTCTCGGCCGGCTCCAGCGACCCGCGGGCCAACGCGACGGTCGCCCAGATCGCCGGAGACTGGTCCGCACGGCGCGGCTGGCGGTCGGTGAGCGCCGCCTACGCCTCGGCCGCCGGTCCCACCCCGCAGGAGGCGGTGCTGCGCCTGCGGCGCTCCGGGGCCGCCAGGGTCGTCATCGCCCCCTACCTGCTGGCCCCCGGCCACTTCGCCGACAAGATCCGCCGCGAGACGCTGGCCGCGGGCGCCGACGTCGTCGCCGACGTGCTGGGCGCCGCCCCGGAGCTCGCGGCGGTGCTGCTCGAACGCTACGACCGGGCCGCGCACCGGCGAAGGGTGCTCGCCACCGCCTGAACCCCACCGTGCCCGGCTCCGCAGCTCAGGGACCTCACGAGGGGCTCAGGGACCTCACGAGGAGGCTCAGGGCACGCTCGGGGGTGCGGTGGCCTCGCCCTTACAGCGCAGCAGGACCATCTTCCCGGTTCTCGGGTCCACCTGGCGCACGTTGTCCCGGCAGACGGGGAAGATCACCTCCCGCACGCTGACCGACCACTTCAGCGGGAAGGATTTCGCTTCGGCGAGCTGTGCCTCCCAGCCCTCGAAGTAGTCGTCCATCCCTTCGAGCAGCATGTTGATCGTCTTGCCCGTGCTGTCGATCTCGCCGGGCAGCACGGCCGCGGACACGACCCGCTCACCGGCCACCGAACTCTTCTGTTCCTTGATCGTCGTGGCGCTCCGGTCCTCTTGGAAGATCGCCATGGGGAATCCGTCGGGGCCGGTTCCGCAGAGCTGCCTTCTGGGAGGGCCGTCGTCGATCCAGACGATCGCCCGCCGCAGCGCCCCGGAGCAGTGGACGGTCACCGTCATCGAACCGCTTCCGGACCCGAGCCGTAGTTCCTCCCGTGTCCCGCCGGTCCCGAAGCTGCGGGTCATGACCTCACGCACGGGATACGGTTCTCCCAATGGCTGTGACACGGTCGGCGGGCCGGCGGATGGCCGGGCCATGACGCCGGTCCAGAGGTCGGCCTCACTCGCCGTACCGCCGCCCAGAGGCACGTTGAATGCCACCGCGACGGTGAGGGCGGCCGCGGCGGCACCGGCCGCGCCCCAGCGGCGGCGTCTGATCGCGCGGACCCGCCGGTGGACGTCGGCGACGGCCACGCCCCTGTTGTGATCCTCGCCCCCGTCTCCGGTCAGGATCTCGCGCAGTTCGAATTCGGTGATCGTCATCTCAGCTCCCCGTGGTGATCGCGACGGTCGCGGGATCGACCCGCAGTTTGCGCAGTGCCCGGCTGGCCTGGCTGCGCACGGTCGGCACCGAGCAGCCGAGGATCTCGGCGATCTGCTGGTCGGGCAGGTCGGCGAAGTAACGCAGCACGATCACGGCCCGCTGCCTGCCGGGAAGCCCGGCCAGGACCTGCCTGACCGCCTCCCGGCCGGCCACCGCGTCCTCCGCGGCCTCGTCCGGTGTCTCGGGGAGGTCCGCGCTCGGCACCTCCCCCCGCCACCTGCGCCGCCACCAGCTGGCATGGGTGTTGGCCAGGATGCGGTAGACGTAGGGGTCCGGATCGTCGCCCACTCTCCGCCAGGCGAGCCACGCCTTGGCCAGGGCCGTCTGTAGCAGGTCCTCCGCCGTGCCCCAGTCGCGGCACAGCAGGTAGGCGGTCCGCAGCAGGCGGGCCGAGCGCTGCTCCACGTAGCGCTCGAAGTCGGCCCGGTCTCGCATCGGGGGATCCTCCCTGCTCGGTGTATGTCACCGAGCACTACGCTCCGGGCGCCCCGAGACGTTGCACGCGTCCGGAGACTCACCCGCCGGGGGCGCGGGGAGAAATCCCGGACGGGGACAGAGGCGGCCGAGCGCACGGCCACGCGGCCCGGAATGGCGCGGTCCGGGTATACGGAGAGTTGACCAAGGCGCGCTCGGTCGTGCCGCGGCCCGGGAGTGGCACGGGCGACACGTAGCAGGTGAACGCGGGGCAGGTGAGAGACCGCGCGGGTGGGGGACGGCCGTCAGTGGCCGGGCAGCCTGGGGGGCCTGGGGGGCCTGGGAGGGTGCGCTGAGCTCCAGGGCTGAGGGGGCGGGTGGATCTGGTGGGGGCGTGCCTCACCGGGCAGCTCGCCGCGCATCTGGTCCCACTGCTCCCGCCAGGCGGCCCACTTCTTCTTGAGGGGCTTGGCCCGCGAGTCTCCGACCACCTTGATGTCCCCCATGAGGACATAGGCCTTGACCCGGACGATCGGCACGTTCGTGCCCGGGGGCGCCTCGATCACCTGGACCTTCTTGTCCCCCATGATGGCGATGCCGTCGAGCTCGACGTCCACGCCGTCCGGGACAATGATCTTCACGTCGCCCATGACCGCGGTGGCCATGATGTCGACCACCCCGGTGCGGACCTCGGCCTGGCGCAGGTCCAGCACGACGTCGCCCATCACGGCGACGGCACCGAGCGGTTTGTCGATCCGCCATGTGCCGCGCCGCTTGGAGCTGCCCATCACCGCCACGAACCAGCGTCGCGCCGCCCCGCCCCGCTCGGCCTCAGCCGGAGGATAGGCGGGGGCGGGCGCCGGGTGGCCACCTGGCAGGTCCGCGGTGAGCACGGCCAGCTCGGCCTGGGTGAGGGCGGTGTAGGCCGCCTCGGTGCGCTCGGTCAGCTCGCCGAGGGTCAGCCGTCCCTCGACGGAGGCGACCCGCAGCCATTCGACGGCGGCCTCCCGCTCGGCGTCCGAGACCCGCATTTCCCCGGGATCATTCATGACTCACAACATATCGCGAGTTGTCTGAATAGAGGATCCCCAGAAGGTAGGAAGCGCGGTGCGCCTGGAGAAGGAGACCAGGCCTGCTGACGCCCCCGCACCGGGCACCGCGTCCACCATACGGCGGCGCGGGGCACCGCGCCGGGCGTCGCGGCCGGTGTACGGCCTCCTCGCCAAGGCAGGCAATATGATCCGTAGGCATGTACCGAGAACTCCTGGACGCGGTGACGGGTAACGACGCCGAGCGGGTCGAGCGGCTGCTGCAGAGCGGGACGAGCGCCGACCCCGGCGGTGCGGAAGAGCCCACCGCCCTGTACCTGGCATCGAGCGCGGGGCGCGTGGCCATCGTGCGCGCACTGCTGGCCCACGGAGCCGACCCCAACCGGATCAGCGGCGGACAGGACGCGGGGCTGCCCCTGTGCGCCGCCTCGGCCTGGGACCGCGTCGAGACCGTGGAGACACTGCTGGCCGCCGGGGCCGACGTGTCCGGGCGGGAGGCCGACGGGTGGACCGCCGTGCTCTGGGCCGCCGCCAACGGGCGGGCCGATGCCGTCCGTACGCTGCTCGCGGCCGGGGCGGACCCCGAGGACGCCAACGAGGGCGGCGACACCGCGCTCACCCTGGCCACCCGGCGCGGCGCCCTGGGTGTCGTGCGCGCGCTGCTGGAGGCCGGCGCCGAGGCCGACCGGCCCGACGGCGACGGCGACACGCCGCTGTCCATCGCCTACGACTGGCTCGGCACCCAGCTGGAGAGCGCGCTCCTTGAGCAGGTCACCGAGCAGGCCCCCGAGGGCTCGCAGTTCGTCGTGGGCCGCAGCCGGGCCACGGACGGCACCGACCTGGTGACCGTCGCGGCGGTGGGCCCGGACGGGACCCGCGTGGCCGAGCTCACCTGCCAGCGCGGGCACGCGGCCGTCGCGACCCTGCTGGAGGACGCGACGGGCGAGCGACTGCCCTTCGACGAGATGGTCGAGCGGGCGATGCCCTACCGCGACATCGACGAGGAGGCCGAGACCTGGTGGACCGTGGCGAGCTCGCTGAGCCGGCGCGGCGACGGCGAGACCTTCGACGCGGCGGCGCGGCTGTGCGCGAGCGAGGACCCGCGCAAGCGGGAGTTCGCCGTCGACGTGCTCGCCGAGTTCGGCTTCACCGAGGACGAGAAGCCCTTCCTGGAGGAGGCGCTGCCGATCCTGCGGCGGATGGCGGCCACCGAGGGCGACGAGCGGGTGCTGCGCTCGGTGCTCGGCGCGCTCGGTCACCACGCCGACCCGCGTGCCCTGCCCGAGGTGCTGGAGATCATCACCTCCGACGGCTGGACCCGCACCCAGGCCGACCCCGCCGCGCTGGCCGCCGTCCTGCCGGCCGGCCACGCCGAGGGACTCGCGCTGCTCATCTCGATGACCGAGGACCCCGACGCGGAGGTACGCGACTGGGCGACCATGGGCCTGGCGGGTCTGGCGCAGGACAGTGAGCCGATCCGCGACGCGCTCGCCGCCAGGCTCGACGACGAGGATCTGAACACTGTCGCCGAGGCCACCCGCGGCCTGGCCACCCGGGGGGACGCCCGCGCCCAGCGGGGCGCCGACCGCGTGCTCGCCGAGAGCGACGAGGACGACGACTACGTCCGCGACCTGGTCAAGAACCTCTGAACCGCGAGCCGTACGCGCGACTCCCCCCGGCCGGCGCCGGGGCGGAGGACGCGTACGGCGGGAGGCGTTCCCGGAGACCGCCCCCTCCAACTCCACACGAAAGTCGGACATAGCACCACAATTAAGTGCACCAACCCTCCGGAGGGATGTTGAGATAGGTATAGGAGCCGGCGACGGGCCGGATGAGTTCACCGGAGGCCCCACGTGACCCATGACGTCTTCAACCAGGCAGATCCGCTCACCGGGCACGACGTGTCCGCCGACGCCGCCCTCATGGACGGCGTGGACCGGGAGGGCGCGGGATGGGCCACGGGGGAACTGCGCAGGCTCGGCCTCCTCGCCGGTTCCGAGCAGGCCCAGGAGTGGGGACGGCTGGCGAACGAGCATCCGCCCGTGCTGCGCACCCACGACAGGTACGGGCGGCGGATCGACGAGGTGGAGTTCCACCCCGCCTGGCACGAGCTGATGACCGTCGCCGTCGGCAACGGCATGCACGCCACCCCGTGGACGAGCGCCAGGCCGGGCGCACACGTGGCCCGCGCCGCCAAGTTCTATCTCTGGAGCCAGGTCGAGGCGGGGCACGGCTGCCCGATCTCGATGACCTACGCGTCGATCGCCGCGCTGCGCCACAGCCCGGTGCTCGCCGCCGAGTGGGAGCCGCTGCTGGCCTCGCGGAGCTACGACTTCGGGCTGCGCCCGCCGCTGGGCAAGCGCGGCGTGCTCGCCGGGATGGCGATGACCGAGAAGCAGGGCGGTTCCGACGTGCGGGCCGGCACCACCCGCGCCGAGCCGCTGAGCGACGGAAGCTACCTGCTGACCGGGCACAAGTGGTTCAACTCCGCCCCGATGTGCGACGTGTTCCTGGTTCTCGCCCAGGCCCCCGGCGGGCTGTCGTGCTTCCTGCTCCCCCGGATCCTGCCGGACGGCACCCGCAACGCCGTCCAGCTGATGCGGCTGAAGGAGAAGCTGGGCAACCGGTCCAACGCCAGCGCCGAGGTGGAGTACCACGGCGCGACGGCCTACCTGGTGGGCGAGGAGGGCCGGGGCGTGCGGACCATCCTGGAGATGGTCAACATGACCCGGCTGGACTGCGTGATCGGCTCCGCGGCCGGCATGCGGTACGGCGTCACGCGGGCGGTCCACCACGCCAGGCACCGCGCCGCGTTCGGCAGGAAGCTCGCCGACCAGCCGCTGATGCGCAACGTGCTGGCCGACCTGTCCCTGGAGTCGGAGGCGGCGACCGTCCTGATGACGCGGCTGGCCGGCGCCACCGACCGGGCCATCGCCGGGGACCGGGCCGAGGCCGCGCTGCGCCGCACCGCGCTGGCCGTGAGCAAGTACTGGGTCTGCAAGCGCGCTCCGGCGCACGCGGCCGAGGCGCTGGAGTGCCTGGGCGGCAACGGCTACGTCGAGGAGTCGCAGATGCCCCGGCTGTTCCGCGAGTCGCCGCTCAACGGCATCTGGGAGGGCTCGGGGAACGTCGCGGCGCTGGACGTGCTGCGCGCCCTGGGCCGCGAGCCCGAGGCGCAGGAGGCGTTCTTCGCCGAGGTCTCGCTCGCCTCCGGCGCCGACCGCCACCTGGACGCCGCCGTCGACCGTCTGCGTAAGTCCCTGGACGACACGACGGACATCGAGGCCCGCGCCCGGCGTGTCGCCGAGGACATGGCCCTGGTGCTGCAGGGGTCGCTGCTCGTCCGGCTGGCGCCGACGGCCGTCGCCGACGCCTTCTGCGTCTCCCGGCTGTCCGGCGACGCGGGCCGCGCCTTCGGCACGCTCCCCCCCGGCCTGGATCTGGACGTCCTCGTCGAGCGCGCCTCCTACTGACCCGCCCCCGGCGGGCGTTGCGGGGCCGTTCGGGCATTGGCTCCGGGGAGGCGAGTAGGGTCGGTCCTGGTTGACTCTTCATGATCGAAAGGATGATCGCCATGGCGACGACACGTACCGCGACGACCCAGTGGAAGGGCTCGCTGATGGAGGGCGCGGGCAGCGTCTCCCTCGACTCCTCCGGGGTGGGCACGTTCGACGTGTCCTGGCCCTCGCGCGCCGAGCAGGCAAACGGCAAGACCTCCCCGGAGGAGCTCATCGCGGCCGCGCACTCCTCGTGCTTCTCGATGGCCCTGTCCCACGGGCTGGCCCAGGCGGGCACCCCGCCGCAGACCGTGGAGACCAAGGCCGACGTGACCTTCCAGCCGGGTGAGGGCATCACCGGGATCGTCATCTCGGTCCGCGCCCAGGTCGACGGCCTGACCGCCGAGCAGTTCCAGGAGGCGGCCGAGAAGGCCAAGGCGAACTGCCCGGTGAGCAAGGCCCTCGCGGGCACGACGATCAGCCTCAACGCCGAGCTGCTGAGCTGATCACGGCCGGCCGCCCACGGTCATGACCGATCACGACCGACCGGCCACGATCGGGCTGATCACGGTTGAACCGCTCACCGGGCGGTCACCACCGGGATGATCACCACACCCTCCGTGACCATGCGTGCCCCACAGGACACGCATGGTCACGGAGGGTGCGCCGAAAGACTAGGACAAATCTCCTCAACGCCACCTTAAGGTGACAAGGGCGAGAACACCCTGCACAAGGGGGCCCGACCAGAGGAGAATAGGGGCACATGCGTGAAGTCTGGCCAGGAGAGTCCTATCCGCTCGGCGGCACCTGGGACGGGGTGGGCGCCAACTTCTCCCTGTTCTCCGAATCCGCCGAACGCGTCGAGCTCTGCCTTTTCGGGGACGACGGGCACGAGGAACGCGTCGAGCTGACCGAGGTCGACGGGTTCGTCTGGCACGGCTACCTCCCGGGGATCATGCCGGGACAGCGGTACGGCTACCGCGTCCACGGTCCCTACAACCCCTCTCAGGGGGACCGGTGCAACCCCTCCAAACTGCTCCTCGATCCCTACGCCAAGGCCGTCGAGGGCGACCTGAAGTGGAACGAGGCGCTCTTCTCCTACCGGTTCACCGATCCCGGCAGCCGCAACGACACCGACACCGCCCCCTTCATGCCGAAGAACGTGGTGGTCAACCCGTTCTTCGAGTGGGGGAACGACAGGCCGCCCCGGACCCCGTACCACCAGACCGTGATCTACGAGGCGCATGTCCGCGGGCTCACCATGCGCCACCCCGCGGTGCCCGCAGAAAAGCGCGGCACCTACGCGGGACTGGGCCACCCCGCGGTCATCGACCACCTGCTGAGCCTGGGTGTCACCGCGGTGGAGCTGATGCCGGTGCACCAGTACGTGCCCGAGCACGCGATGGTCGCCAGGGGCCTGACCAACTACTGGGGCTACAACACGATCGCCTACCTGGCCCCGCACGCCGCCTACTCCGCCTCGGGCCAGCGCGGCGAGCAGGTGCAGGAGTTCAAGGCGATGGTACGGGCGCTGCACGAGGCGGGGATCGAGGTCATCCTCGACGTGGTCTACAACCACACCGCCGAGGGTGACCACATGGGGCCGACGCTGAGCTTCCGCGGCATCGACAACAGGGCGTACTACCGCCTGCACGACGGCGACCGGCGCTACTACCTCGACTACACCGGCTGCGGGAACTCCCTCAACGTCCGCTCGCCGCACGCCCTTCAGCTGATCATGGACTCGCTGCGCTACTGGGTCCTGGAGATGCACGTGGACGGCTTCAGGTTCGACCTGGCCTCCGCCCTCGCCCGCGAGCTGCACGACGTCGACCGGCTGAGCGCCTTCTTCGACCTGATCCAGCAGGACCCGGTGATCTCCCAGGTGAAACTGATCGCCGAGCCGTGGGACGTGGGGCCCGGCGGCTACCAGGTCGGCAACTTCCCGCCGCTCTGGATGGAGTGGAACGGCAAGTACCGCGACAGCGTCCGCGACTTCTGGCGCGGCAGCGGGTCCGCGCTGCCCGAGTTCGCCTCCCGGCTGACCGGCTCCGCCGACCTCTACGCCACCTCGGGGCGCCGCCCCGTGGCCTCCATCAACTTCGTCACCTGCCACGACGGGTTCACCCTGACCGACCTGGTCTCCTACGACCGCAAGCACAACGAGGCCAACAAGGAGAACAACCGCGACGGCACCGACGACAACCGGTCGTGGAACTGCGGGGTCGAGGGCCCCACGGAGGACCCGGGGATCGTGAGCCTGCGCAGGCGCCAGCGCCGTAACTTCCTGGTCACCCTGTTCATCTCCCAGGGCGTGCCGATGCTGCTGGCCGGTGACGAGTTCGGCCGGACCCAGGGCGGCAACAACAACGCCTACTGCCAGGACAACGAGATCTCCTGGATCGACTGGTCGCTGGCCTCCGGCGAGGCGGACCTCCTCGACTTCGTCAGGAGCCTCTCCAAGCTGCGGCGCGAGCACCCGGTATTCCAGCGGCGCCGCTTCTTCCACGGCCACAAGGCCGACGACGGCACCCGCGACATCGTCTGGCTCACCCCGTCGGGAGAGGAGATGTCGGCGAGCGACTGGCACACCGGCTACGCCAAGTCACTGGCCGTCTTCCTGAACGGCGACGCCATCACCGAGCCGGGCACCCGCGGCGAGCGGATCACGGACGACTCGTTCCTGCTCCTGATCAACGCCCACCACGAGGAGATGATCTTCACCCTCCCCGAGGCGAGGTACGGCAAGCGGTGGCGGCGGGTGCTGGACACCGCCGACGAGGGGACGGAGCTCCTCTCGCCTCCGCAGGAGTCCTGGCCGGCCGAGAGCGCGGTGGAGGTGACCGCCCGCTCGGTGCAGATCCTGCACTGCGAGCGGGCGTAGGGCCGGCCGCTCGCGGCCTTCAGGCCCCTGACGCGATCGCGGCGGTGAGCAGGACGAGCACGAACGTCGCCACGCCGGCCACGCCGTGCAGCACGACCGCGACCATGGGGAAGCGCTGCTCGGCGCCGCGGGCGTGGCGTCCGCCGCCCAGCCAGCGGGTGAACATGGTGAAGCCCAGCAGCGCGGAGAGCGCGAGGACTCCGAACGACAGCCAGGCGAAGGCCGGCTCCAGGGTGCGTACGTACACGATCCAGCAGGCCAGGGCGGACACCGCCAGGGCCGGATGGGCGAAGATGAGCAGCGCGGGAAAGCGGGTGACCTTGGTCGCCTGCTGGCGGAGCCCTCCCCCGGAGAGCCACAGGTACAGCAGGTAGATCCCGACCATCGCGGTGATCAACCATGTCACGATCGTGACCAGCCCCACACAGCCCTCCCGTGTCTCCCGGAACGAATCATGTACCGGGAGCCGCCCCGAGTCACCCCAGCCCTCAGATCCAGTATCGAACGCTCCGGGAGAACTCACAGGTCGTTTCCATGCGAAGGTAGGAGAATGCGCCTCATTCACCCCGAGACCTCGGACGAGGTCGACCTCGTCCGTGCCTACGCCTACCCGGCCGGCCCCTGCCTGCGGATCAACATGGTCGCCAGCGCCGACGGCGGTACCTGGCTGAAGGGACTGTCGGGCGGGCTGTCCGGCAGGGGCGACCGCCAGGTCTTCTGGACGTTGCGCGGGCTGGCCGACGTCGTCGTGGCCGGTGCGGCGACCGTGCGGGCCGAGGGGTACGGCCCGGCACGGCCCAGGCCGTCGTGGCAGGGGCTGCGCGAGGGCCGCCCGGCCGCCCCGCCGGTGGCGGTGATCACTCGTGGGCTCGACCTCGACCTGTCGGGCCCGCTGTTCACCGAGGCGGAACCGTACGCCCGGACCATCGTCATCACCTGCGGGGCCGCCCCCAGGGAGCGCCGCGAGGAGGCCGCCAGGTGTGCCGAGGTGATCGTGGCCGGGGGCGAGCGGGTGGATCCGGTGCTGGCGATGGAGGCGCTCCGCGAGCGCGGCCTGAGCCGGGTGCTCTGCGAGGGCGGCCCGAAGACCAACGCCCAGCTGGCCGCCGCGGACCTGGTCGACGAGCTCTGTCTCACGGTGAGCCCGCTGCTGATCGGCGGGGACGCCGCCCGTGCCCTCGACGGCCCTCCCTCGCTCACCCCCCTGCGCCTGGCCCACGTGCTGGAGGACGAGGGGTTTCTCTTCACGCGGTATGTCCGGCGAGACGAGAAGGCCGGAACCCGCTAGCGCCGGAGGTCCCGGCGTTCCATGATTCATATGGACATACCTCTAGAGAAACGATATATCTCGACCATGGAACGATCATCCTCCTCCGGTGACGAATTGCGCGCCTCGCTCGAGGCCCGCCGGGACCTCGGACCGGAATACGAAGACTCCCTTGTCGAGGGTTTCCTGGAGAAGATGGACCGGGAGATCGACAAGCGGGTGGACGACCGGCTCGCCGACCGCGCCCGCAAGGAGAGCCCCGCGGTCCGTCCCTCCCTGGACGCCGGGCAGCGGCTGGCGCTGGCGATCGTCTCCCTGGCGACCGGGATACCCGCGACGATCGGGCTGGCCTTCTCCGGCCTGGGCGACTCGATCCTCGCGTTCATCCTGGTGCTCGTGTGGGTCGGCATCATCAGCGTGAACCTGTCGTTCGCCCTCGCGCGGCGGCGCCAGGGCTGACCGCCGCCGCCCGCTTCCACTTCCACGTCAAGCAAGCGTACGCTTGGGCAAGTTTCCGGTACGGCTGACGCGGGAGTGATGAGTGGACGAGTACCGCAATCTGATCGGCGGCCGCCTGGTGGCCGCGGCCGACGGCCGCACGCTGGACTCCGTCAACCCCGCCACCGGCGAGGCCTGGGCCCGAGTCCCGGCGAGCGGCAGGGCCGACGCGGAGGCCGCCGTCGCGGCGGCGCGCACGGCCTTCCCCTCCTGGTCCGCCATGCCCGCACTCGGCCGGGCGCACTTCCTGCGCGGGGTGTCGGAGGTCTTCGCCCGGCACGCCGAGGAACTGGCCAGGATCGAGACCAGGGACAACGGGCGCATCCTGCGGGACACGCTGAAGAAGGACCTGCCCGGCATGACCCACCTGTGGCAGATCGCCGCCGGGCAGGTGCTCGACGCGGTCAAGGGCGAGACGGTGATCCTCGGCCCGGACAGCCTGGGTCTCACCCGTCGCGAGCCGTACGGGGTGGCGCTCTGCGTCATCCCGTGGAACTCCCCCATCTCGACGTTCTCCGCCAAGGCGGCCTACGCGCTGGCCGCGGGGAACACCGTGATCGTCAAGCCCGCCGAGCAGGCCTGCGCCTCGGTGCTGCGCCTCGGCGAACTGCTGGCCGAGGTGCTCCCGCCCGGCGTGCTCAACATCGTCAGCGGCCTCGGTGAGGACGTCGGCGACCCGCTGGTCAGGCACCGCGGGGTCAACAAGATCAGCCTCACCGGCTCCACCCAGACCGGGCAGGCGATCACCCGGGCCTCGGCCGACCACCTCAAGCCGCTGACGTTCGAGCTGGGCGGCAAGTCACCGAACATCGTGTTCTCCGACGCCGACCTGGACGCCGCCGCTCAGGGGGTGACCGTCAACTCGGTCTACACCGGCAACGCCGGACAGGTCTGCGTGGCCGGGTCCCGCATCCTGATCCACCGGCCGGTCTGGGACGAGATGATCGGGCGGATCACCGCCATCGCCTCGCACGTCCGGCTGGGCGACCCGCTCGACATGGCCACCACGATGGGCCCGATCGTCTCGGCCGGGCAGTACGAGCGGGTCGCCTCCTACCTGGAGATCGCCGAGAAGGAGGGCGCCGAGCTGGTGTTCGGCGGCCAGACGGGGGCCGACGTGGTCCCGTCCATGCCCGGCGGCTACTGGGTGGCCCCCACCCTGTTCACCACCTCCGACAACGCGCTGCGCGTCTGCCAGGAAGAGATCTTCGGTCCGGTGGCCGTGGCCATCCCCTTCGACACCGAACATGAGGCTCTGGCGATCTCCAACGACTCCCCCTACGGGCTCGCCGCCGGCGTGTGGACCCGCGACCTCGGCCGCGCCCACAGGTTCGTCCGCGACCTGCAGAGCGGCACCGTCTGGGTCAACACCTTCCGCCAGATGCCCCCGGGGCTGCCGTTCGGCGGCGTCAAGGACTCCGGGTACGGGCACGACGCCGTGCTGGAGTACACCAGGGAGAAGGCCGCGATCATCCATATCTGACCGGTGAGCCCCGCCGGGCATGCCCTTTACCGGAAACCGAATATGGTTCTAGAGTCTGGGCATGGGAATCGCGATCACCGAGGAGCACCGGGCGCTGGCCGTCTCCGTCCACGGCTTCGCCGGACGGAACATCGCGACGCGCGGCATGGACCACGAGCCGTTCCGCGCCGCGCTGGCCGCGCAGGGCCTGCTCGGGCTTCATCTGCCCGAGGCGTACGGAGGGCAGGGCGGCGGCCTGCGGGAGCTGGTGGTCGCCCTGGAGGCGCTCGGCGAGCACTGCACGCCGGGTTCCCACCTGCCCACGGTCCTGGCCTCGGCCGTCATCGCCCGCGCCGCCCCCGCGCCGTCCCCCCACCACGACCTGCTGCGGGCACTGGCGGACGGCGCGCTGACCGCCGCGATCGCCCTGCCCGGCGGTGCCCGTACGGCCACGACGAGCACGGTCACGGCGACCGGACCGGCCGCCGTGACCGTGCTCGGGTCCGCGGATGCCGGGGTGTTCGTGGTCCCGCTTCCCGGCGGCCGGTGGGCCGCGCTCGACCCCGGCGACTGCTCGGCCGAGGCGGTCGACGGCATCGACCTGACGCGGCCACTGGCGGCGGTGACGGTGACGGTGACGGCCGTGCCCCAGGAGCGCGTGCTGAGCGGCGTGACCTCCCGCCTCGTCTCGGACCTGGCCGCCGTCCTGCTCGGGGCGGAGGCCTGCGGCGTGGCGGCGTGGGCGGTGTCCACCGCCGCCGAGTACGCCCGGGTACGGGAGCAGTTCGGACGCCCGATCGGCCAGTTCCAGGGGGTGAAGCACAGGTGCGCGGCCATGCTCGTCGCCCTCGAACAAGCCCGCGCCGCTGTCTGGGACGCCGCCCGTGCCCTCGACGGGGCCGCTCAGACGGCCGGTGTCGATCCGGAGGGTGAGGTCGCGCTGGCGGTGGGGGTGGCCGGGGTGCTCGCCGCGGACGCCGCCGTACGGTGCGCGGCGGACGCGATCCAGGTGCTGGGCGGCATCGGCTACACCTTCGAGCACGACGCCCACCTCTACTACCGCCGCGCGCTCTGCCTGCGGGCGCTGAGCGGCGACGCCGGGGAGTGGGCCGAGCGGGTGGCCAGGATGGCGGTGGCCGGGGCGCGGCGGCCGATGGAACCGGACCTGCCCGAGGAGGCCGAGGAACTGCGGCACCGGATCAGGGCGGAGGCCGCGTCACTGGCCGCAGAGGAGCGGGAGGTCAGGCGCGGTCGCATCGCCTCCGAGGGCTGGATCATGCCGTACCTGCCCAGGCCGTGGGGGCGCGGAGCCTCCCCGCTGGAACAGGTGGTCATCCATCAGGAGTTCAGGGATGTCAAACGCCCCAATCTCGGCATCGCCGCCTGGGCGGTCCCCTCCATCGTCCGCCACGGCACCCCTGAGCAGCAGGAACGCTTCCTGCCTGGCACGTTCACCCGCGAGATCACGTGGTGCCAGCTCTTCAGCGAGCCCGGCGCGGGCTCCGACCTCGCCTCGCTGTCCACGAGGGCCGTGCGGGTGGAGGGCGGCTGGTCGCTGAACGGCCAGAAGATCTGGACCTCCCTCGCGCAGTGGGCGCAGTGGGCGATCTGCCTGGCCAGAACCGACCCCGACGCCCCCAAGCACGAGGGCATCACCTACTTCCTGGTCGACATGTCCTCCCCCGGCGTCACCGTCCGCCCGCTGAAGGAGATCAACGGCGACGAGATCTTCAACGAGGTCTTCCTGGACGACGTCTTCGTCCCCGACGACCTGGTCGTCGGCCAGGTCAACGCGGGCTGGCGGGTCGCCCGCGACACCCTTTCCCACGAGCGCGTCGCCCTGGGTGACTCCTGGGGGCCCGGCTCCCGGCACACCGACATGGTCGCCCTGATCGAGACCCTGGGCGGACCCGGGGCACTCCGCCCCTCCGCCCTGGAGGAGGCGGGCCGCCTGTGGGCGTCGGGGCAGGCCATCTCCGCCCTGGGCCTGCGCGTGACGCTCTCCCAGCTGGCCGGGAGCGACTCCGGCACCGCCTCCAGCGTCCGCAAGCTGCTGGGGATGCGCCACTCCCAGGCGGTGTCGGAGTTCTGCTGGTCCATCGCGCCGGACTCGCCGTACTGGAACCGCATGGTCCTCGCCACCCGCGCCTTCACCATCGGTGGCGGCACCACGGAGGTCCAGCTCAACATCATCGCCGAGCGCGCGCTGGGCCTCCCCCGTGACCCCTGAGCCCGGGGCCGCCGTTCAGGCGCGGGTGGCCGACCAGCCGAGGTGAGGGGCAACCCGATCGAGCAGGCCCGGCAGGGCAGGGTGGAGCTCCGCCGGGACGTCCCCCTCGCCGAACCAGGTCAGGTTCCCGATACGGTCCGGCTCCGCCAGGGTGACCTCCGAAGGGTCGATGAGCACCGCGAACTGCACCGACACCCAGTGCGTCGCCACCTCACCCGAGGTCCGCCGGACGTTGGCCACGCCCACCTGGACCAGCTCCAGGGCGGTGGCTCCGAACTCCTCGGAGACCTCGCGCCGGACGCACGCCTCGAAGTCCTCGCCGAAGGCCAGCTCTCCCGCGCCGGAGTCCCACACCTCGCGGCTGTCCCTCGCCCCGGGACCCCGAAGGTGCAAAAGAACCCTGCCCTTGCCGTCATGGCAGACGAAGCTGCAGCTGACCCCGATGTAGGAGCGCCCAGCCGGGCGGGGGTCGACGGAGGGCGGATCGTCGCTGTGGTCGACCAAGGAAGTTCGTCCTAAAGGAGCCGGAGGTGGATCGCGAGCGGCGGCTCGCCACGTGGAGGCAATCCTACGGAAGCAAACCGGAAGCCGGGCGGGAGGGCAGGTCCGCCCCGGAGCCGCCACGGCGGCGGGACCGGGCACTCGACGGGGCGGACCGTATGATCACCTGCCTCATGCCCACCGGGCCCAGGCGCTGGCGCGCCACCCGGACGGCGGCATTCCGGCCGGCCCGCGGAACGTGGGCGACCGGGCAGGTGATCTCACCCCTCAACGGGAAGGTGAACCACCCTCCACACTTTTAAAGACGCCAAAACGGTCATCAAAGGATGCTTCGCCCGTCAAGATTTTTCCGAACGGGGCAACCCCGGGCCTCGCCCCTCCACACGCCACGGCGACCGCATAGGCTGATGTGATGGACAAGGTGGTAAAGAGCGACGCCGAATGGCGCGTCCAGCTCTCTCCCGAGGAGTTCCGCGTGCTTCGCCAGGCCGGGACCGAGCGCCCCTTCACCGGGGAGTACGTCGACACCAAGACCGTGGGCGTCTACAGCTGCCGGGCCTGCGGCACCGAGCTGTTCCGGTCCGACACCAAATTCGACAGCCACTGCGGCTGGCCGAGCTTCTACGAGCCGTCGAAGTCCGACGCGGTGACGCTGATCGAGGACCGCTCGATGGGCATGGTCCGCGTCGAGGTCCGGTGCGCGACCTGCGACTCACATCTCGGCCACGTGTTCCACGGCGAGGGCTACGGCACGCCCACCGACGACCGCTACTGCATCAACTCCGTCTCACTGAGGCTGGAGCCCGCCGAGTAGGCCACCGCGTCGCGATCCGGCCGGTCCGCGACGCGCGGAGACAGCCAGATCGGTCCATCCCGGAGGTTAGTGAGGCGCAGGAAGGGGCAGAGCGACCTCACGCAAAGTATTCACAGATCTCCGTAGCGTGTCTGCCCAAGGAGCCCCCGTGCATCTCCGCCACAAGTGGGAGATCGTTGAGACCATCGGCCGGGTGATCACCCAGCGCTGTTCGATCTGCGGCAGGACCAGGGTCCGGGTGACCCGGCCCGGGCACCGCGCGGACTAGCGCTTCGGCTTGGGGTAGGTGACGCGGCAGTCGGGGTCGTCAGGGCCGAGGACGTTGGCCAGGACCGGATTGCCGTTCTCTCCGAACTCGGCCTGGACGAAGACCACGGGGCTGGGCATGCCGAGCTCTCCGACGAGATAGTCGACGCCCGCCTCGCACAGCTTGATCGCCTGCTTCGAGTTGTCCGCCGATTCCGGCAGGTCCGTATATATCCGTAGATAGCCACCGACCATTCGGATATCCTTGACCCGCTTGGTCACCTTGCGGCTCTCGAAGTAGGCCAACGCCTTCTTGTCGGTGTGCTTGGAAGGCCCCGACGCCTCGGCCTCACTGTCCTTCTGGCGCTTCTTCTCCGCCTTGGCGGACTTCGCGTCCTCCTCGGCGCCCCCCTTGCTCTTCCCGTCCAGCTCGGCGGCCACCACCGCGCCCGCCACGGGGTCCCCCTGCGGCGCCGCGGCGGGCGGACCGCCGGAGGCCGGCACCCGAGCCGCCTCGCTCCCCGGAGCCGTCTCCCCGGAAGACCACACCCCGCTCACCGCGAACGCCCCCACCACCAGCGCGGCGGCGCCCACCGAGACCTCAAGGAGCCGTGAGCGAGACTTCTTTCTCCGACGTCCCCGAGTACGCCGCCTGGACCGTGCCAGACCTTCGCCCCTTTTCACCCTTGGCCTCACATAGACAGGTGATTTTCCACGAGTATGACAAAGGCAAGGGATGGCAAAGAGGCCTACGCGGGATTATTTTCGGCGGGCCGCCACAGGAGACACGCCCTTCACCTCACGGAGCAGGAGTCCCGCCGCCGACCGGACTCCACGGCGACGGAACCCCCGGAGGCTACGGCAGCGCGGCGATCAGCTCGCTGGGCGGCTTGCGGACACCGGTGTAGAAGGGGATCTCCACCCGGGTGTGCCGCCGCGCCTCCGCGCCGCGCAGGGTGCGCATCAGGTCGACGATGCGGTGCAGTTCGTCGGCCTCGAACGCCAGCATCCACTCGTAGTCGTTCAGCGAGAAGCACGCCACCGTGTTGGCACGCACGTCCGGGTAGTCGCGAGCCATCCTGCCGTGCTCGGCGAGCATCCGGCGGCGGTCCGCGTCGTCCAGCAGGTACCACTCCAGGGAGCGCACGAACGGGTAGACGCTCACGTACGCACGAGGCTCCTCCTCGGCCAGGAAGGCCGGGATGTGCGACTTGTTGAACTCGGCCGGACGGTGCAGCGCCATGGCCGACCAGACCGGCTCGGACAGCCGCCCCAGGCCGGTACGGCGGAAGCGGGAGTAGGTCTCCTGCAGGTCCTCGGAGGTCGGAGCGTGCCACCAGAACATGAAGTCGGCGTCGGCGCGGAAGCCCGCCACGTCGTACAGGCCGCGGGTGACCACGTCCTTGCGCTCCATCTGGGCCAAGAGCTCCTCGACCTCGGCGGCCATGCCCTCACGGTGCCCCGGGCAGCGCTCGCTCAGTTTGAAGACCGACCACATCGTGTAGCGGATCACCTGGTTCAGGTCTCGTGCCTTGGGCCGCGGGTTCCCGTCCGTCGTCCTCACCCCTTCGTCAGCAAATCGGTTCTGTCCTGCCATTCTCCCGTGGGGTCCAGGTGGTCGAGAATCCGGGCTGCCGCGGTGCGGGCCGTGGAGACGCAGGCGGGGATGCCAAGGCCGTCGTAGGCGGCGCCGCACAGCGCCAGCCCCGGCGAAACGGCGGCGGCCGCCCGGATGCGCGCCACCCGGTCGAGGTGACCCACCTCGTACTGTGGCAGGGCACCGCCCCAGCGGGTCACCCGCGAGTCGCGGGGCAGCCCGCGCACGCCCATGACCTCGACCATCTCGGCCATCGCCAGCGCGACCAGCTCCGCGTCGTCGCGCTGGAGCACCGCCTCCTCGCCGAGCCTGCCGATCGAGCAGCGCAGCAGGACCAGGTTGGGATCGGTCTCCGCCAGGTGCGGCCACTTGACCGAACTGAACGTGGCGGCCTTGATCGGGCGCCCGTCGACGGCCGGAACCAGGTAGCCGCTGCCGGACGGCGGCCGGGGAAACGCCTTCCGCGGGTAGGCGAGGGTGACGACGGCCATGCTGGCGTACTCGATCCTGGCCAGCTCCGCGGCGGCCTGGGGCACCTCCTCCGCGAGCAGCCGGCTCGCCGCCGGAGCGGGAACGGCGATGATCACCGCGTCGGCCTCGATCGTCTCCGGCTCCCTGGTGGGGCCGGCCACCAGCTTCCAGCCGCCCTCGGTCCGCCGCAGCTCCCTGACCATGACGCCGGTCCTGATCTCGGCCCCGGAGGCGGCGGCGACGGCCTCGGGGAGGCTGCCCATCCCCCGGCTCAGGGTGGTGAAGACCGGCCCCGCGTCCTTCGGGGCGTCCGCGGCGATCTCCCCGGCCGCGGCGAGCAGCGACCGCTCGGTCCTGGCCGCGATGGCGATCCCCGGCATGGTCGCGTCCAGCGAGAGCCGCTCGGTCCTGCCCGCGTAGACACCGCCGAGCAGCGGCTCGACGAGCCGGTCGACCACCTCGCCGCCCATCCTGGCCCGGATGTAGGCCGCCACCGACACGTCGGTGGTGACCCGCGTCGCCGGGAGGATCCGATCCAGCGCCACCCTGGCCAGCCCCCCGGGGGAAAGGATCCCCGACCTCGCCAGCGCGAGAGGGTCGGACGGCACGCCCATGACGTGCCCCTTGGGCATGGGCCGCAGCGCGCCCCGGGTCAGGATGGCCGCCTGTGTGGTGCCGGGGAGCCGCAACTCCTCGCCCAGCCCGACCATCCTGGCCAGTTCCTTGCCCTCGGGCCGCCGGGCGAGCATCGCCTCGGCCCCCGCGTCCATCGCGACGCCCGCCACCTCGGTGGCGTGCAGCTTGCCCCCGATCCGCGGGGCGCCTTCGAGGACGGTCACCCGCAGGTTCTCGCCGCCCTGACGCAGATGCCACGCGGCGGCCAGTCCGGCGATCCCGCCGCCGACGACCACCACATGCCTCCGGTTGCCTTCCATGACTCCTGACCGTACCGGTCCACCCTCCCGGTCCCGTCTCCCACCTCGGCGCCCCACCATCCCCGTGACCCGACGGCGCGCAGAACGTGACGCCATCGTGACTGCCCCGCACCGAACTCCGCCACCGCACCCGCCGTCATGAGATTCATGAGCAGATTCCGGTACGGCCCGCGCCTGGCGGTCTTCTTGACGGGCCTGACGCTGTTGGTGTCCGCCTGCGGCGGGGGTTCTTTGCAGTCCACGTCCTACGAAGGAGCGGCGGCACCCGCGGCCGACATGCAGGCGAGCAGCCAGGCCAACGAGGCGGTTCCGCAGAGCGCGGCGAAGGCCGAGGGCGGCGGCTCCCCGCAGGCCGGCCAGGTGAAGATCGTCCCGCAGGACCGGGCGATCGTCTACACCGCGGAGATGACGATCAGGGCGAAGGAGGTCACCGCGGCGGCCGACCGGGCCCGGCAGATCGTCACCACCGCGGGCGGCTACCTGGCCATGGAGAACTCCGACGCCCACTCCGACGGCGAGGGCTCCGCGACACTGGTCTTCAAGATCCCGCCGGGAAACTATCCGGGCACGCTCGACCGCCTGGGCAAGGAACTGGGCACGCGCGAGTCGCTCCGGCAGAACACCGAGGACGTCACCGAGCAGGTGGCCGACGTGGAGAGCCGCCTGAAGTCGGCCAAGGCCGCGCTCGACTCCCTGCGCACGCTGCTGAAGCGGGCCAACACCATCGGTGAGGTGCTCAAGGTGGAGCGGGAGGTCTCCAACCGCGAGAGCGAGCTGGAGTCCCTGCAGGCCAGGCAGAAGACCCTCGCCTCGCAGACCAGTGCGGCGACGCTGACGCTGAACCTGGTCGGCCCGGCGGCCGTGGTGCAGAAGAAGGAGGACGACGAGCCCGCCGGCTTCCTCGGCGGCCTGCGGACGGGCTGGAAGGCTTTCGTCGTCGCCGTCAAGCACGGCCTGACGCTCCTGGGCGTGCTGCTTCCCTGGCTGATCGTGATCGTCCCGGCCTGGCTGCTGACCGCCTTCCTGCTCCGCCGCAGGAGGAACGGAGAGCGGCCACTCGCCGCGGGCTCCGAGGACCCGGAGCCCGATCCCGACGAGGAGCCTCTCCCCGCGAGTGACCCTCGGGGAGAGGACGAACCCGAGAGAGCGGACGGGCCGGTGCCGTACGAGCGTCCCTAGTCCCGGGCGAGTGGTGACGGTGCACCGGCGCCGGGAACGGTCAGCGGGCGGAGGCCTCGTGGACGAAGTCGGTGAGGCGGGCCAGCTGGTCGGGGTCGGTGTTGGGCAACACGCCGTGCCCCAGGTTGAACACGTGTCCCTCGGCCTTGGCCGCGCGGGTGAGAATGTCGCCCGCGCGGCGCTCCACGACCTCCCAGGGGGCGAGCAGGATCGCCGGGTCCAGATTGCCCTGCAGCGCCTTGCCTGGGCCGACCCTCCGGGCGGCCTCGTCGAGCGGGACTCGCCAGTCGACGCCCACCACGTCGGCCCCCGCCTCGCCGAGCAGGCCGAGCAGCTCTCCGGTGCCGACGCCGAAGTGGATGCGCGGCACGTCCAGACCGGCCAGGCCGTCAAAGATCCGGCTGGTGTAGGGGAGGACGAACTCGCGGTAGTCGTCGGGCGACACCGCGCCGACCCAGGAGTCGAAGAGCTGGACGGCGGAGGCTCCCGCGGCGAGCTGCACGCGCAGGAACCCCAGGGTGATCTCGGTCAGCCGATCCATGAGGGCGTGCCAGAGGCCCGGCTCGCCGTACATCATGGCCTTGGTGTGGTCGTGGTTCTTGGAAGGGCCGCCCTCGATGAGGTAGGAGGCCAGGGTGAAGGGGGCTCCCGCGAAACCGATGAGCGGGGTCGCGCCCAGCTCCTTCGTCAGCGCCTGGACCGCCTCGGTGATGTAGGAGACGTCGTCCGGCTCGATCGGGCGCAGCGCCTCGGCCGCCCTGGCATCCCTGATCGGCGCGGCCACCACCGGGCCGATGCCGGGCTTGATGTCGAGGTCGACGCCGATCGCCCTGAGCGGGACGACGATGTCACTGAAGAGGATGGCCGCGTCCACGCCGTAGCGACGGACCGGCTGCATCGTGATCTCCACGACCAGGTCGGGGGTGGCGCAGGCCGTGAGCATCGGCACCCCCTCGCGGAGCGTCCGGTACTCGGGCAGCGAGCGACCTGCCTGGCGCATGAACCACACCGGTGTGTGGGATACGGGCCGGCGGCGGCAGGCGCGCAGGAAAGCGGAGTCGGCGGGCTCGGAAGTCACCCCACCAGGGTGCCATGCCCGGTGACCGGTCGGCTCACCACGGTCGCTGACCGGCGAGATCAGCCCGAAATCACCAGTTATTCAATGAGATTGCACCTCACACCACCCTGGCGCCGTCAAGTGATGACAACGATACTGTCTTACCGGTTTCGAGAGCTTCGTCCGCTGAAATCCGATGTTGACACCAGCCGGATGGCGCCGCACGGCACGAAGCGATCATGTTTCCGGGTACAGTTCCTCCCATCGGTGATCCTGGACCGGCCCCCGGCTGGCCCAAATGTTCGCCAAGTCACCGCGCGGCATCGATTCCTGCACCACTTTGGGGACACGCCGAGCACGCTGCGCGGAAATGTCGGCGCGACGTGCCAACGTCGGACCACGACCCGACGAAAGGCCCGTGCGATGTCCACCATGTGGAGTTCACCCGAACGTCGCGGTGAGCACCGTGCCTCCTGCGCCCGCGTGCGGATTCCCGAACGACAATCCCGCCCCGTCGATCACGGTCGGCCTGAACGCCCGGAACGGACCGGCGCCGAGCGCGGTCACCCGTTCCTCCCCGAAGTCTCCCACGGCGAGGTCACCCCCGCCCTCCACAGGCCGTCGGCAGCGTCTTGATCGGTTCCAATGGCTCCTACACATATCCCAGTGGTCCCCATGCGATCAGTTTCGACCTACGCTTCCGATATGACCGTCGGTGACGCGCCGCCCGCTCCCGCCGCCTTCAGGCGCGCGGTGGCGAGCATGCACCCCGCGGAGGTCAGACCCGAGATCGAGCTGGAGGACATTCCGGCGCCGCAGCGCCTGGCCCCCTACTCGGCCGCGATCGGCGCGTCGGTGTACCGCGACGACGACGAGCTCGCGGTCGGCCGCCTCATCGTGCTCTTCGACCCGGACGGCCAGCGCGGCTGGGACGGCCAGTTCCGGCTCGTCGCCTACGTGCGGGCCGACATGGAGCCGGAGATCACCGAAGACCCGCTGCTCGGCCCCGTCGCGTGGAGCTGGCTCACCGAGTCACTCGACGCGCACGGCGCCGGCTACGCCGCCGCCGGAGGCACCGTCACCAGAGCGGTCTCCGAGGGCTTCGGCAACAAGGCCGAAGACCCGGTGACCACCGAGCTGGAACTGCGTGCGTCCTGGTCACCGCTGCAGGAAGACCTCTCCGGCCATGTCGCCGCCTGGTGCGATCTGATGTGCCTTGCCGCGGGCATACCACCCCTGCCACCCGACGTGGCGGCGCTGCCGCCGCGCCGTCGCGAGGATCCGGAGCCCTTCAGAACGTGACCGATGAGACGACCGTAATTCCACTGCTGGAGCCTCGTGAGGGAATCCCACCCGTCATCGAGGACTCCACCTCCCTCGCGCGCGTGGTGCGCGCCTTCGCCGAGGGCACCGGCCCCGTCGCCGTCGACGCCGAACGCGCCTCGGGCTACCGCTACAGCGGCCGCGCCTACCTGGTACAGCTGCGCCGCGCCGGCGCGGGCAGCGCCCTGATCGATCCCATCCGCTGCCCCGACCTGTCCGAGCTCGACGCGGCGCTGGCCGACGCGGAGGTGGTGCTCCACGCCGCCTCCCAGGACCTGCCGTGCCTCGCGGAGGTGGGCTTCCACCCGCGAGAACTGTTCGACACCGAGCTGGCCGGCCGGCTGCTCGGCTACGAGCGGGTCGGTCTTGGGCTGATGGTGGAGAACGTCCTCGGTTTCAGGCTGGAGAAGGGGCACTCGGCCGCCGACTGGTCGACCCGCCCGCTCCCCGAGGACTGGCTGCGCTACGCCGCGCTCGACGTCGAGGTCCTGATCGAGCTCCGCGACGTCCTGCACGAGGAGCTGAAGTCCAGCGGCAAGCTGGCGTGGGCGCAGGAGGAGTTCGCCTCCGTGCTCGCGCACAAGGCGCCCGCCCCGCGCTCCGACCCGTGGCGGCGCACCTCCGGAATCCACAAGGTCCGCTCGCTGCGCGGGCTGGCGGTGGTACGGGAGCTGTGGACGCTCCGCGACGGGCTCGCCCGCGAGTCCGACGTCGCTCCCGGCCGTGTCCTGCCCGACTCGGCGATCGTCACCGCCGCACTGGAACTGCCCCGCACCACCAAGGCGCTCACCGAGATTCCTCCCTTCACCGGCCGCAGTGCCCGGCGGCACCTGCGCGACTGGCTGGCCGCGATCGGCACCGCCCGCTCGCTGCCCGACTCGGAGTTGCCGCAGCCCAGCACCCCCGGCGACGGGCCCCCACCGGCCAACCGATGGATGGACCGCGATCCGGTGGCCGCCCGGCGGCTGGCCGCGGCCAGGACCGTGGTCGCCGCGCTCGCCGACGAGCACCACATGCCCGCGGAGAACCTGATCCAGCCCGACGCCGTGCGCCGCCTGACCTGGGAACCGCCTGCCGTCATCGACGACGAGACCGTCACCGCCCGGCTGCGCGAGCTGGGCGCCCGTGAGTGGCAGATCGGGCTGACCGCCCATCCGATCGCCAAGGCCCTGATCCGCCTGGAGCTCAAGGGCCAGGCCTGATGAACCGGCCGACGCCCTTTACAAAGTAGATCGCTGGAACGACGTCATCCCCCGTGCGGGGCCGGGCCCCGCACAGGGGATGACCGAGCGCTCAGCAGGTCGCGAGCATGCTCTGCAGGGCGCTCTTCTCCGAGCTCTGCAGCGTCAGCTTCCAGTAGTACTTCACCTGGATCCACGCCCTGGCGTAGGTGCACCTGAACGAGCTCAGCGGCGGCTGCCACGTCGAGGGGTCCTGGTCGCCCTTGGCCTGGTTGACGTTGTCGGTCACCGCCCACAGCTCGGGCCCGCCGAGGTCGTTGGCGTAGGACTGCCGCTGCGCGCTGGTCCAGGCGTAGGCGCCGGAGCGCCAGGCCTCGGCGAGCGGCACCATGTGGTCGATGTCGACGTCGCCGGCGGCGGTCCAGGTCGCGCCGTCGAACGGGGAGTACCAGCTGCCGGAGGTGGCTGCGCAGCTGGAGTTGACGACCACTCCGACGCCGTCCCTCTTGAGCACCGTCTCCCGGGTGTTGCAGGTGCCGCTGATCGTTATCCAGTGGTTGAACAACGACCGGTCATAGGAGGACTGGTTGGTTTCCGCGGCGACGGTGAGCGTCGCGAGCCTGCTGGCGGCGGTGGCCGCCGAAGGGATGTTCGGCGGGGTCGCCGAAGCCGTTCCGGTTGTCAGGGAAAAGGTGACGAGAATTGCCGTGAGGGCAGCGGAAGCCGCGGTGACGACTCGTTTCACGAGTGGCCCCTTCTGTCGCTCCACCTCGGCCAGTCGGGGGGTCTGGGCACCGCGAGAGGAGGACAGACGGAACGTCTCAAGTCATGACAAATACGCAAATGTCATGGTTTGACGACGAGTCAGGATGCACTTGGTCGGATACTGCATCAATCCATGGTCAGATACGCTTGATCTGCGATAATGTGAATTACGGTGATTCTGACACCCCGCCTTCCCGTGCGAACACGCGGTGAAATTCCGGTAACCAGCGAATTTCCTTCCGGGACGGCCCCCGGGTCACCGGCTCCCCCGGACGCGCACATCGCCCCCCTCCTCCCCTGGCAGGCGCTTGCAGCAGGTGCGGCGACTGTCGTACCGTGGAATGGAAAGCGCTTTCCATAGGAGGTCGGAGAAGATGTCCCCGCAAAGCATCGGCGTCGTGATGAACGGTGTCACCGGTCGCATGGGCTACCGCCAGCACCTGGTCCGATCGGTCCTGGCGATCAACGAGCAGGGCGGTGTGACACTGTCGGACGGCGGCCAGGTCCTGCTCAGGCCGGTCCTGGTCGGCCGGTCCGCCGAGAAGCTCCAGAGACTCTCGGCGGAGCACGGCATCGCCGGCTGGACCACGGACCTCGACACCGCCCTCGCCGACGACGACAATCTGATCTACTTCGACTCTCAGGTCACCCAGGCCCGGGTGAAGTCCGTGCTCAAGGCGATCGAGGCGGGCAAGCACGTCTACGCGGAGAAACCGACGGCCGAGACGTCCCAGGACGCGCTGGCACTGGCCGAGGCCGCGACCGCCAGGGGCGTGAAGAACGGCGTCGTGCAGGACAAGCTCTTCCTGCCGGGCCTGCTCAAGCTCAGGCGCCTGATCGACGGCGGCTTCTTCGGCCGCGTCCTCTCGGTCCGCGGCGAGTTCGGCTACTGGGTGTTCGAGGGCGACTGGCAGGCCGCCCAGCGCCCGTCGTGGAACTACCGCGTCGAGGACGGCGGCGGCATCGTCCTCGACATGTTCCCGCACTGGGCGTACGTGCTGGAGAACCTGTTCGGCCGGATCACCTCGGTCTACGCCCAGGCCGTCACCCACATCCCCGAGCGGGTGGACGAGCGGGGCGAGACCTACCGGGCCACCGCCGACGACGCCGCCTACGGGGTGTTCGAACTGGAGGGCGGCGTCATCGCGCAGATCAACTCCTCCTGGAACGTCAGGGTGAACCGCGACGAGCTGGTGGAGTTCCAGGTGGACGGCACGCACGGCAGTGCCGTCGCGGGCCTGCGCGACTGCCGCGTCCAGCACCGTGCCGCCACTCCCAAGCCGGTCTGGAACCCCGACCTGCCCGCGGGCGCCCGCTTCAGGGACGGCTGGCAGGAGGTACCCGACAACGAGGAGTTCGACAACGGGTTCAAGATCCAGTGGGAACGGTTCGTCCGCCACGTGGTCGAGGACGCGCCGTTCCCCTACGACTTCGCCTCCGGCGCGCGCGGTGTCCGCCTCGCCGAGCTGGGCCTGCGCTCCTCCGCAGAGGGCCGCCGCCTGCCGGTGGAGCCGTGATGAGGATCGCACTCCCGGGCGGGGAGCACGTCCTGCGCGAGCCGGTCACCTGGGCCAGGCCCGAGGGGCCCGCCCGGAGCCGCACCGTCTACGCCGCCGCCCACGTGGTCGCCGACCCGCTCGGCGACAACACCCCGGGCTCCCGGGCCACCGTCGACTGGGAGGCCACCCTGCGCTTCCGCCACCACCTGTGGTCCCACGGGCTGCGGGTCGCCGACGCCATGGACACCGCGCAGCGCAACATGGGCCTTGACTGGGCGGCCACCCGCGAGCTGATCCGGCGCAGCGCCACCGAGGCGAAGGCCTTCGGCGACCCGGCGACGCTGGTGGCCTGTGGCGCGGGCACCGACCAGGCGCCGGACGCCCGGACCCTGCGGGAGGTCGTGGCGGCCTACGGCGAGCAGATCGAGACCGTGCGGGACGCGGGCGCCGGGGTCATCGTGATGGCGAGCCGGCAACTGGCCGCGATCGCGCGGGGCCCGGAGGACTACCACCGGGTCTACGGCGAGCTGCTCTCCCAGACCGATCGCCCGGTGATCCTGCACTGGCTGGGCGAGATGTTCGACCCGCTGCTGGCGGGCTACTGGGGCTCGCGGGACGTGTCCGAGGCCACCGCGTCGTTCCTGTCGCTGATCCACGACCACGCGGCGAGGGTGGACGGGGTCAAGGTCTCACTGCTGGACGCCGAGCACGAGATCGGGCTGCGCGAGGCGCTGCCCGAAGGCGTCAGGCTCTACACCGGCGACGACTTCAACTACCCCTCGCTGATCAGGTCGGGCAGCCACGCGCTGCTGGGCATCTTCGACGCGATCGCCCCCGCCGCCGCCTCGGCCCTGCAGGCGCTCGACGCGGGCGACCTCGGACGGTACGACGCGATCATGGACCCCACGGTCCCGCTCTCGCGGAAGATCTTCGAGGCCCCCACGTACAACTACAAGACGGGCATCGTCTTCCTGGCCTGGCTCAACGGCCACCAGGACGCCTTCAGCATGGTCAACGGCGCCCAGGCGGCCCGTTCCCTGCCCCACCTGGCCGAGGTGTTCCGCCTGGCCGACAGGGCCGGGCTGCTGGCCGACCCCGAGCTGGCGGTCTTCCGGATGCGCTCCCTGCTGGCGGTGAACGGCCTGTGAGGGCGCGGGCGAAGAGCCGTCTCTCGCTGAACCAGTGGACCACGAAGCGGTGGTCGGTGGCCGAGGCCGTCGACGGGTGCGTGCGGCACGGTGTCGAGGCCATCGGCCTGTGGCGGCAGGACGTCGCCGCGCAGGGCCTGAAGGAGACCGTCGAACTCGTCGCGGACGCCGGGCTGCGGGTCTCGTCGCTCTGCCGCGGCGGCTTCCTCACCTCCGGCGATCCGCAGGCCCTGGACGACAACCGCAGGGCGATCGACGAGGCCGCCACGCTGGACGCCGCCTGCCTGGTCATGGTGGTCGGCGGCCTGCCGGGCGTGGTGCCCGGCCGGCCGCTGGGCGCGATCTCCCGGGACCTGCCCGCCGCGCGGGAGCGGGTCGCCGAGGCGCTGGCCGTGCTGGCCCCGTACGCGGGCGAGCGCGGGGTGAGGCTGGCCCTCGAACCGCTGCACCCGATGTACTGCGCCGACCGGGCCGTGCTGTCCACGCTGGGCCAGGCCCTCGATCTGGCCGAGCCGCACCCTCCCGAGCAGGTGGGCGTCGTCGTCGACACCTTCCACGTGTGGTGGGACCCGAACGTCCTGGAGCAGATCGCCAGGGCCTCGGGGCGGATCGCGAGCTACCAGGTGTGCGACTTCCTGTCTCCGCTCCCCGCCGACGTGCTGCTCGGCCGGGGAGTGATGGGCGAAGGCGTGATCGACTTCGCACCGCTGACCGAGGCGGTGGCCGCGGCGGGCTACACCGGGGACATCGAGGTGGAGATCTTCAACGCCGACGTGTGGGCCGCCGACCCCGACGAGATCCTGGCCAGGGTGCGGTCCTCGTTCGCCGAGCTCATCGGAGAATGACACGCGGGCCCGCGGAACGGACTCCGAGGCGACAGGAGCGTTCCAATCAGGGGAAACCGCGTTCGCCGGGCCCGGATTACCGCTTCACGGTGAAGTGACATGTCAGCTGCTCGTACGGTAGGGGTATGACGACCGCAGAGAGCGAAGCCAGCCCCGCCATACAGCGGCCGCCGGAACATGTCCTTGCCGTACTGGAAGCGATCAGGGAGTGGGAGGCCGCCAACCCCGACTCGGCCCCTTCGGGCCAGGGAGAGGCGATCCTCTGGGCCCTGGGCAAGCGTGAGCAGGCGCCGATCAGCGGCCGTCCGGCGTCGGGATCCCCGCCCACCCTCGCCGAGGCCCGCGCGGAGATCGACGCCGCCGAGCGGGTTCCGCGCGAGGGCCGGGTCGTCCCCGCCGACGGGGTCATCAGCACCCTGAGCTGGCTGATCGGCGCCAAGGACGGGCTGCCGATCCCCGGCCGCCGATCCTCGGAAGGCTGGGGACACCTGGTCGGCGGCCGCGGCGTGATCCTGCGCACCGAGGCCGAGATCGGCCGGATCGCCGAACTGGCCCATGCGGGCCGGCCGAACGCGGCGGGCGAGTGGGAGCGGGAATGGTGCTCCGGGACCATCGCCGTGTGTGAGTGGGTGCTCGGCACCCGCAGGAAGTCCCCGGTCCGTAACACACCGCGTCCCATCCACGGACCGACCGGACTCAACCTCGGCATGGAGGAGAGCGCGGCCGAGGACGTGTCGCGACAGCTCGGCCGGGGCCGTCAGCACTCCCCCGGCTACGGAGACGGAGTCATCCGGACGATCCGCTGGCTGCGCGGTCAGCTCATCGTCCCGCCGGTCAACGAGCAGGGAAAACCGATCTCCGGCGCCCGCTGACCGCCTGTCCCGATCCTCCTTCCTGCCCCCCTACGACATGGCGGGCCCGGACCCCGCAGGGTCCGGGCCCGCCGTCGTGACGTCGCGGCAGAGGTGGGTCGGCCGAGGCGACCTCAGCCCAGAGCGCGGGTGCTCTCGCGGAGGATCACCTCGCCGGTCACGACCTGGGCCCTGGCCCCCTCGTCCGGGGCGAGGGCCATCTCCAGCGCGCGGGCACCCATCTCCGCGAGCGGCAGCCGCACCGTGGACAGCGAGGGAACCAGGTCGCGCAGCGTGGAGATGTCGTCGAAGCCCGCCACCGAGACGTCCTCGGGGACGCGGATGCCCCGGTCCCTGAAGGCGGCCAGGGCACCCACCGCCATCACGTCGGTGACGGCGAAGACACACGTGACCCCGGACACCTGGGTGGCCGCCGAGTAGCCGCCCTCCCTGTCGAAGGAGCCGTGCAGGACACGCGGCGCTGGCAGGCCGAGCTCTTCGAGCGCGGCGGCGAACCCGGCCACCCTGTCCATGGACGCGATCAGCCGCTCGGGCCCGGCGAGGACGGCGAAGCTCCGGTGCCCCAGCCCGGCGAGGGCACGGGCCAGCGCGGCGGCGCCCAGGCGGTTGTCCGGCACCACCGCGTCGACCCCGAGCAGGTCCTGGCCCACGCAGGCCGCCCGGCCACCGGTCTCCCGGTAGCGGTCGAGCTCCTCGCGGAGCTGCCGGGTCAGCTGCTCGTCGGCGATCCGGGAGCCGACCAGCAGCACGGCGCGGACCCGCTGCGCGTTCAGTGTCGAGACATAGGCGATCTCCCGCTGGGGGTCGCGGTGCGTGGTGCCGATCATGACCATCAGCCCCTGGTTCTCCGCGACCCGCATGGCCCCGTCGGCGATCGCGGCGAAGTAGGGGTCGGTGAGATCGTGAACGACCAGGCCGATCACGTTGCTGGCCCCCCTGGCGAGGGTCTGCGCGGCCACGTTGGTGCGGTATCCCAGCTGGGCGGCGGCCAGCTCCACCTTGGCCCGCAGGGATGCGCCCACCTGTCTGGTGCTGCCGTTGAGCACCCGTGACGCCGTGGCGAGCGAGACGCCCGCGTGCCGGGCGACATCCTCAAGCGTGACCACCGACAACCTCCCGGAAAGCGTTTTCCAAAGTCTGTCAGAGTTGTCGCCGTCCCGCATCCGGGACATGCCGCACCGGACCGCGCACCTTGGGGAACAACTTACCCACCTCGCGCGGGACCGGCCGCGCCAAACGTTGTTACCCACGAGTAGCATAGGGGGGAAGCCATCCAGCAACGAGGAGCGAACCCCGTGCCTTCGTCTCGTGACGTCGTATTCGTCGACGGTGTGCGCACACCCTTCGGCAGGTCGGGCCCCAAGGGCCTGTACGCCGAGACACGCGCCGACGACCTGGTGATCCGCGTCATCCGCGAGCTGATCCGGCGTAACCCGAATCTGCCTCCCGAGCGCGTCGACGAGGTGGCCATCGCGGCCACCACGCAGATCGGCGACCAGGGCCTGACCCTCGGCCGCTCCGCCGCGATACTGGCCGGGCTGCCCAAGAGCGTGCCCGGCTACTCGATCGACCGCATGTGCGCCGGCGCGATGACCGCGGTGACCTCGGTCGCCGGAGGCATCGCCTTCGGCGCCTACGACGTCGCCATCGCCGGCGGCGTCGAGCACATGGGCCGCCACCCCATGGGCGAGGGCGTCGATCCCAACCCCCGCTTCCTGGCCGAGCAACTCGTGGACGGCTCCGCCCTCGTCATGGGCATGACCGCCGAGAACCTGCACGACCGCTACCCCTCCATCACCAAGGAGCGCGCGGACGCCTTCGCCCTCGCCTCCCAGGAGAAGGTCGCCAAGGCCTACGCCGACGGCCGGATCCAGCCTGACCTGGTCCCGATGGCGACCAGGTCCGTCGAGAAGGGCTGGGGGCTGGCCACCGCCGACGAGGCCCCCCGCCCCGGCACCACGCTGGAGGGTCTGGCCGCGCTGAAGACCCCGTTCCGCCCGCACGGCCGGGTCACCGCGGGCAACGCCTCCGGTATCAACGACGGTGCCACCGGCTGCGTCGTGGCCGCCGCCGACGTCGCCGAGGAGCTCGGCCTCGCCCCGAAGATGCGCCTGGTCTCCTACGCCTTCGCCGGCGTGGACCCCGAGGTCATGGGGGTCGGGCCGATCCCGTCCACGGAAAAGGCGCTGCGCCTGGCCGGGCTCTCCATCTCCGACATGGGACTGTTCGAGATCAACGAGGCCTTCGCCGTACAGGTGCTGGCGTTCCTCGAGCACTTCGGCATCGCCGACGACGACGCCCGGGTGAACCCCTACGGCGGCGCCATCGCCTTCGGCCACCCGCTGGCCTCCTCCGGGGTGCGCCTGATGACGCAGCTCGCCCGCGAGTTCGGTGAGCGCCCCGACGTCCGCTACGGCATGACCACGATGTGCGTCGGCCTGGGCATGGGTGGAACGGTCATCTGGGAGAACCTCAGCTGGGAAGGTAACAAGTGACGGACATCAAGGAACTCTTCGCCGACGAGACCGTCACCCGGGCGACGGTCCACGACGTGGAGCTGCCCCAGGGTGCGGGCACCATGGCCCTGATCACGCTGGACAACGGCTTCGACCACACCAAGCCGTCGACGTTCGGCCCCGGGGGGCTGACCTCGCTGGGCGAGGCCCTCGACGCGATCGCCGGGCGCGGCGACCTGGCGGCCGTGGGCGTCGTCGGCAAGCCGTTCGTCTTCGCCGTCGGCGCCGACCTCAAGGGCGCCGCGCTGGTCTCGGAACGGGACCAGGCGCTACAGATCGGCCGGCTGGGCCACGAGGTGTTCCGCCGCCTCGGCGAGCTGGACGTGCCGTCGTTCGCGTTCGTCAACGGCGCGGCCATGGGCGGCGGTCTGGAGATCGCGCTGCACTGCACGTACCGGACCATCTCCTCCGGTGTGCCCGCCGTGGCACTGCCGGAGTGCTTCCTCGGCCTGGTCCCCGGCTGGGGCGGCACCCAGTTGCTGCCCCGCCTGATCGGGCCGGCCGCGGCCGTCAAGCTCATCATCGAGAACCCGCTCTCGCAGAACCGCATGATCAAGGGCAGGGAGGCGTTCGGGCTGGGTGTCGCCGACGCGATGTTCGAGCCCGCCGACTTCCTTGAGGAGTCGCTGCGCTGGGCCTCGGCGGTGCTGCGCGGCGACGTCACCGTCTCCCGCGCCGACCACACCGCCGAGGACTGGTCCAAGACCGTCTCCGACACCCGTTTCCTGCTCGACATGAAGCTGCACGGCGCCTCCCCCGCCCCGTACCGGGCGCTGGAGCTCCTCGAGCTGGCCCGCACCGCCACCCGCGACGAGGGCTTCGCCGCCGAGGACCGGGCGCTGGCCGACCTCCTCATGGGCGACGAGCTCCGCGCCGGCCTGTACGCCTTCGACCTGGTGCAGCGCCGGGCCAAGAAGCCCGCCGGAGCCCCGGAGGCGGCCCTGGCCCGCAAGGTCACCAAGGTCGGCGTCGTCGGCGCGGGCCTGATGGCCTCGCAGATGGCACTGCTGTTCGCCCGCCGCCTGGAGGTCCCGGTCGTGCTGACCGACCTGGACCAGGCCCGGCTGGACAAGGGCGTGGGCTACGTGCACACCGAGATCGACAAGCTGCTCGCCAAGGGCCGCGTCTCCGGCGACCAGGCCAACCGGCTCAAGGCCCTGGTGACCGGCTCGCTGACCAAGGACGCGTTCGCCGACGCCGACTTCGTCATCGAGGCCGTGTTCGAGGACATGAAGGTCAAGCAGAAGGTGTTCGCCGAGGTGGAGTCGGTCGTCTCCGCCGAGTGCGTGCTGGCCACGAACACCTCCTCGCTCTCGCTGACCGAGATGGCCTCGGGGCTCCGGCACCCCGAGCGCGTCGTGGGCTTCCACTTCTTCAACCCGGTCGCGGTGATGCCGCTGCTGGAGATCGTCCGAGGGGAGCGGACGGACGACGCGACGCTCGCCACGGCCTTCGCCGTCGGCCGGTCGCTGAAGAAGTCGTCGGTGCTGGTCAAGGACGCGCCCGCGTTCGTGGTCAACCGCCTGCTGACCCGCTTCATGGGCGAGGTCATCGGTGCCGTCGACGAGGGCACCCCGCTGGAGCTCGCCGACCACGCGCTGGACGGGCTCGGCCTGCCGATGACCCCGTTCGCGCTGCTGCAGCTCGTCGGCCCGGCCGTGGCACTGCACGTCGCCGAGACGATGCATGAGGCGTTCCCGTCCCGCTACGGGGTGTCGGAGAACCTCGCCCGGCTGGTCGCGGCGGGTAAGCCGGGTGTCTACGCGCCGGACTTCTCCCTGGACCCCGAGGCGGTGGCCCTCTTCGCCGGGGGCACCTCACCGTCCACGGCCGAACAGGTCCGGCTGCGGGCGCTGCGGGCCCTGGCCGAGGAGATCCGTCTCATGCTCGACGAGGGTGTGGTCTCCGCTCCTCAGGACATCGACCTGTGCATGATCCTCGGCGCGGGGTGGCCGTTCCACCTGGGCGGCGTCACCCCCTACCTCGACCGCGAGGAGATCTCCGAGGTGCGCTTCCTGCCGCCTGGCGTGGCCTCGGTGCCCGCCTGACGCCCCCCTTTCCCGGTGTGGCTCCCCTGTCTCGCGACCGTCGCGGGACGGGGGAGCGCGTCACCGTGTCGCTGCCCGCCGCTGCTCCGACAGCCTGCTGTGCCGGTAGCCGTAGCCGATGTAGATCAGGAACCCGAGGAGCATCCACGCCCCGAACCTGATCCAGGTCTCCACCGGCAGGTTGAGCATCAGGTAGAGGCAGGCGAGCACCGACAGGACGGGCACCAGCGGCACCAGCGGGGTACGGAAGGAGCGGGGCAGGTCGGGACGGGTGCGGCGGAGGATGACCACCGCGATCGAGACCACCGCGAACGCGAAGAGCGTGCCGATGTTGACCAGTTCGGCGATCGTGGACAGCGGCACCAGCCCGGCCAGGACCGCGACGACGGCACCCATGATGATGGTGATGACGTACGGCGTGCGGTACTTCGGATGGACCTTGGCCAGCCCGCTTGGCAGCAGTTCGTCGCGGCACATGGCGAACATCACCCGTGACATGCCCAGCATGAGGATCATCACGACGGCCGTCAGGCCGACCAGCGCGCCGACGCTGATCAGCGACGCGGCCCAGGTCTGGCCGACGGCCTTGAACGCGTCGGCCAGTGGCGCCGCCTCGCTGAGTTGACGGTAGGGCTGCATGCCGACCACGACCAGTGAGACCGCGACGTAGAGCACGGTGCAGACACCGAGTGAGGACAGGATGCCGATGGGCAGGTCCCGCTGCGGGTTGCGGGTCTCCTCGGCGGCGGTGGCGACCACGTCGAAGCCGATGTAGGCGAAGAACACGACCGCCGCGGCGCTGAAGATGCCCAGCACCCCGTACGCGACCGGGGTGATGCCGAACAGTACCTGGATCAGCGGCGCGGCCAGCCCCTCCACCGCGGGGGTCGCCTTGGACGGCGGGATGAACGGCGAGTAGTTGGCGCCCCTGACGAAGAACAGCCCCGCCACCACGACCAGCAGGATCACCGCGAGCTTGATCGTGACGATGATCAGGTTGAACCGGGAGGACAGTTTGATCCCGAGGACCAGGACCCCGGTGAGCAGCAGCACGACCAGCGCGGCGGGCAGGTTGAACACCGCCCCCTCCCCCGCGATCACGCCGGGCAGCGGGACCCCCAGGGACGCCAGCAGCGAGGTCAGGTACCCCGACCAGCCGACCGCGACGACCGCGGAGCCGAGCATCATCTCCAGCGTCAGGTCCCAGCCGATGATCCAGGCGGGCAGCTCGCCCAGGGTGGCGAAGGCGAAGGTGTAGGCGGACCCGGCCACCGGGACCGTGGAGGCGAACTCGGCGTAGCAGAGCGCCGCCAGCGCGCAGACGATCCCGGCGGCCACGAAGGACAGCGCCACCGCGGGCCCCGCCGTCTCCCTGGCGACCCGGCCGGTGAGCACGAAGATGCCGGTGCCCACGATGACGCCGATACCGAAGACCGTGAGGTCCAGCGCGGTGAGATCCTTGCGCAACCGGTGCTCCGGTGCCTCGGTGTCCGAGATCGACTGCTCCACCGACTTGACGCGAAGAACACCCACGATCCCTCCTGATGCGCCGGTGGTCACCCTTGCCGACGCATCAGGTCATGCCCAGCGGATCACCGCCTGAACGGCGAAGCCGAGGATGTTTGGAAGGGAGGTGTGGTCAGCCGGCCGGCTCGTTCTCCAGGGCCGGAGAGCGCTTCGCGATCGCCTCGGTGACCTGCCGGGCGATGTCCTGCGAGGTCAGGCCGATCTCGCTGAGGATCTTCGCACGCTTGGCGTGGTCGAGAAAGCGCCGCGGGATGCCGTAGGTGCGGACCGGGACGTCGACGTCGGCGTCGCGCAGCAGGCGGGCGACCGCGTCACCCACACCGCCCACCCTGCCGCTGTCCTCGACGACCACGACCAGCTTGTGGTCGCGGGCGGCCGCCACCAGGGCCTCGTCCAGCGGCTTGACCCAGCGCGGGTCGACCACCGTGGCGGAGATCCCCTGGGCGTCGAGCAGGTCGGCGGCCTCCAGGCACAGCTCGGCCATCGGCCCCACGGAGACGAACAGCACGTCGGCGTCGCCCCCGCGCAGCACGTCCATCTCGCCGAGGCGGCCGACCGCCTCGATCTCGACGGCCACCGGGCCCTTGGGGTAGCGCAGCACCGTCGGGCCGTCGTCGACCTTCACCGCCTCGGCCAGCAGCTCGCGCAGCCGGGGCTCGTCGCGGGGAACCGCGATCGACAGGCCGGGGACGACCTGCAGGATCGACAGGTCCCACATGCCGTTGTGGCTGGCGCCGTCGTCGCCGGTGACGCCCGCCCGGTCGAGCACGACCGTGACGGGGAGGCGGTGCAGGGCGACGTCCATCAGGAGCTGGTCGAAGGCCCGGTTCAGGAAGGTGGCATAGACGGCCACCACCGGGTGCAGACCGCCGAGCGCCAGGCCCGCGGCGCTGGTCAGGGCGTGCTGCTCGGCGATGCCGACATCGTAGAGGCGGTCGGGATAGGCCTCGGAGAACGGGATCAGGCCGGTCGGGCCGAGCATCGCGGCGGTGATCGCCACGATGTCCTGACGCTCGGCGCCCAGGCGCACCATCTCCTGGCCGAAGACGTTGGTCCAGCCGTGCGGTTTCGGCTTCTCCTCGCCGGTCAGCGGGTCGAAGACGCCCGGCGAGTGGAAGCAGTCCTCGTCGTGGTTCTCCGCCGGGGAGTAGCCGAAGCCCTTCTTGGTGAGCACGTGCACGATGACCGGGCGGCGGAAGTCCCTGGCCCTGCGCAGCGCGGACTCCACCGCCTGCTCGTCGTGGCCGTCGACCAGCCCGATGTACTTCAGGCCGAGGTCCTCGAACATGACCTGCGGGGCCAGGACGTCCTTGATGCCCTTCTTGACGCCGTGCAGGGCGTCGTAGACGGGAGCGCCGACCACCGGGACCCTGTTCAGGCTGCCCTTGACGAAGTCGAGCATGTCCTCGTAGCGCTGGGTGGTGCGCAGCGAGGCCAGGTGGGAGGCGAGCCCGCCGATGGTCGGCGAGTAGGAGCGGCCGTTGTCGTTGACCACGATGATCAGCGGCAGGTCCTTGCGCGCCGCGATGTTGTTGAGCGCCTCCCAGGCCATGCCGCCGGTGAGCGCCCCGTCTCCGATCACCGCGACGACCGTGCGCTCCGCCTCGCCCCGCAGCCGGTACGCCTTGGCCAGGCCGTCGGCGTACGACAGCGCGGTCGAGGCGTGCGAGTTCTCGATGATGTCGTGCTCGGACTCGGCCTGGCTGGGGTAGCCCGACAGGCCGCCCTCCTGGCGGAGCGTGTCGAACTGCCCGGCCCTGCCGGTGAGCATCTTGTGGACATAGGCCTGGTGACCGGTGTCCCACAGGATCCGGTCACGCGGCGAGTCGAAGACCCGGTGCATCGCGATCGTCAGCTCGACGACACCCAGGTTGGGGCCGAGATGGCCGCCGCTGCGGGCCGTGGAGGCGATCAGAAGGTCCCTGATCTCGGTGGCGAGCAGTGGCAACTCGTCCACCGCCAGCAGCTTGAGGTCCCCTGGCCCCTTGACCGACTCCAGAAGACTTCCAGGCTGCCCGGTCCGCTCGCTCACGGAATCATCCCCTCTGTCCAGTGACCGTCACGACGAGTCTAGTTCGGTTGGCAGGCGCTGCCCTCCCGGGTGAAAAAACTGCACGGTTTATATACAGTTGCCCTAACCTTTCCCTCACCATGAACCCCCTCCCCTCCAGGCGACAACTGTCACTGATCGTGGCCTTCCTGGTATTCGCGGCGGTGGCCACGGGAATCGTCATCGCCGTCCCCTACATCACCCCGGCGATCCTTCCGGCGGTCACCCCTGCGCCCGTTCCCTCCCCCGCCCTTACCTCCACCCCGGCCCCCGGCAAGGCCCCCGCCAGGGGCTCGGCCGTCAAGGAGCGGGCCGCGCCGCAGGGCCGCGCCGCCGCGACATCAAACCGCCTCTACCGCACCGGCTCGATGCCGGTCACCAGATGTTCGGCGGGGACGATCCGCGCGGGGAGCGCGGCCTCCTACCGGACCTTCATGACTCGGATCACCCAGTGCCTGAACCGCTCCTGGAAGACCCAGTTCTCCAAGGCGGGCCTGTCCTTCTCCAGGCCCAGACTGCGCTTCTCCACCTCCAAGGTGACCACGCCCTGCGGCCGGTGGCCCAGCAGCGCGGGCGGGTTGTACTGCTCGACCAACAAGACCATCTACATAGGGATCACCCGCCAGGTCCTGCGGAACCCCTACGCGGCCAACCACGCCCAGTTCATGGCCCACGAGTACGCCCACCACGTGCAGCACCTCGCGGGCATCATGGACTACTACGCCAGGAGCGTCTGGTACGCGAAGGCGGCCACCAAGCTCTCCTACTCCCGCCGCCTCGAACTGCAGGCCGACTGCCTGGCCTCCGTCTTCCTGCGCCAGATCGCCGACGACCTGCCGGTCGAGCAGGCGCAGTGGGAGGCGATGGTCGGCTGGGTCAACGCCAACGGTCACAAGAACTGGCCCAAGAACGACCACGGCAAGGGCCGCAGCCAGGCCTACTGGATGGAGCGCGGCTTCGACTCCGGCTCCCCCTCCGGCTGCAACACCTGGTCCGCCGCCACGGGCCGGGTCGCCTGATCGCCCGTCGGTCCCGGAGGGAACCGGTGCAAACCCCACTCGGTCCCGCCGCCCGCGGCCGTACCCTCAGAGCTTGGCCGCCCAACAGCTTTACCCGGTGTTCTGCCTGCCACCGGCTGCGGCAGGTTCCCCGGCGACGCCCAGGCGCTCTGCTGCTCCAATCACTTGCACGGGCATCCTCGCCGAGGTGACCGGACTGTTCCTGTTCCAGCCGCCGGCGCGGGTCAGGAGCCGGCGCGGGCGAGGACTTCCAGAGGGTCGGCGAGGACCTGGGAGAAGGCCAGCTCGGCGGCGCCGACCAGGGTGGCGTCATCACCGAGGGCCGAGGTGCGCAGGCGCAGGTGCTCACGGGACGGAGGCAGGGCGTCGAGGGCGAGACGGCTGCGGACCTGGGCGGCGGAGCCGAGGTAGATCTCCCTGAGCATGCCGCCGAACACCACCATCTCGGGGTTGAAGATGTTGACGAGGTTGGCGACGCCCAGGCCGAGCCAGTCGCCGACGCGGCTCAGCGCGGCCTGCGCGACGACGTCACCCCGGTCGGCGGCGTCGACCACGGCGCGGACGGCGTCCCTGCCGACCTGGGGACCGAAGCGACCCGCGGCCTCAAGAAGGGCACGCTCGCCGACCTCCGCCTCCAGGCAGCCGAGCGAGCCGCACCCGCAGACGCGGCCCTTGTCAGGGTTGACGATCATGTGCCCGACCTCGCCGCCGAAACCAAGGTGACCGCCGAGCAACTGTCCGTTGGCGATCACACCGCCGCCGATGCCGACGTCGCCGTGCAGGTAGACGAGGTCCCGGCAGCCGACGCCGACACCCCGGGTCTGCTCGGCGAGGGCGGCGAGGTTGGCATCGTTGCCGACCGTGACCGGCAGGCCGAAGGCCAGCCGGCGGGTCATCTCCTCGGCGAACGGCACGTCCTCCACGGTGGCCATGTTGGGCCCGAACCTGATACCTCCGTCATCGCGGCCCACGCCACCGGAGAAGGCCGCCGCCACCCCCACGCACACCGTGTCGGGCCGGGTCCTGCGGTGCATCTGCCGGGCGAAGGCGGCGAGCGGGCCGACGATCTCCTCCAGGGAGAAGGCACCGCGCCTCCGTACCGTCTCGCGACGGTCGAGGATCGTGCCGCCCAGGCCGACGCGGGCGGCGACCATCCGGTCGACGCCCACGTCGAAGGCGAACACGTAGACCCGCGCCGACTCGGGGCGGACCACCAGGGAGGGGCGCCCGGCCCGGCCGGTCTCCCTGGGAAGTTCCTCCCTGACCAGGCCTGCGGCGGTCAGGTCGGCGGTGAGGGCCATGATGGTGCTGCGGTTGAGGCCCATCCGGTTGGTGAGTTCCGCGCGCGAGGTGGGGCCGCTCAGATGGACGTGGCGGAGCAGGGCGCCAAGATTGTGGCGCCTGATCTCCTCTTGGGAGGGGCCTGCCCGCATGACGAGGGGTTCCTTCGGTGGATCGGAGTCGCTGATCACCTTAGACCAGTGGCGGCCGCCCGCTTGCGGGAGAGCGCGTCCACCATGGCGGCCAGCAGCAGCACCGATCCGGTGACCATGAACTTGACGCCGGAGCTGTAGCCCATCAGGCCCATGCCGTTCTCGATGACCGCGACCACCGCACCGCCGAGGATGGCGTCGAGCACCCGGCCCTTGCCACCGAACAGGCTGGTGCCGCCGATGACCGCGGCGCCGACCGCGTACAGCAGCACGTTGCTGCCGCCGGTGTTCGGGTCGACGGAACTGGCCCGGGAGGCGGCGATGACGCCGCCGATCGCGGCCATGGAGGAACAGATCACGAAAGCGCTGATCTTCATCCGGTCGACGTTGATGCCCGCCCGGCGCGCGGCCTCGACGTTGCCGCCGACCGCGTACAGGTGACGTCCGTACGCCGTGCGGCGCAGCACGAACGTCAGGACCAGCAGCAGCACCACGATGATGGGCACCACGAGCGGCACGCCCGCCAGCGAGACGACCGCGGCGTTGCGGCTCCGCTCGATGTTGAGGAAGTAGACGGCGAGCCCGCCGAGCAGCGCGAGGGCGCCCACCCGGACCGCGATCAGCGAGACCGGATCGGCGGTCAGCTCCCGGGCGGCGCGCTTGCGGGCGCGCAGCAGCTGGAGACCGGCGTATCCGGCGACCCCCACGGCCAGCAGGATCCAGCCCAGCGCGGGCGGGAGGTTCTTGTTGGCGATCGCCAGGATGGTCTCGTCCCGGATGGCGATGATGGTGCCGCCCTTGACCAGCAGCAGCACGAGCCCCTGGAAGGCCAGGAAGGCGGCGAGCGTCACCACGAACGACGGGATGCCGAGTTTCGCGACGATGGAGCCGATCCCGGTGCCGATCACCACGCCGGTGAGGATGGCCGCGCCAACCGCCACGTACCAGGGCAGTCCCTGGCTGCTGAGCAGGATCGCGAGCACCGCGGCGCAGACACCGCTGGCGAAGCCCGCCGACAGGTCGATCTCGCCGAGGAGCAGCACGAAGACCAGGCCCATGGCGATCACCGTGACCGCGGCGCCCTGGGTGAACAGGTTGGCGAAGTTTCCGGCGGTCAGGAAGGACGGCCGGAGGATGGCGAAGATCGTGCAGAGCACCACGAGACCGAACACCGCCGGCAGCGCGCCCATGTCACCGCCGCGTACCCGCTCGGCGTAGCCGCGGACGTTGCTCCTGATCGAGGGGGCCTCGGGTACGCGCTTCGGGGAAATCGTGGCGGTCATACGGTGGCTCCGTTGGTGAGGCCGAGGTCCCCGCTACGGCCGGAGGTGATCAGTTCGACGACCTGCGCGTGGGTCACGTCCGAGGTCTTGACCTGGGCCGCCATCCGGCCCAGGTAGAGGGTGGCGATCCGGTCCGACACGGCGAACACGTCGTTCATGTTGTGCGAGATCAGCACGACGGCCAGGCCCTGGTCGGCCAGGCGCCGGACCAGTTCGAGCACCTGCGCGGTCTGGGCGACGCCGAGCGCCGCCGTCGGCTCGTCGAGGATGACCACCTTGCTGTTCCACAGCACGGCCTTGGCGATGGCCACCGTCTGGCGCTGGCCACCGGAGAGACTGGCGACGAGCTGGCGGATGGACTTGACGGTCCTGACCGACAGGCTCTCCAGGGTCTTGGCCGCCATCGCCTCCATCGTGTCCTCGTCGAGGACGATGCCTCGCCGGTGCTCACGACCCAGGAACATGTTCTGGACGATGTCGAGGTTGTCGCAGAGCGCGAGGTCCTGGTAGACGATCTCGATGCCCAGCTCGGCCGCGTCGCGCGGGCTGCCGATCCGGACGGGCTTGCCGTCGAAGAAGTACTCGCCGGAGTCGATCGGGTGGATGCCGCCGACGCACTTGACGAGTGTGGACTTGCCTGCGCCGTTGTCGCCGACCAGCGCGGTCACCTCTCCGGCGTAGGCGGAGAAGGCGACGTCGTGCAGGACCTGTACGGGACCGAAGCTCTTGTCGATCCCGCGGAGTTCCAGTGCGGGGGTCATGGGGTTGTGCTCCCTGTGTTCATTTCGCGCGGCGAAGCTCGCGCGGCTCGGGCGCCTGCGGGCGGTGTCCTGCCCCGTAGCCGGAATGGACGACTCACCTGCCGCGTCCCTCCGGCGTCACAGTGCGAATACGCCGCGATGGAGCGCAGGGGGACGGACGGCCTCCGGGGCGGCCGTCCGTCCCCCGCACGCCCTACTGGATTCCGGCCTCGGTGCACTTGTCGGCGAACTCGCCGGTGCACAGCTCGTCCTTGGTGACGAAGCCGTCGGCGACGACGTCCTTGACGCTGTCGAAGAAGATCGGCTGCGGGTCGAGGAGAACGGCGGGCACGTCGGCGCCGCTCTCGGTGTCCTTGACCGTACCGGTCGCCGCGGGCTTCTCGCCCTTGGCCAGGCCGATGGCCAGCGCGGACGCCGCGTCGGCCTCCTTCTTGATCGCCTTGTAGACCGTCATGCACTGGTCACCGGCGAGAATGTTCTGCAGGCCCTGCACCGTGGCGTCCTGACCGGTGACCGGGACCTTGCCGTTCAGGCTGTTCTTCTTCAGGACCGAGATGGCCGCGTTGCCGAGACCGTCGTTGGCGGCCAGGACACCGGCGATCTTCGGCTGCTCGGTGAGCATCTGCTCGAAGATCGTGCCCGCCTGGGCGTTGTCCCAGTCGGGAACCGACTGGTCGGGGCCCTTGACGTAGTCCCCCGAGTCGTACTTGGCCTTGAGCACGCCGTCGTAGCCGTTCTTGAACAGCGTGGCGTTGTTGTCGGTCGGCGAGCCGTTGAGCTCGGCGATGATCGGCTTCTTGGCCTGCTTATCTGACAGGCACTTCACCAGGCCCTCGCCCTGCAGAGTGCCGACCTTGGTGTTGTCGAAGCTGACGTAGTAGGACGCGCCGCCGTTGAGAGTGAGGCGGTCGTAGTCGATGGTGGCCACGCCCTGCGCCTTGGCCTTGTCGAGCACGGCCTTGCCGGTGCCGCTGTCAAGGTTGACGATCATCAGAACCGTGGCACCGTTGGTGATCATCTGGTCGGCGATGGTCTGGAACTGGGTCTTGTCACCCTGGGCGTTCTGGATGTCGTAGGCGACGCCCGCGGCCTTGAACGCCTCTTCCAGGTACTTGCGGTCCGCGGTCTCCCAGCGGGCGGAGGACTTGCTGTCGGGGAGGATGACGCCGACCTTGCCCGCCACGGCAGCCGAACTCTCCGCGGGGGACGCGCCGCTCGACGCGCTGGTGTCGGCATCGTCGCTCCCGCAAGCGGCGAGGCCAAGGGTCATCGCCGCGGCGGCGGCGGTAAGGCTGAGGATCCCCTTGCGCATGGTGCACGGGTCCTTTCTTCGAAAGTGGGGGGTACGACGGAGGTGCGGCATGCCGAATTCGCGGGTACGGCTCCACCGGATCTCGGCTCACCGTTCCGTTGAATGTTGTTTGCGGCAACGTATTCCGCCACCGGCCAGGAGCGCCAGACCTTCCATGGGTAAAGTTTGTTGTGGCCGGTAACAATCCAGAAACACGTCATTAACCCCCATGGCCCCGCACGGCCATCTCGCCTGGGATCACGGCCCCCACCTGCCGCTTCCGGGCGGTGACCGGGAGAACAAAAAAACCGCCCGGCGGGATGATGTCCCACCGGGCGGTTCCTGTCTGGGGTGTCCCCCGATGTGAGCGGAGCCTGCGTGCGGCCCCGCCCCTCCTGCTCAGCTCTTGGCGAGCAGGGAGCGCAGGACGTACTGCATGATGCCCCCGTGCCGGTAGTAGTCGGCCTCTCCGGGGGTGTCGATGCGTACGACGGCCTGGAATTCCTTGTCGTCGGCCCTGACCGTCACGGTCCGCGGGATGCCGCCTCCGTTGAGGGCCTCGACGCCGACGACGTCGAAGGTCTCCTCACCGGTCAGGCCCAGTGACTGCGCCGTCTCCCCCTCGGGGAACTGCAGCGGCAGCACGCCCATGCCGATCAGGTTGGAGCGGTGGATGCGCTCGTAGGACTCGGCGATGACGACGCGGACGCCGAGCAGCGCGGTGCCCTTGGCCGCCCAGTCACGCGAGGAACCCGAGCCGTACTCCTTGCCGGCCAGGACGACGAGCGGGATACCCGCGGCCTGGTAGTTCGCGGAGGCGTCGTAGATGAAGGCCTGCGGCCCGCCCGGGGCGGTGAAGTCGCGGGTGTAACCGCCCTCCACGCCGTCGAGCAGCAGGTTCTTCAGCCGGATGTTGGCGAAGGTACCGCGGATCATGACCTCGTGGTTGCCCCGGCGCGAGCCGTAGGAGTTGAAGTCCTTGACCGCGACACCGTGCTCCTTGAGGTAGTCGGCCGCTGGGGTGCCGACCTTGATCGCGCCGGCCGGGGAGATGTGGTCGGTGGTGACCGAGTCGCCCAGCTTCGCCAGCACCCTGGCCCCGGAGATGTCGGTCACCGGCTCCGGCTCGGACGGCATGCCCTCGAAGTAGGGGGCCTTGCGGACGTAGGTCGAGTCCGGGTCCCACTCGAAGGTGTTACCGGTCGGGATCGGCAGCGAGCGCCAGGTCTCGTCGCCCTTGAACACGTCGGCGTAGTCGTGCAGGAACATCTCCTGGTCGATCGAGGAGGCGACGACCGCCGCGATCTCCTCGGGCGCCGGCCAGATGTCGGCGAGGAAGACCGGCTCACCGTCCGAGCCGGTGCCCAGCGGCTCGGTGTTCAGGTCGATGTCCATGGTGCCCGCGAGGGCGTAGGCGACCACCAGCGGCGGCGAGGCCAGGTAGTTCATCTTGACGTCGGGGTTGATCCGGCCCTCGAAGTTACGGTTGCCGGACAGCACCGCGGTGACCGCGAGGTCGTTCTCCTGGATGGCGGCGGAGATCTCCTCCTGCAGCGGGCCCGAGTTGCCGATGCAGGTGGTGCAGCCGTAGCCGACCAGGTTGAAGCCGATCTTGTCGAGGTAGGGCTGCAGGCCCGAGCGCTCGAAGTAGCCGGTGACGACCTGCGAGCCGGGGGCCAGGGAGGTCTTGACCCACGGCTTGCGGGTCAGGCCCTTCTCGACCGCGTTCCTGGCGAGCAGCGCGGCGCCCATCATGACGTACGGGTTGGAGGTGTTGGTGCAGCTGGTGATCGCGGCGATGGTCACCACGCCGTGGTCGATCTCGAAGCTGGTGCCGTCCGCCAGGGTGACCGGAACGACCCTGTGCGGGCGCTTGCCGTTGTGACCGGCGGCGTGCGGCCTGTCACCGTTGCCGGCGTGGGAGATCGCCGGGGAGTCCGAGGCGGGGAAGGACTCGTCGGACGCCTCGTCGAGCGGGCCCTGGATGCTCGGCACGTAGTCCTTGACGGCCGCGCGCCAGGCGCTCTTGGCCTCGGACAGCGCGATGCGGTCCTGGGGGCGCTTGGGGCCCGCGATCGACGGGACGATCGTGGCCAGGTCCAGCTCGATGTACTCGGAGAAGACCGGCTCCTCGGCCTCCGGGTCGAGCCACAGCCCCTGGGCCTTGGCGTAGGCCTCGACCAGGGCGACCTGCTCGGCGGGGCGGCCGGTCAGCGTGAGGTAGTCGATCGTCTGGCCGTCGATCGGGAAGATCGCGCAGGTCGAGCCGAACTCGGGGCTCATGTTGCCGATCGTGGCCCGGTTAGCCAGCGGCACGCTGGAGACGCCCTCGCCGTAGAACTCCACGAACTTGCCGACGACGCCGTGCTCGCGGAGCATCTCGGTGATCGTGAGCACCAGGTCGGTGGCGGTGGCCCCGGCCGGGAGCTTGCCGGTCAGCTTGAAACCGACCACCCGCGGGATCAGCATCGAGATCGGCTGGCCGAGCATCGCGGCCTCGGCCTCGATGCCGCCGACGCCCCAGCCCAGGACGCCGATGCCGTTCTCCATCGTGGTGTGGGAGTCGGTGCCGACGCAGGTGTCCGGGTAGGCCTTCCCGTCACGCGTCATCACCACGCGGGCCAGGTGCTCGATGTTGACCTGGTGCACGATGCCGGTGCCCGGCGGGACGACCTTGAACTCGTCGAAGGCGGTCTGTCCCCAGCGCAGGAACTGGTAGCGCTCGCGGTTGCGCTCGTACTCCCGCTCGACGTTGCGCTGGAAGGATTCGGGCCCGCCGAAGAAGTCGACGATGACCGAGTGGTCGATGACCATCTCGGCCGGGGCGAGCGGGTTGATCCTGGCGGGATCGCCGCCGAGGTCGCGGACGGCCTCGCGCATGGTCGCCAGGTCGACGACGCACGGGACGCCGGTGAAGTCCTGCATGATCACACGGGCCGGCGTGAACTGGATCTCCACGTTCGGCGCGGCGGACGGGTCCCACTGGCCGACCGCGCGGATGTGGTCGGCGGTGATGTTCGCGCCGTCCTCCGTGCGGAGCAGGTTCTCAAGAAGGATCTTCAGGCTGTACGGGAGACGCCCCGACCCTTCCACGGCGTCCAGCCGGTAGATCTCATATCCCGCGTCACCGACGCGGAGCGTGTCACGGCTGCCAAAGCTGTTCGAGGACACGGTTCGCCTCCCTCATCACCCTGATGTCTGTCGCGCCGGCACATAGGCGCGATTGAATCCTGCCGCACCGCCGGAGCACCCCGGACTGTTAGGTACACCTAACCTCCGAGCCGCCCGCAGGTTGCAGCGGATGTCTCGATATCAAGATATCGCTCCGGGTATCTCGACATCAAATTACCCCTCAGTATGATCACTGCGGGGCGAGGCGGAGGTACAGCAGCCCGAGAACGACGACGGAAAGTACCGGGGCGAGAAACTTCTGCTCGAAAGCACGGCCCGTCTTGATGCCGATCTTCCACGGCAGCAGCCATTTCTGCCGTATCGGCCAGAGCACGGGACAGCCCTTCTCGGTGCAGCAGTCACCCACGACGTGAGTCAGGCATCCGATCGCGACCGCCAGCCCCAGCCAGGCGTAGCCCACACCGTCGCTGCGGAACACCACGAACAGCCCGGCCGTCATACCGACGTTGAGCATCGCCGAGGCGAACTTCTTGCCCGGGATGCCGACCCCGATCGCCCGCAGCGCCAGGCCGATGAGCAGGACCACCAGGATGTCGCGGCCGATCGGATAGGTGCCGGCCAGGTAGTGCGCGCCGAAGCCCGCGGCGGCCGCGAACACCAGCGAGTGGGTGGCGTTGCGGTGTCCGCCGGCGAGCCATGACACCGCCTTGCTCAGACCCCAGGTGACCGGCCCGAACGTCTGCGCGATCGTCGCGCTCGGATGGTCGAGGTCGGGCAGCATCGCGGCACCGGCGCAGATGATGGCCCCGGCGACGAACTCGGCCGGGTTGAGCGCGTTGACCATGACGCCGGTCTCTATGAACTTCGACGTCTCGGTCAGCAGGGGCAGCGCGGCCAGCCCGGGCGCCACCCCCAGCCAGGCGATCGCGCCCGTCAGCGCATGCGTATGCCCCATCATCGCTCAGACACCACCATCAAGATCACGCCGGGAGACTGTACGGCAAAGCCCCCTCCAGGTGGAGGACCGTGCCATTTTGCACCATCGGCGTGTCGCGTGGGCGAGGCGATCCCGGCGCGTGAGCACCGGTCGCCTCCACCCGCTTCCAGGATCACTCGAGGGCGACGCTCGTCCGCTTCGATCTCCCCGTCCCTTCACGAGAAGTGCCTGCCATCGGCATCTTCCTACGAATGAGGAACGGATGGAACCGCCGATCGGTGCCGGGGACGGCCGTACGAGAGCATCCACCCGGGAAGATCGCCTTCACCCTGGGGTCTCACCCCGGAGTCCTCGCCGCACACCCTCCGGATCGCCTCCACGGGAGGCCGGAGACGGGTGGGGAAAGATCGGCGAGCAGGCGGCGGCCTGCGGAAACGACAGACGGGACCGTTCCGCACCGAAAGCACCCCCCAGCCCTTCCGGCGCGGAACGAATCCCGTCTACGTCCTTTGTAACGTGCAGGTCTCAGTACTTGTTCCAGAATCCGGCAAGAATTACGTGATCTGCCTCACTTACACGCTGAGCACCCGCACGGTGACCGTCGGCTCCCCCTCAAGGGAAGAGCCATATTTCAGGACAAGGGTTGCTGTCAGAATGTTCTCGATATATCTTTGAGGCATCGAGAGCGATCAAAAGACGATCGCGATATGGAGGTACGACATGACGGCAGCGAACGCGACGAGTGGCCCCTGGGCCGGGTTCGGCTCCCAGGAGGTCAGGCGCGAGATGAAGCGCGCGGCCAAGGAGGCGTGGCGGCAGATGGCCGCCGGATGGCACGAGAGCGGGCCGCAGCACGGGCCGCACCAGCACCACGAGGGCGGACCGCACGAGCACCGGCACCGCGGGCACCGCGGCCCCTTCCCCGGCGGCGGGTTCCCCTGGGACTTCGGCAGGGGCGGTCGAGGCGGCCGGGGGGGCAGAGGCCCGTTCGGCGGGGGCCCCTTCGGCGGGGGGCCGCCGTTCGGGCGCGGGCGCAAGGCCAAGCGCGGCGATGTCCGCGCGGCGATCCTCGCCCTGCTCACCGAGTCCCCGCGAAACGGCTACCAGATCATCCAGGAGATCGAGCGGCGCAGCGAGGGTGGCTGGAAGCCCAGCCCGGGAGCGGTCTACCCGGCGTTGCAGCAGCTCACCGATGAGGGCCTGGTCCTGGCCGAGGAGAACGAGGGGCGCAAGACCTTCAGCCTCACCGAGGCAGGCCGCGCCTACGTGATCGAGCACTCCGACGAGGTGCGCGCGCCGTGGGAGGAGATGACGCCCGACATCGACGACAGCACCTGGGAGTTGATGGACACCGCCCGCCAGTCGGGGTTCGCCATGCTCCAGATCCTGCAGACCGGCAGCGAGTCGCAGATCCGGCAGGCGAAGGAGACGCTGGCCGAGACGCGCCGCAAGCTCTACCAGATTCTGGCCGACGGCGACACCGGCGAGGAGTGACCCGACCATGACGCCCCGAGACGGCCTCCGCATCGGAGACGCCGAACGTGACGTGGCGATGGAGGCCCTGCGCGAGCACTACGCCCAGGGCCGCCTGACCCGCGAGGAACTCGACGAGCGCCTCGAGTCGGCCCTGTCCGCACGGACGGGTGGCGACCTCGCCGTGGTGTGCGCGGACCTGCCCGGCCTGCCCGGTCCGCGCGCCCCCGGACCGGAGGGGTTCGAGGACACCGGGAGCCCGTGGGACCGCGGGTGGCACGCGCACGCCTGGGGCGTCCATCATCCCGGGTTCCGGCCCGGGTCCCGATTCCGTCACCGCGCGGCCTGGAGTCACCACCACGCGGGACACCGGGGCGGCCCCCCGTTCGCTCCCGTGATGATCCTGCTGCTGGTGGCGGGAGTGGCGATGGCCGGGGCCGGGGTGCTGAAGTTCCTTCTCCTCGCCTGGCTGGCGATGGCCGTGCTGGGCCTGCTCCGCCACAGGCGGTGGCACTCCCGGGCGCGGGCCCGCCGGTTCAGCCCTCCAGGCGCTTTCTGAGCCCCTGGAGAATGTCCCCCTTCTTCATCCGGCTTTGTCGAAAAATCACAGACCGGTGCCGGAGCGGCGAGAACCGTCTCGCGCTCCCCGCGCCGCGGCTCGCCCTCGACCCGGCGCGCCCGCGCCCCGAGGAGGGGCGCGGTGCCCGGCCTACACGTGCGGCAGGACCTCCTCGGCGATGAGGTTCAGGTGGTCGAGGTCGGCCAGGTCAAGCACCTGCAGGTAGACCCGCTCGACGCCCAGTTCGGCGAAGCGGCCGATCTTCTCGGTCACCTCGGCGGGGGTACCCGCCAGGCCCGTCGCGCGCAGCACGCCGAGGTCCTGCTCGATGCCCCCGGCCCGCCGCGCGATCTCCGCGTCGCCGGAGCCGACACAGACGGTCTGCGCGACCGAGAGCACGACCGGCTCCCTGCCCTCCGCCTCACATGCCCTGCCGACCCGGTCAAAGGCCTTCGCGGTGTCGTCCAGGGTGCGAAACGGCACGTTGTACTCGTCGGCGAACCTGGCGACCAGGCGCGGGGTGCGCGTGGCGCCGACGCCGCCGATGATGATCGGCGGCCTGGGGCTCTGCGTGGGCTTGGGCAGCGCGGGCGAGTCCGCCAGCCGGTAGTGGGCGCCTTCGAAGGAAAACGTCTCGCCCGCCGGTGTGGTCCAGAGCCCGATCAGGATCTCCAACTGCTCCTCGAACCGGCCGAACCGCTCGCCGACCGGCGGGAACGGGATGCCGTACGCGACGTGCTCGGCGTCGAACCAGCCGGTGCCCAGGCCCAGCTCGACCCGGCCGCCGCTCATCTGGTCGACCTGGGCCACACTGATCGCCAGCGGCCCTGGCAGCCGGAAGGTGGCCGGGGTGACCAGGGTGCCCAGGCGAATCGTGGAGGTGTCCCTGGCCAGGCCCGCCAGGGTCGTCCAGGCATCGGTGGAGCCGGCACCGGGGTCGCCCGTTCCGATCCGCATGTAGTGGTCGGAACGGAAGAAGGCGTCGAACCCCAGCCGCTCCGCGGCCAGCGCGACCGCCAGCAACTCGTCGTAGGTGGCACCCTGCTGCGGTTCCGTGAAGATCCTCAACTTCATGACGACCATTATCCGGGCACTCCGGACGGCATCCGCAGAAAGCCCACGCCGCGGCCGGAACGCTTGCTAACGTTCTGCCCTTCGACGCAACGGGTAGCGGATCCGACACTCACAGCGATCGCCCCTGTCGTTGAGGAAGGGGGATCACATGCCCGTGGCGACCGACCGTCCCGACACTCGCCGGGCCCGCGAGCCCGGCACCCCGCCCCGGCCCCTCGTGGTGCTCGCCTCCATCGCGCTCGCCGCGGGAACCGGTGGCGCGATCTGGCTGCTGCCCCCCAGGGCGCAGGGCGAGTGGGCCGCCGCCGGCAGGCGTGCCGGGGCGGGCGCGCCCCCCTCGGGGACCGCCACCCGGCCCGCGCCCGAGCAGGCGTCCACACCGGCCGTCGTCCGCCCGTCGGGCTTCGTGGCGTTCGTGGACGCGGTCCACGACCCGCGCTTCAACCTCTCCAAGGCGGCCAGGAAGAGCCGCGTGCGCTGGTTCACGCTCGGCCACCTCACCGCCGGGCGCAGCGGCTGCGTCCCCCGCTGGGGCGGACTCCAGGGACAGGGACGCAATCCGGTCGCCAACCGGCTCGGCCCCCTGCGCGCCGCCGGCGGGGACGCGGGTCTCGCCTTCGGCGGCCCCGCCGGACGCGAACTCGCCACCGCCTGCGCGGACCTCGGCCGGCTCACCGCCGCCTACCGCCGGGCGATCGGCGCCTTCGACGCCAGGTACATCGACTTCGAGGTCCACGCCCCGGCCGGTGACGCCGCCGTGCGGCGGCGCGCCAGGGCGATCGCGGCCCTGCAGCGGCAGGCCGCCCGCGAGGGCCGCCCCCTCACGGTCAGCTTCACCCTCCCGGTCACCGGGACCGGCCTGGCCCTCGGCGACCAGGAGCTGCTCCGGGTCACCCGGGCGGAAGGCGTCGAGATCGCCACCGTCAACCTGCTCGCCCCCGTTGGCACCTCCCCCGGTTCCGGAGGCCGCCTGCACCCGATCGCCTCCGCCGTCCGCGCCGCGCATCCGCAGATAGCCCGCTCCCTGGGGGAGAGCGCCGCCTGGAACCGGATCGCCCTGACACCCGTGCTGGCCAGGTCCGGCGATCTCACCCGGCTCGACGCCCGCAGACTCGCCGCCTTCACCAGCCGCAACAACCTGGCATGGCTCTCCGCCAGGGGCGCGGCCCTCGCCCCCGGCATCACCCGGTTCCTCACCGGCGCGGCACGCTAGACAATCACTCCCCTTTAGGGTTATCTATGGGTTATAACCCTTCTATAACCCTAAAGGGGAGGTGTGGTGCCGAAGATCAACGTCTACCTGCCGGACGAGCTGGCCGAGGCGGTCAAGAGAGCCGGCGTGCCGGTCTCCGCCGTGTGCCAGCGGGCACTTGAGCAGGCCGTACGGCGGGTGACCTCCATCCGCGAGACGGCGCTCAGCGCCCCCGACCTCGACGACCTGGCGGCGCGCTTCCCCCACTTCACCCCGCGGGCCCGGTCCGTGATCAAGCTGTCGGTGGAGCAGGCTCGGGCCCTGGGCGCGGCCGAGGTCGGCACCGAGCATCTGCTGGGCGGCATGCTCGCCGAGGGGAGCAATCTAGCGCTCCAGGTCCTGGGCGCCCTGGAGATCGACCCCGAGGAGGTGCGGCGCCGGCTGGACCGGCCGAGCCCCGCCGCCCCGGCCGCGACCACCGGCGATGCCGAGCTCGCCTTCGGGGCGCCCGCGGCGGCGGCCCTGGAGATGACCGTCACCGAGGCCACCTCGCTCGGCCACAACTACATCGGCTGCGAACACCTGCTTCTCGGGCTGATCGCCGAACCGGAGGGAGTGGCCGGGCATGTCCTGCGGGAGCTGGGGGCCGAGCACCGGCTGACCCGCCGCGCGGTCGCGGCGGCCCTCGCCGGTTATGTCCACCTGCGCGCGCAGACCCAGACCGCCTCAGTCGTCCCGGCCCAGCTCGCCGACGCGGCGAGCGCACTGTCGGCGGCCGTACGCGAGGAGCTCCGTCCCGTCCTGCGCAGGCTCGACCGGCTGGAGGAGCACCTCGGCCTCGCGGACGAGGCGTAGCCGGTGAGCACGACCGTGCACGCGGTCGCAGCCGTGATCGCGCGCCTGGCCGTGGGCGTACTCGTCGGCGTACTCGTGGGCATCGGCTCGGGTGTGATCACGGGTGTGGTCTCCGGCCTGGTCGCCGGCGGAGTGGCTGGAACGATCGTGCGCGCCGCATCCGCGGAAGGCGGCACACGCGGCGGTTCCCCCGCCTCGGCGAAGGACCGCGCCGGGACGCGATGAGACACCGCCCCGGCGCGTTCTCCCTGGTCACTCCTCGGTCGGCTCACCGGCCAGCAGCGCGACGCACTCCACGTGGTGGGCATCGGGACCACATCGAATTCACATCGTCGCAGCTCAAAGCTAGGTAACCGATCCACGATCAGCCCCCGTGCGCGTCTGATGCGCATCTATCTGCGACCACGCCGCCTCGATCTCCCCGTGCGCGCCCGGCGCCGGATGCGCGTACCGAAGAGTCGTCTGGTACGAAGCGTGACCGAGCAGATCCTTCCCCCGTGGCCAGTCGACCGGATTGCCTGTGCCGTCGGCGCGCTCGGCGCCGCAGACGCCGGCGGCCTCACCCCATCGAGGCCCTCCCCACAGACGAACGCCCCGCTCGTCCTCCTCGCGGAGGGCAGGCGGGGCGCTCTTTCATGTGTCCTCAGCCAGGCGGGATGATCACGTTGGGTCAGCCCCAATCCCACTGGACGCCGACCAGGCCAGCCTGGAGGGGGCCGGCGACGAGATGGACGGCGTGCTGGGCGTTGAGGGTGAGTTCGCCGCGATCGTGCTCGTCGGTGCCCAGGCCGCGGCGGGCGAAGCGGTGGATGCGGACCGGCAGCGCCGCGGAGTCGAAGCCGACCCGCAGCATGTACTGGCCGCTGGGAAAGCGGAAACCCCGCTCGTACTCCCGGGCCTCCGCGCCACTGGGATCGGCCATCTCGTAGCGGATCATCTGGGTCTCCCCGGTCCGCAGCGCCCGGTCGAACAGCAGCTCGGCCACCACCAGGGCGGCCGGCCCGTCGCGGCGGACCCGGCCGACGCGGCAGTCCTCCAGCGCCCGGACCCGGACCCGCTCCACGTCGCAGCCCAGATCGCCCCAGTAGATCATGATGTAGCGGTCGGCGGCATCCTCGTGGGCTTGCATCACCTGGAGCGTCTCGCGCCGGGTGATGCTGCGATCCGCCCCGATCCGCAGCGTCTCGTGCATCCCGACGATGTGCAGGCGCCGGTCGTCGGCCACCCCGTCCAGGCTCTCCAGCAGCGTCGACAGGGCGCGGGCCGGCTCCAGAATCGACGAGTAGGACACCGCGCCCGGTGTCGGCGGGCTGCTGCGGCCGCGTGGGCGGGGCGGGCCGAGCAGTTCCATCAGCGAGCGCGGCGGCAGGATGAGGATCTCCTCCAGCGCGCGTACGGCACGCAGCGACTCGGGCCGCTCGGGACGGCGCAGGCCCTGCTGCCAGTAGCTCAGGCTCGTCGTCCCGACCCGCAGGCCACGCTCTCCCAGGCGGTGCCGGAGCCGGTTCAGGGTCAGGCCGCGCGCCTGGACCGCGACGCGCAGCGCGACGTGAAAAGGTCCGTCGCGTAGCGCGGCCCGGAGTTCACGATCACCTGACATGTGTGAATGTTCACAGATTTTCACCACGCTGTCACCGCGGGGCGGCGCTCTTGTGGCGTGCTCCACGTCCACGTTCACACCACCCCTGCCGGGTGATCGGCCGTGTCTTGCCCGGCCGCTGTGTCGAGCCGACCATCCTTTCAACAGCACCGGCTTCTCCCCCCAGGAGCTCGACATGCCCTACCTCTCGCCCGGCAGGTTCCGGCGCACGGCCCTCGCGCTCGTGTTGACGACCGCGGCCTGGCTGGTGCCACCCACCCTCGGCGCCCATGCCGCGGCCGCCTACCGCCTCAACATCACCATGCAGGCCCAGCAGTACACCAACTGGTGCTGGGCGGCCGCCGGCAACACCGTGGCCGCCTACTACGGCTACAACTACAGCCAGAACCAGTTCTGCAACCTGGCCTTCAACCGCTCGATGAACTCCAGCTGCCCCAACAACCAGGCCACCCTGGCCAACGACCAGAACGCCTTCCGCCAGATCGGCATCTCGCCCGGCAACTATGTCTACGACTACCTGACCTACAACGCGGTGATCAGGGAGATGAACGCCAACCGGCCGGTGCTGACCCGGATCCAGTGGTCCTCCGGCGGCGGGCACATGCACACCATCTATGGCTACGACCAGAGCGGGTCATGGGTCTACTGGGGTGATCCCTGGCAGTCGAGCTCCCGCTACAACTGGGCGAGCTACAACTACTACGTCGGCAACGGGTCCTTCTCCTGGACCCACTCCCTCAACTACATCGGCGCGTGAGGAGGCTCCTATGAAGCGCATCACAACGGTTCTCGCCCTGGCCGGATCCCTCCTGCTCGCCCCCTCCCTCGCCCACGCGGCCGCTGGCGACCCCACCCCCCAGAGCCCGGCCGAGGCCGCGGCCCTGCAGGCCGTACCACCCGGGGCCGGCGACGGGGCGGCCGCCCGCGCCGCCGCCTCGGCCCCGAGCGTCCAGCAGACGCTCGGCAGGTTCTTTGCCACCAAGGGAGCCCCGCCCGGGGCCGACACCAGCGCGGTGGCGCCGATCACCGCGAAGGTGACCGAGCAGACCGTGGCCGTCAACCACCTCAATCCCGCCTTCGTCGCCGGCCAGTCGGCGGAGGTCTCCCGGTTCGCGTTCTTCGCCACCCAGGCCGACGCGGCCGACGGCCAGACCGCCTCGATCTGGACGACCCGCTCGCGGACCGGCGGCTGGCAGGTCAGCAACATCGCCAGCGGCAACGACGAGCAGCGCTACGCCGCACAGCCGGGCACGGTCTTCCTCGAACCGCAGATCAACGCCTGGTACGCGCTCAGGGACGGCCGGGTCGTCCCGCTCAACACCGAGGCGACGACCTCCGTCGGGGCGCACGGCGTGCCGCTGGCGGACTACCAGAAGCTGGTCTCGGGTCGCTACGGCGACAAACTGCCCGGCTCCGCGTACGCCCGCAACGGCACGGCCGGCGGCTACGGGCCCGGGGCTTCCGCCGACGGCGGGACACCACCCGCGCGGGGAGGCGCCCCGCTCGGCTGGGTGGTGGCCGCGGGAGTGCTGCTCGCCGGAGGGTTCGCCGCCTGGGTCACGGGCCGGTTGGGCGGACACCCGCTCCGCCGCCGCACCTCCCGGATCTGAGCTGCATGCTCGTCACCGGACGCCCGGCCCGCGAGGCCGGGCGTTCCGTGCCGTTCCAGCGGTTGACCAGCGGGCCCGAGCCCGTGGAGCGACGCACGACCACTCGGGCTGGAACATCAGCTCGATGTGCCCGCTGTGGCTGCCGTTGATCTCCTCCGGGAGGGGCGCCACGGCGACACGAGGCCCCGGGCACGACATCCCATCAGAGATCAACCCTCCCGCCTACCGGCCAGGGGCACGGTCCGACCTTAGGGCTCAACAGCCCGGAGACAATCAGTGTTCACCTGGCGGAGGCTTACCGAATCGAGTCCGCCTGACCAGGCAAACCACTCTCGATTCACCCCCATTAGAGCCTAGATCGACCCTTTGGCCAGCAGCGCCACACACTCCACGTGGTGGGTCATCGGGACCACGTCGAATTTTCATCGCCGCAGGTCATCCGACATCACCTGATCAACGATCAGCCCCCGTGCGCATCTGATGCGCATCTATCTGCGACCACGCCGCCTCGATCTCCCCATGCGCGCCGGGGGCGAGATGGGCGTACCGGAGGGTCGTTTGGTACGAAGCGTGACCGAGCAGGTCTTTGACCCTGTAGAGGTCGACGCCCTGCTGCACGAGCCAGCTGGCCGCCGTGTGCCGGCAGTCGTGCGGGTCGTAGCGCGGCACCGGATCAGTCCGCTGCTTCTTTGGCATGACGCGGTTCGCCTCCTGAATCTTCGCGTTCGCCGCGTCGATAGCCTCGTACCAGACGACGCGCCAGTTGGCCCCTCCGAGCAGGCCCCGTTCCTCGCTTCCCGGAGATCGGCGCCTGGTGACGAACACGAAGGCATCCCGGCCCCGCTCCCCCAACAGCGGGGCCACCCGATCCAACACCCACCGAGGCACCGGCACCTCACGGCGACTGCTGGAGTTCTTCGGGTACTCCTTCCAGTTTCCCTTCTGGCTGACGACGCCGCGGATCGACACCTTCCCTCGCAGCCAGTCAATCGGGTTACCTCGTCCGTCGTCTCGCTCGGCACCGCAGACGCCGGCGGCCTCGCCCCACCGGGGCCCGGCGTAGCACATAAGGTCGGTCATCACCCCGTGCCCCTCGGGCAGCTCGGCCACGATCGCGGCCACCTGTGCCGGGGTGAACCAGCTCGGCAGCTTGACCACCGTCGCGGGCAGGACCACCTTCTGACACGGCGACGCCGGGATGACCCCCTCCAGGACGGCATCGCCGAGCATGCTCGCCAGCAGGTTGTAACTCCGCCGGATCGCGTACCGACCGTCACCCCGCTTCTCCAGCTTCCGCACCCACTCCTGAACGTTGATGCGGCCGATGTCGCCCATCCGCCACTCCTTCCAGTGCGGCAGGATCCGCAGCCGGAACTGAGCGTCGTCTCCGCGGCGGGTCTCGTCCTCGACGACGCGGGCCGCCCACCAGGTGTCGTACCACTCCCCCACCGTGATCCGCCCGGCGCGTGGGTCGATTTTGTGGCCTTGAGCGATCTTCGCCTCTTGCTCCTTCGCCCAGTTCTGGACGACGGACTTCAGCTTGTGTGTCTCGGTGATGCGCTTCTTAGACGGCAGGTCCACGGTGGCCTGCCACAGACCAGAGGGCAGGCGTCGATATCTGGCCATATCGGCCTCCAGCTATCGGGAGTGAAGGAGGGGAGGGCTTCGATTATGCGAAATTGCGGCCGATCTCGTCGGAGGCCCGCATGAGCAGGGAGGGAAGCGAAGGCCGCATCAGGGAGCGATCCACGAGCAGGTCTACGACGTTGCCGCGCACGTCGGCATACAGCAGGCCACGACCCGCCCCGGTGCTCGGGACTCGGTGGATGCGGAGATCGAACACGGGGCAGCGGGCGGGCTGGTCGCGCCATCGCCACCCCAGGAGGAGCCTCTCGCCCACGCGGCCAAGCTCGGTCGCGAGAGGCTCCTCAAGGAGATCATCATCCACAAATACGGTGATATCCCCCTTTACGGCATGAACTATTATTGGCTGCACGCCAGGAATAATTTTGCGCGACAGAAGACAATATGTAACTTTTCCGGGCACTCGCTTCACCGCCACGACATTGTGGGTTGAACTGAATGTCCAATCTGTCGCGCAACACAATGTGTTGTCTGCTACAGCAGCCACCGAGTAAGCCGAGTAAGCGGAATGTATCTAACAAGTTACTAACTGTCCTTGTTGGCCAGACGCCGAGCCATCTCCGCCGCCATCTCCGCGACCAGCCGACGCCCCGCCTCATCCAGCCCCGCCGGAGCCGGAATCACGATCACATCCCCGCCGGCCAACTCGACCCGCGCCGCACCCTCCAGGCCCGGCCACCGCTCTGCGGCCAGACGCCGGATCTCACCTAGTCGCCGACGATAGATCTCCTCATACGCCTCCGTGCCGTCCTTAGCCTCCCCGCGCGCCATTCCCGCAGCTAGAGCCCGCAGACGCCACTCTTCGGGGCGGCCGGTGCGTTCCTCGGTCAGGTCGATCAGCCACTGCCTTCGCAGCCGGCCGTCACCCTGCGGATCTTGGGAGCGCAACTCTAACTGGCGGTAGGACTCGGCCCCTCCACCTCGGCCTGGACGCCCTTCCAGGTACTTCACTACGTAGGTCGCCAGGCTCTTTGGAGCCTCGCTCGACCGTTCTGATTGCGGCGGCATCTCGTCGCCTCTCTGTCGCCCTCGCCTGGTCTGGCGTCCGCCTCAGACACCAGATCCTTGCTGCCTGTGTAGTCCGGAGATAGCCAGACAACAATATGAAGCAATACAAGCAGATCCCGTAGGCCACATACCGAAACGCTGGACAACGGAATCTCGACCAGCCTAAAGTGTCTGCGTGCCCAGACAACATTAGGAGCGTCAAGACATGGCACGACGACCCACGATGATCCTCCGCAGCAGCGCCGCCCTCCGGCAGGCCATGCAGGCGGCGGGTCATGACACCGTGAGCCTCGCATCCCAGGTCAAGAGGTCCAAGTCGCTGATCGGGTACCTGTACTCCGGCACCCGAACCTCCACCAGCGAGGAGACAGCCCGCGCGATCGAGGACATCCTCAGCGTGGACCGAGAGACACTTTTCCGCCCATTTTTGTCTGCGTCTTCAGACACCAAAGGAGAGGACATGGAGACCCTGCTCAAGCCCAAGGACGCCGCCGGCCAGCTCGGCTGTTCCGAGTCGCACGTCCGCCGCCTCATGGCCGCTGGCGAGCTCGCCTTCAGCGACATTGCCATGCCCGGCGCCCGCAGATCGAAGATGCGCGTCCCGTCGACCTCCGTCCTCGACTACATGCGCCGCCAGGCCCAGCCTCACCCGACCCGCACCGCCTGATCCCGGAAGGAATCCCATGTCCCGCCAGCCCGACCCTCTCCTCACCCCCGCTGAGGTCGCCCAGCTCTTCCGCGTCGACCCGAAGACCGTCACCCGCTGGGCGAAGGCCGGCCGCCTCGGGTCCATCCGGACCCTGGGCGGTCACCGCCGCTACTCCGAGGTCGAGGTTCGCGCCCTGCTCCGCGGCAGCAGGACGGAGCAGGCATGACCGCCCCCGCCCTGGAGGCCGTCACAGAGCTCGCCGCCCGCCAGGTCCTCACCGCCGCCGCGACCCTACTGGAGGAGACGTACCCGGCAGCCCGCCTGACGTCCATCGAGCTGATCGCCGCTCTCCGCCAGGCCGCGCTGCAGCTGCTGCCCGACGCGACCATGAGCGACGTCTACCAGCTGGCCTACGACGCCGGCGACGTGCTGGGCGCGCACCTGCGCAGCCGGGGCGCCGACCCGACCTTGCTGCTGGAGCGGTGGTCGACGCCGCACGCGACCGCCGAGGTCATCGAGGACCTGCGCGCCACCACCACCGAGAGCGGAGACCAGGCATGACCACCACCGCCACCCTCACTGTGACCGCCCTGCAGCAGTGCGCCACCCGCGTCCTGGCCACCCTGCTCGGCGAGGAACTGCCCGCCGCAAGCTGGACCGTGACGCCGTACATCATCGACGCGCCCGAGCTGTCCGGCCAGCTCGACAGTTACCACCGCTCGCTCGCCGACCGGCGCACCGAGATCGAGGCGTGGGGCAACGCCCTGGGGACACCCCCCGTGCTGCGACGGAGCCAGGCCCCCTCGTCGACGCACGCCGGGAGCCTCCGGGTCCTCGCCGAGCGCGCCGGCGTGCAGGTCGACGTGTGGGTTGCCCTCACCGCTGAGGACCTCGCCGAGCTCGACACCGAGCAGGCCCCGGCGGTGGCCAGTGGCTGAGATCAACATCCCCACCGGCCCGATCGAGGTCGAGCCGTACACCGCGATCCGCACCGCCCCCGGCGAGTCCCTGTCGGCCGCCTGCCGCACCGCCCTGCTGCGCGAGACGGGCGGCATGGAGGCCGGTGCTTGGGATGACGAGCTCCTGGGCTGGCTCGCCAACCAGGACCCGTCCGTCGTCGCGACGGTGTGCTCCTGGCTGCGGCGGGTTCGTGCCCTCCCGCCGCCGACCTCCCCCTCCGTGCGTGGTGGCCCCGACATCGGCCGAGACGCCGACGACGAGTTCCGCCGTGAGCAAGACGACCACAACCCCGAGGAGAACGCGTGATCAACACCCGACAGCCCACCGGCCGCGCCCCCTGGCCCCTCATCCTCATCGAGGGCGGGGAGAAGAGCGGCAAGAGCTGGGCGGCAGCCCAGCTGTCCGCAAGTGAAAAGGTCGGCCAGACCTACTGGATCGACCTCGGCGAGGGGGCCGCCGACGAGTACGGCGCCATCCCAGGCGCTAGGTACCTCGTCATCGAGCACGACGGCACCTGGGCGTCGATCATGACGCAGGTCCGCGCGGTCCGGGAGGAGGCCGACCGCGCCGCCCAGGCCAGCGAACCCCCTGTGGTGCTGGTCATCGACTCGATGACCGCCGAGTGGGACCTGCTCAAGGACTGGGCCGCCAACCGCGCCAAGGGGTCGCAGACCAACCAGCGGCGCCTCCAGCAGGACCCGCACGCCGAGATCCAGGTGACGTTCAACCTCTGGAACGACGCCACCGCCCGGCACCGGAAGCTGATGACGCTGCTGATGACCTGGCCCGGCATCGTCGTGATGACCGCCCGCGGTAAGGAAGTCGCGGCGATGGACGCTTCCGGGCGCCCCGTTGAGGGGTCGAAGGAGTACAAGGTCGAGGGGCACAAGACGCTGGCGTTCGACGCCTCTGTCTGGGTGCGCCTGGGCCGCGAGCACCCGCCGCTGGTCATCGGCGCCCGGTCCGTCCACGCCGGGATCCGGCCGGGGGTGGACAAGCCGCAGCCGATGCCGGACTTCTCGCTGGAGAAGCTGGTCTTCGAGGCGCTGCGGTGCGGCGCGGAGTCCCAAGCTCGGCAGTTCACCCCGCCCGAGGCCGGGGCCGAGTCTCCGGAGCTGGACGACCTGTCCCCGGCCGCGCAGCGACTGCTGGCCGAGGCTGAGGACGCCGCGAACGTCGAGGCGCTCGGACTGGTCTGGTCGGCGATCACCGCGGTCCTCAAGGCGGGCGAGATCAGCCTGCCCGAGGCCGAACTGGTCCGCCGCCGGGTTCAGGCGCTGAAGGCCGAGATGCACGGCCAGGCCCAGGCGGGTGCGGCATGACCGCCGTCATCGCGGCGCGCCGGGGCTGCGCCCTCGCGGGCTGCAGCCGTCGCGCCACCACCACCATCCACGCCTGCGGCACCGTCCACGTGTGCGAGCCCTGCCGGAATCTGATCGAGGACCTCGCCGCTGACGGCGAACTCGAGGCCGTCACGCCTGACAGCGGCACGGCAGGCGGTGCTCTGTGACCGGCCCCGAGCACTACGGGCAGGCCGAGGAACTGCTGGGCCTGGCCGATCGCTCCCCGATGGGCAGCGACGAAGAGCACTTCTACCTCGGCGCCGCCCAGGTCCACGCCACCCTCGCTCTCGCCGCGGCGACTGCCATGACCGGCGACCGGGCCTCCTACACCGACGAGCCGGAGATCCGGGCATGGCACGCCGCCGCCGGGACTGCGGGCGGTGAGGTGTCCGATGCCTCGTGACCTGCGCGCCCGGACGCTGGCCTACCTGCGATCCGGCGCCGTCCGGATCTACCGCGCCGAACCGCCGCGCGGCATGGGCCCGGTGCCTCCGGAGTACGTCGAGGCGCTCGTCGTCGGCTTCAAGTCCGACTACCGGGTCCGGCTGGAGCGGGGCCGCTGGGTCTGCTCCTGCCAGGAGGCGCAGTGCCCGCACATCGCCAGCGTGCAGATGTGCACCGGCCATGACTCGGCGGTCCGCCCCCCGAAGACCACCACCGTCCACGGGAGGGCCTGATGGCGCACCGCAGACGCTCCGGCCGCGACATGCGGCACGGCAAGCGCCCCGCCCTGTCCCCGGCGTACGTCGCCATGACCGCGCTGATGGCACTGGTCGTGTCCGTCGTCCTGATCGCCTACTTCGCCAGCCGCTGAGCAGTCCCCGCCGGGCCTTAACCGGCGGGGACTACCCGAAGGAGCATCCCATGATCGATCGCATCCCCACCCGCCTGGCCTTCAAAGGCCGTGCCGAGGTCCTGCCCGTCCGCCTGCGAATCGGTGACGTCCCGATCGGCGGCCTGGCCCTGGTCGGCGCGGAGCTGACCGTGGAGACCGACCTCACCCTCGACGCCGCCCGAGCGGTGCGCGCCGAACTGGACGAGCTGATCGCCGACCTGGAGCGGGCGGCGGCGCGGGGCATCGCCCGCGAGCCCAAGCCGCTGCACACCGACGCGTCGCGGGCGGTGCCCCAGTGATGGCCACCTCCGCGCAGATCGAGCTGGCCGCCCGCGCGAGCGACCAGCCGACCGTCTTCCGCAGCGACCCGGCCCGCGCCACCGGGCTCATCTACGTCGCGTACACCGACGACGCCAGAGCCGCGGCCGAGCGCGAGGAGCGCTGGCACGCCGCACTCAAGATCCGTCAGCGGTACCGGAACCCCGACTCGTGGCTCGACTGCCTCGGCCTATCCGACGTCCCCGCCAGCCCCGAGGGCTGGTGCACCTGCCCGACCCCCATGGAGACCTCATGATCCAGATCACCGCTCACCTGCACCAGGACGACAACGGCGCCGCGCACGTCGCGATCTACGCCACCGACCCCGGCCACACTCCCAGCTCCGAGCCCAGCCCGTTCCCCTGCGGCGTCCTCACCATGAGCCCGGCGGCTGGCGCCGAGCTCGTCGCCCGCGTCCAGGCCGGGGAGTCGGAGCAGACCATCACTCCCGAGCAGGCCGCCCACGTGCTCTGGCACTTCGACGCAACGGGCGGCATGGAGCCCGGCAGCTTCACACAGGCGCTCATCACCACGATCGCCTCCGCCGACCGCACCAACATGCTCCGGATGGCCGCGATCTACCCCGGCTACGTCGGCGCCGTCCACCTCGCGCAGAACACCGCGGACGGCGTCCGCCTGCTGCAGGGGCTGGCCCGGCAGATGCTCGTGCCAGCACCCCAGGACGGCGGTGAGCACCGTGGCTGACCACCGCAAGCTCACCCAGGCCGAGCTCCTCGCCGAGGCCACCGAGCGCTTCGGCAAGAACCCGATGGGCTGGGCGTTCCAGTGCCCGAACTGCGCTGACATCGCCACCGGCCAGGACTTCAAGACCGCGCTGGCCGACCACCCGCGCAAGCACAGCAACGGGGACAAGGCCCTGGCATCCGACCTGATCGGTCAGGAGTGCATCGGCCGCACCCTCCCCAAAGGTGGGCGAGGCTGCGACTGGGCGGCGTACGGCCTGTTCCGCGGGCCGTGGGAGATCGCCCTGCCGGAAGGCCGCACGCTGTGGTGCTTCCCGCTCGCGGACGCTGCGGCGGTGACCCATGGCTAGCCGCGTCCGCGTCCAGGGCGACCTCTACCACGGCCGCGTGCCCGACGGCGCCGTCTACATCGGCCGTGCCGCACCCGGCCTTAAGGCCAGCCCATACAGCAACCCGTTCCCCGTTCGCGACCGAGGGCGCGACAAGGCGCTGGAGCTGTACCGCGCCTACCTCAACGCCAACCCCGGGCTCGTCGAGCGGGCCCGCGCCGAACTGGCCGGCAAGGCGCTCGCCTGCTGGTGCCCGCTCGACCAGCCGTGCCACGCGGACGAGCTGCTCAAGCGGATCGAGGTGACCCCGTGACCGAGGTGCCCCGCGTCTCCACCGACGCCCGCCGCGACCGCGAGGCCGCGAGGTGCTTCGCCCAGATGATCGAACACCTCGGCCGGACCATCACCGCGATCGAGGCGGGGCGGTGGGACTCCGCTCGTAACCACCTCTACCTGGTGAGGGAGGCGTCCGCGGTGTGCGACGTGACCCTCAACACCGGCCAGCCCGACCCTCGCACCTTCTTGGACGCGGTCCGCGCCCAGGTCCCGCAGGAGTGGGCGGACGCCATTCGTACGGCGCTCGGGGGTGCCTCGTGCGACGCCTGATCGCCTGCCTACGCCGCGGCCACTGGCCGCAGCTCCACCGGGGCCGCCACGTCACCCTGTGCCTGCGCTGCGAGCCGTGCCTGGTGTGCACGTCGACCCGGCTGTCCTGCATCGGCCGATGCGCGTCGGAACGGATCTCGTGATGCCGATCCGACCCGAGAACAAGATCCGCTATCCGGCCGACTGGCGGGAGATCTCTCACGCCATGAAAGAGGCGGCCGGATGGCGGTGCGCCTGCGCAGGGGAATGCGGTCGGGGCACCCACACCGGCCGCTGCCCGAACATCCATGGCCAGCCCGCGTACGGCACCGGCTCCAAGGTGGTGCTCACCACCGCCCACCTGGACCACACCCCCGAGAACTGCGACCCATCGAATCTCGTGCCGATGTGCCAGGGCTGCCATCTGCACTACGACCGGGACCACCATGCGCAGACCGCCGCCCGGACCCGTGAGGCGCGGCGGACGGCCGGGATGGACGCGCTGTTCGAGGTGACGTCATGACCGAGGAGCAGCTGGCCGCCCAGCTCGCCGCCGTCGTCACCCCGCAGCGCCTGTGGGACGAGCTCGACGCCCGCCGGCGGGCGCTGCGCCTGGCCTGGTGGCAGGTCGCCGTCCAGGCCGACGTGGGCGAGCCGTCCCTGCGAGCGCTGAGGTACGGCCAGCGGAGCGCGTACGAGCGAGCGCGGGCCTGGCTGGAGCGAAGACCAGCCCCGCCCCGGCCCGAGTAACCCAGCACACGGAAGACGGAGAAGCGTGAACGAGGAAGAGCGCGGCGTGGCGATCGACGAGGCCGACCTGCCGGCCTGGGCCCGGTCACGCTTCTCCGCTGCCCAGCTCCAGCTACACAAGGGGCTGCAGTGGATGCTGCTGATCTACATGAGCACCAGCTTGGAGGCGTCTCGCCTGAGCGTCGCCCAACGGCTGTACATCCACACGATCGGCAAGGAGCGCAAGGAGGCCAAGCCCAGCCTGGAGAGCCTGGCCAGGGACCTGAACATCTCCCCACAGACGGCGCTGGTCGCCACCCAGGACCTGGAAGAGCAGGGGTGGGTCCTGGTGAAGCGCGTCAGCACGCACTTCAACATCTACCGCCTGGCCTGGCCGCTGGAGAACGTGCTGGCCTCCGACAAGAAGAAGGTCGACCGGTGCGGACGACTCACGAAGAAGGGAGAAATCTGCACACGGCGGGCGGGCTGGGGGACGGACACGCCGGATGTCGGGCCGTGCAAGCTACACCCGATTCAACCCCAACCGTTGGAGTTGAAAGAGGACACCGAAGATCCGAATGAACCCCAACCGTTGGGGTCCACCGAATCTGATTCGACTCCAACCGTTGGAAATTTCAACCCCAACCATTGGAGCAATGAACCCCAACCATTGGAGCAGCTCACCCCAACCGTTGGGGTGGAGTACGAAGGGAGTGCGTTACAGAGTTCGTTACTGAGTACGTCCACTCCGGTTCTCGCCGTAGGCGAGCTAACGGTCCGTACCGCGCGAGCCCTCGACGCGCCTTCGGCGAACCAGAGCGGCTTCGCCGCCCGATCACTCGTCTCAGCCATCCCCCGCTACCGAAGCGCACCCGGCTGGGTCAAGAAACACCTCGCCACCCTCGCCGACGCCGCCATGTCCGCCGGATTCCACCGCGACGCGATCGTCCAGTACGCCACCGCCGTCATCGCCGAGGCCCGGTTCGCCGAGCACCAGCACATCCCCGAGTTCCGCGACGCCCTGCGCCGCCTCGGCCGCGACGCCGCCCTCGGCGACCTCCCCTCACCCCCAGAGCCCGCACCGGCCGACACCGACGCGCCCTGGACTGACGAGGACCAAGCCGCCTGGGAGCGCGTGCTCGACCACCTCAGCGTCACACCCGACGACCTCGACACGACAGGAACGCCCTGATGACCCAGCTCAAGCCCGACACCCAGACCGACCCCGACATCAGCGCCGAGTGGACCGCCCTCCGCACCGGCCTGACCCGCATGCTCCAGCCCCACGTCCAGGACGCCGTCCGCGACGACCTCGTGAAGCGCATCGTCGCCGAACTGGTGAACGGACCCGGCTGGAGACCGCCGATCAAGGCGCTGCCCGCCGTGATCCGCGACGCCCGCGTCCGGCGAGCCATGGCCGCCGAGGACGCGCCGTGAGGTGCCTGCTCTGGCACCGCTGGGTCACGTACGAGGCCATCGGCCGCGTGATCACTCAACGGTGCAGCCGATGCGGCAAGACCCGGACCCGAGTCACCTGACCACGAAGGAGCCCGCCATGGCCACGTTCGAAACCAGGCACACCGCCCGCAAGCGCCACGTCCCCGGCTGCACGGCCTGCCTCCGAGCCATCGAGCCCGGCGAGCAGTACGCCCGCTTCTCCGCCACCCCGCACGACGACATGTGGAACGGCGACACCTGGGCCCACATGAAGGCACACACCCCGTACGGCAGCTGCCTCCAGCGCGACCACCCGAACCCCTGACCGGCCGAACGGAGGCGACCATGATCCCCACACAGCGCGAACTCCGCCGCTGCAACGACTGCCAGCGCCCGGTCCTGTGGACCATCACCAGGGCAGGCCACCACATGCTCGTCGACGCCAAGCCGGACGACCTCGGCAACCAGGCGTGCTACCGGATCGGACCCCGTACCTGGCAGTCCCGCAGCCTGGATGCGGCTGACGCGCTGCCGCTGGCCGGGTGGGAGCACCGGTTCATGCCGCACGTCGCGACGTGCAAGGGCCGGAAGGCTCCGGCGCCGGTGGTGCTGCCGTCGAACGTGGTCCGGCTGGACTCGGCCAGGCGCCGTCACTGACGTCTCCTCGCGCCTCAGAGCCCTCAGGAACGCTCCAGCGCCCCACCGCCGGTATCCCGGCACCTCTCACACCGCACAGGCCATCTCAGAGCCGCAACGACAGGAGAGACATGACCCGCATCGACCTCACCACCCGCGAACTCCACGCCCTCATCGCCCCCGTCCTCCCCCACACCGGCACCGACCCCGAAGTGCCCGAACTCGGCGTCATCCGCCTCGAAACCCGCGACGACGTCATCTACGCCATCGCCACCGACCGCTACACCATGGCCGCCACCCGCCACCCCCTCGACGACGCCGCCGACGACGTCACCGTCGCCATCGACCGCAGCGACGCCAGCGCCATGCTCAAGCTCTTCAAGTTCACCAAGGACGACGACCCCCGCCTCAAACTCGTGATCGACAAGATGGCCGTTCCCGTCAACGACCGCGGCGACAGCGTCCTGTCCGTCGGCCTGCAGGTCGACTCCGAAGACGGCACCCGGCTGCCCCACCCCGGCCACGCGGCGGTGCCGCGGTGACGCCCGGCGAGGCCGAGTGGGTGCGGGCCAACATCTGGACCCAGTACATGCGCGAGAACTACTACCCGGCCACGCACACCTGCGCCTGCCAAACCGGCCCCTCCGACTGGTGCATCACCGACCGGCACACCTGGTGCCGACCGAAGCCCCGCCCCGACTACGAGACGCTGATCCTCGACCGGCAGGGCCTGGTCCCCGCCTGGCTGCCCGGGCCCTACCAGCACCCGGCTCCGTACCCCTGCAACACCGACGAGCACCGGCAGAAACCGCTCGCCCGCGTGTGGCTCGCCGACCGTGTATGTCGGCGCCTCTGCTCCTGCGTCTGCCACACCAGCACCCGGCCGCCAGCCGCTTCGGAGCCCGAAACCGTACCGCGGACCTCGTGGACCTACGAGCTGGTCGAGCTCCCGCTGTTCGACCTCGCCACCGGAGGCGCGCGGTGAGCGACCCGGACACTCGCCTCAACCTCGGCCGGTGCCCGGACTGCGGGAAGGTCCGCTACGAGACCCGGACCAAGGCACGCCGTGCCGCGCGCACCCGGCACCGAGGTAACCGGATGCGCGCTTACCAGTGCGGCGACTACTGGCACCTCGGCCACATCGTCCCCTGATCTCGACGAGCATTGGCCTATTCGGCGCCGGGCGGGCGCCAGGCGTTGCCGACTCCCACCCGCTCGTTAGTACGGCGGCATCGAACGCAGTCGTAGATCACGGATGCCTGCTTGCCCGTCGGAACCGGATTGGGGTAGTTACGGGGTTTCTCCATGACCGTGTGCGCCGGTATCCACATCCGGACAATGATCTTGTCTGACTTCATGCACTCGATGCAGTAAGGCTCGTCCACGATGATCGTCTCCCTGATGAGATGTCACCCCCTGGCCCGGGGGCCGGAGTAGGAGAGCAGAAAATCGGGCTAAGCGCAGGCCTCGACCGGCTTGCCATCTGACTCCAGGAGCCGCTGCCCTACCTACGACGAGATCGCGATCGAGCTCGGTGGCCCGCTGTACCGTGTCGGTGACGTAATGGCGTTGATCTCGTGAGGAGACTCGATGATCACTATCGAGCAGGCGCAGGAACATCTCCCCGTCGGCGCTCGGGTCCGGCACCGACTCTTCGACCGAGTCGGTGAGATCGCCCCAGGTCAGCTCGCCCTGCCGAGCCCCAAACAGGGCTACGAGATTAAGACTTACTCTGTCGATCGGGACGGAATATGTTGCGCAATTCACGTGCAGTGGGACTCAGGCCGTACGGAATGGGCCGGTCCCTGGGATCTAGAGAAGATCAAAAACGGTGAGGACGACGGGGCTGCCGACGCGTTCAACGCCGAGTTAAAGCAGGTAGGCAGAGACCTCGGCCCTGAATTTTGGGAAAGGACGTGGGTCAAGACGGCGCTGTGGGCGGCTTACGCCGGCAACCGTGACACCCTGCAGGAGTATCTCGCGAAGTGCGCCCCGGAAACTGTAGAGAAGCTCGCCGCAGGCGCTGCCATCCTCACCGAAGAAGCCCGCAGGCTCAAGGACCAGCGGTAACCGAGAGGACCACCTCGGGCGGAGGCGAACATGAGCGACGTGCGAGGCGGCAACGGCTGCTATGCCCGCGACCCCGACGTAGCCGCCCGCGACGCCCAGGCGTGCCGGCTGCGCGCGCAGAACCTCACCTACCAGCAGATCGCCGACCAGCTCGGCCTCGCCTCCAAGTCCTCCGCCTACGAGGCGGTGCAGCGCGCCCTCAAAGAGACCGTCGCCGAACCCGCCGAGGAGCTCCGCCAGCTCGAGCTGATGCAGCTTGACGAGCTCGCCCGCGCCGCCCGCGGGGTGCTGGAGGCCCGGCACTACGTGGTCTCACACGGCAAGATCGTGCGCCTCGGTCAGCCGTTCATCAACGACGACGGCGCGGCCGAAGTAGACGACGGCCGCGGCGAGCCCCTCGCTGACGACGCCCCCGTGCTCGCGGCGATCGACCGCCTCCTCCGCATCCAGGAACGCCGAGCGAGGCTCCTCGGCCTGGACATCCCGGTGAAGCAGCTGATCGGCGGCGACATCGCGATCACCTACAACTTCGAAGGCGTCGACCTGGACGGCCTGACATGACCGCGGACCTCGGCGAGGACGCGCTGCGCATGGCTGAGGACGACTCCCCCGAGGCCTGCCCCCAAGGGTGCGGCAGCATCACCGAGGACTCTTACGGCGGACCCTGCCGATCATGCTGGGACCTCGTGTTGTAACGCCCGCTGACATCCTTTACAGGGATGTCGTTGTAATCGGGTATGACCGGGAGCTCATTTGTGGCGGCCCTGGCAGCCTTCTCAGCCTCCCATTCAAGCCGTGCTGTTAGCTGAGGCTCCCACTTGCCTCCCTTGATCCACAAATTTGTCGACTTCTCCATCACGATGAGGTCGGCAGTAATTTCGGATCCGATGAAGCTCATCAGCTCAACATCACGATTTCCTTGCCCCTTATCCAGCTCAACAGTCAGGTGCATGATCTTCAGGTGGACTGCCTTGCCCTCGGGCTTGATCCATGCGGCGTACGCCTCGTGCTGCTCGTCATCGATGTAAAGATCCGATAGTCGGCTAGTCCATCCAATTAGTTGAGCGCCAACCGCTCGCATAACACCTGTGGACTCAATGTTGACTAATGCAGAGATTGCCGCATCGATCGCATTTGAGAGTTGAGCGCCTAGTGCAACTCGGCGCTCCTCAGCGAGCCGCTCTTCTGCTCGACGCAAGTCCTCCGCGCGATCGATGCGGAGCTGCGCCGAATCCACCTTCCTTTCGTGCCGCTCCCAGAGGAACAGTCCGAGTGCCACCGAAACAGCGACAAGTGCGCCCGCAAGCGCGCCCCCGAAGTCGCTCAGCCACACATCGCGGAGCGGATCCCAGTCGTCCGGCACCTTTACGTAGATCGTCGGTGCGGGCGACGGGGTCAGTGTGACGAACTCCGTCACCGTGGGGACCGGCCTGGGGGTCGGGGAGAAGGCGAGCACGGCCCTCATTCTCACGGACCGTGTGCCGATATGCGTAGCTTGTTACCTGATCGTTCGCCGGACGCTCCCACCGATTCCCCTCATACTTGGGCAATGGCATGGGAATGGGTAGCGCCTGTAGCAACTGCGGTGAGCGGCGTGATCGGAGTGGGATTCACCTGGTATGCCGGCCACCAGGGGCGTCAGCACGCTGAGCAGGTGGCCAAGCAGAACACCTCCAGCACGCTCGCACAGGCGAGAGAAGCTCGCCGAGCCAGCGCCTACCTCGACATCCTCACCACGGTGAACGGCATGACGGGCTCCGTCAACCACATCACCGCCGTCTACAAGGATCAGGAAGATCCGCCGCTCCGCGAGCTGGACGAACAGGTCGCGACCAGCGCCAAGGTCGCCCTGTACGGATCTCAAGCCGTACGAGAGATCCACGAAGAGTGGTTCGGCCATGTGCGGACATTGCTCAACAACCATCGCGAGATCCAAGCAGGCCGCGATAGCGGGGCCGGCTACGAGCCTGGGGTGTGGCGGCAGCAAGAGGTAGAACGCAAAGCGATGAACGCAGCGGTGAAGCAGCTCCAGGATCAGATGAACAGCGAGCTGGCGTCGTAGCCTCGGCTCCATGACCGTCGCGCTGCGCCACGTCTATCGACCCCACGGCGCCGCTCAGGTGCTCATGGAGTGCCGGGCGCCGGAGGTCCTGCTCAGTGGACCGGCAGGCACAGGCAAATCCCGCGCGGCTCTCGAGAAGCTGCACCTGATGATGCTACTCAACCCCGGCGCGCGCGGCCTCATCGTCCGCAAGACCCTCGCCTCCCTCGGCTCGACCGGCCTGGTCACCTGGCGTGAGCACGTCGCCAAGGAGAGCATCGCCGCTGGCCACGTCGTCTGGTACGGCGGCAGCCCCCAGGAGGCCGCAGCGTACCGGTACAGCAACGGGTCCACGATCGTGGTCGGAGGCCTGGACAAGGCGCAGAAGGTCATGTCGTCGGAGTACGACGTCATCTTCGTGCAGGAGGCCATCGAGCTCACTGTGGATGACTGGGAGGCGCTGACCACCCGGCTGCGGAACGGGAAGATCTCCTTCCAGCAGCTGCTCGCCGACTGCAACCCCAGCACGCCGACGCACTGGCTGAAGGCGAGGGCGGACCGCGGTGACACGGTCATGTTGCACAGCCGCCACGAGGACAACCCCGTCCTGTTCAACCCCGATGGCTCCCTGACGATGGTCGGGCGGGACTACATCGGCAAGCTCGACAAGCTGACCGGCGTCCGGCATCACCGGCTCCGGCACGGCCGGTGGGTCGCGGCCGAGGGGCTCATCTACGAGGAGTGGGACCCGGCCGTCCATCTCGTCGACCGGTTCCCGATCCCCGACTCGTGGACGCGGTGGTGGTCGGTGGACTTCGGCTACACCAACCCGTTCGTGCTGCAGTGCTGGGCCGAGGACCCCGACGGCCGGCTGTACCTGTACCGGGAGATCTACTTCACTCGGCGCCTGGTCGAGGACCACGCTAAGACGATCCTGCGCCTGGTGCGCCGATGCGAGGAGTGCTGCTGCTCGAAGGCCAGCGACCACGACTGTCACACCTGCAAGACGTGTCGCCTGGTCTGGACCGAGCCCCGGCCGCGGGCGATCGTGTGCGATCACGACGCCGAGGATCGGGCCACGCTGGAGCGGCACCTGGGCATGTCCACGGTGGCCGCGAAGAAGACCGTCTCCGACGGTATTCAGGCTGTTCAGTCTCGGCTCAAGGTGGCCGGCGACGGGCGGCCGCGGTTGTTCATCTTGCGTGACAGCGTGGTGGAGCGGGATCCGGAGCTGGAGGAGGCGAAGAAGCCGTGCTGCACGGCTGAGGAGATCGTCGGGTACGTGTGGGACAACAAGGACGGCAAGCAGCCAAAGGAGGTTCCGGTGAAGGAGAACGATCACGGCTGCGACGGGAAGCGGTACGTCGTGGCGGAGCGGGATCTAGGTTCCCGGCCGCGCATCAGGGTCTTGTGAACCTAACCCAGAATCGCCGTGTGCAGTAAATTTTTCGGCCATCAGCCATATAGACCGTAAATCTTCCTGCGAGCTGTAGCATCCCGGGTGTGATCCCCCGGCTGCGCCCCGCCCTCCCCGTGATCCTCGTGATCGCCGGGCTCGCGCTGCTGTCAGCCGCCGCCTGGACCCTCGCCGTCCCCGCCGGCCTCGCCGCCGCCGGAGTGTCGTGCTGGGTCCTTGAATGGCGCCTCACCTCCCCGCTCTTCCGGATGCGGCCATGACCTCCATGTTCGGGGCCCTCGCCAGCGCCTTCCGGAACCAGGCGCCAGTCCCCTACGTCGGCCGGTCGGCGAGCTGGGCACTGCCGTTCCTGCAGCGCAACGACGCCGAGTCGCAGATGCGCGCCATGGGTTCGGTGGGCACCCTGTTCTCGATCGTTCACCGCACGTCGAACGCCACGTCACAGGTCAATTGGCATCTGTGGCGTCAGGCGGCCAGCGGCCGGAAGGAAGACCGGACCGAGGTCACCCGCCACCTGGCCCTCGACATCTGGAACAAGCCGAACCCGTTCTTCACCCGGCAGGAGTTCGTCGAGTCCGTCCAGCAGCACGTCGACCTGACGGGCGAAGGCTGGTGGGTGATCGCCCGCCACCCAGTCATGCGATCCATCCCGCTGGAGATCTGGCCAGTGCGCCCAGACCGCATCTCCCCAGTGCCGGACCCGGAAGAGTTCATCCGCGGCTACGTCTACCGCGGCCCCGACGGGGAGCAGATCCCGCTGGAGCGCGACGAGGTCATCCAGCTGCGCATGCCGAATCCGCTCGACCCGTACCGGGGCATGGGCCCGGTCCAGTCGATCCTGACCGACCTCGACTCGACCAAGTACTCCGCGGAGTGGAACCGCAACTTCTTCCTGAACTCGGCGGAGCCGGGCGGGATCATCGAGGTCGACAAGCGCCTGTCCGATGACGAGTTCGACGAGCTGCGCGATCGGTGGAACGAGCAGCACCGGGGCATCGCCAACGCACACCGCGTCGCACTGCTGGAGCAAGGGCGGTGGGTGGACCGGAAGTTCACCCAGCGCGACATGCAGTTCGCCGAACTCCGCGGGGTCGCTCGGGACGTGATCCGCGAGGCGTACGGCATGCCGAAGTTCGCCGTCGGCGACGTCGAGGACGTCAACCGGGCCACCGCCGAAGCGTCGAAGGCGTGGTTCGCCGAGCAACTGACCGTGCCGCGGCTGGAGCGCTTCAAGCAGGCGCTGAACAACGACTTCCTCCCGCTGTTCGGCGCCACGGCGGCCGGGCTGGAGTTCGACTACGTCGACCCCGTGCCCGCGAACCGTGAGGCCGACAACGACGAGCGCCTCAGCAAGGCCGAATCCGCTCACCAGCTGGTGACCGCTGGGTGGGAGCCCGCCGCAGTGCTGTCAGCGGTGGGGTTGCCAGAGATGCCCTTCGTCGGTCCGCCGGCCGGGGGGCCCAAGCCGCGGATCGCGAACTCGCGGCGTCGTCCGCTGGTCCTGCGTGCTCAGGCCGAACCCGAGGAGACGCGGGAGGACTGGCAGGAGCGCCTGGAGGAGCTGCTGGCCGACTGGGCGAATGTGTCGGAGGGGCAGCGGGAAGAGCTCGCGCGGCAGATTGAGTCCTTGGTGGATGAGGGTCGTACCGAGGATCTCGCCGCGCTGACGGCCTCCAGTGACGTCGGGGCGGCGTTGCTGGAGGCCACCCTCATCGCCCAAGCTTCGGCGGCGGGTGAGCGGATGGTGGAGGCCGCCGAAGAGCAGGGTGTGACCATCACGGCGGCGGCGGTGGCTGGGGTGCTGGCGGCGGGCCTCGCGGCGGGTGCGGCAGTGACGGCGGGGCTGCTGGCGACGGGCCTGGCGGTGGCGGCTGGGCGGGAGGCGCTGCGGGTGTGGGCGCCCGGCGCGTCCGGGGCTGAGGTGGCCGAGCGGGTCACCGAGCATCTGGAGGCCCTGTCGGATGCGAGCCTGCGCACCGAGCTGGGCGGCGCGATCTGGGCGGCCGAGGGAGCGGGCCGGTTCGCGACGCTGGAGCAGGCCGAGGCCGACGGCAAGGGCGCGACGTACTACGAAGCGAGCGAGATCCGCGACGACGCGACCTGTGAATTCTGCGAGAAGGCCGACGGGCGCCGCTACGACACGTTGCCCGAGGCCCAAGGCGAGTACCCGAACGGCGGCTACTGGGCGTGCCGTGGCGGCATCCGGTGTCGGGGCACGGTCGAACCGAGGTGGGATGGATCATGAGACTCGATCGCAAGCAGCTCCGCGCCAAGGCTGGCCCCGAGCGGCAGTGGTATCGGATCACGAACCTCGCTGACTCGGCCGAGGTGGTCATCTACGACGAGATCGGCTACTGGGGGACGTCGGCGGAGACGTTCTTGGAGGAGCTGCGGTCGATCACCGCGAGCGAGATCTCCTTGAGGATCAACTCCCCGGGTGGGGAGATCTTCGACGGCATCGCCATCATGAACGTGCTCCGGAGCCACACGGCCACGGTCACCGTCTACGTCGACAGCCTGGCCGCGTCGATCGCCTCGGTGATCGCCATGGCAGGTGACCGGATCATCATGCAGCCGCACTCACAGATGATGATCCACGACGGCAGCGGGTTCTGCTACGGCCAGGCCGGCGACATGCGGGAGATGGCCGACCTTCTCGACCGGCAGAGCGACAACATCGCCGGGGTCTACGCCGAGCGCGCCGGTGGCACTGTGGCCGAGTGGCGGGCGCGGATGCAGGCGGAGACCTGGTACACCGCCGACGAGGCCGTAGAAGCAGGGCTGGCGGATGAGGTAGCGCGGCCCGTCCGTCAGCCCGACCAGGACCCGGCGATGGGCAACAGCTGGGACCTCAGCATCTTCCGATTCGCGGGCCGTGCGGAGGCTCCGGCACCGGACAGCATCCCGGTTCCGGAGCCGGACCCCACTCCCGCTCCGGAGCCGGTTACTCCTGCTGACCCGCCGGCCGCGCCGGAGCCCGCCGAACCGCTCCCCGTTGTCGAGGACGGGCTCGACGACGGGGACCAGGATGTGCCCCCGCCAGACCCCGCCGAGCTGGAGCTCAGCGACCCGTCCGGTGAGTGGGACGACCTGACCGCGCACCTCATCACTCCCGCGTCGACCGACCCGGCCGACGTGTTCGCCAGCCTCAGGGAGGCACTGCTGTGACAAGGACTCTCAGCCCGGGGCAGCGAGCACGGCTCGCCGCTCTCGGCTTCGACCCGCGCGACCTCGGCCGGACCTTCAACCGGACCGCGCCGCCCGTGCTGCCGAAGGACATCCCGGTCCCGAAGAACGCCGACGAGCTCGCCGAGATGTTCGGCGACCCCGGCCGCTACAAGGCCATCCTGGCCAGCGCTGACACGCTTCAGGCGTTCGTCGCGGCCTACGCCCAGGAGCAGCAGGGCGACGGCACCGAGCTGCGCCGCACCATCGCCGAGGAGGCCCAGCGCTACCTGGCCCAGTACCTGAAGGACAACCAGGCCGGCGGCGACGGCATCAAGCGACTCAACCTGGACCCGCAGACCCGGCCCGCGTCAATGCTGACCAGCCACCGGCAGGCCACCGCCTACAACGCCAAGGCTGCGGGCGCCGCGATCGACAAGGACTTCTCCAGCGCGGCGGAGTACTTCAAGGCGGCCTGGCACCTGAACCCGTCGGCCGAGGCGCGGGCGAAAATGGAGCAACTGCGCAACGCCTACTCCAGCGTGGTGCCTGCCGAGGGCGGGTTCCTGGTGCCGGAGACGCTGCGCTCGCAGCTGCTGCAGATCGCGCTGGAGATGGCGGTCGTGCGTTCGCGAGCGACGGTTGTGCCGATGGAGACGGCGCGGGTGCCGTTCCCGATGATCGACAGCACGACCAACGTGGGCAGCGTGTTCGGCGGCATGATCGGCTTCTGGGGCGAGGAAAGCGCCGCGCTGCAGGAGTCGAACCCGAAGTTCGGCCGCGTCACTCTGGACGCCAAGAAGCTGACCGGGTTCGCCGTCGTCCCCAACGAGCTCCTGAGCGACAGCCTCACCTCCTTCGCAGCGCTGATCGAGACACTGTGGCCGATGGCCCTCGCATTCTTCGAGGACCTCGCCTTCATGGCCGGGACCGGTGTGGGCGAGCCTCTCGGCTTCCTTGGCGCCGGAAACAGCGCCGGCATCGCGATCACCAAGGAAGTCGGCCAGCCCTCGACGACGATCGTCGTCGAGAACGTGATCAAGATGTACTCGCGGATGCTGCCCGCCAGCCTCGCCAGAGGCATCTGGGTCTGCTCGCCCGAGGCGATCCCCGAGCTGTTCACGATGGCACTCAGCGTCGGCACCGGCGGCGGCCCGGTCATGCTCACCAACGTCGCAGGCCCCGCGCCAATGACCATCTTCGGCCGGCCCCTGGTCGTCAGTGAGAAGGCCGGACGCCTCGGCGCCCGCTCCGACCTGGCGTTCGTGGACCTGTCCTACTACCTGATTGGCGACCGGCAGGTCATGTCCGCCGCGAGCTCGACGGACTATCGGTTCGGCAACGACCAGACCGCCTACCGGATCATCCAGCGCGTCGACGGCCAGCCGTGGCTCAAGTCGGCGATCACCCCGGCCAACGGCGGGCCCACGCTCAGCCCGTTCGTCGAGATCGAAGCGCGGTAACCCCCGGCTGGCGGCGGCACTCAACCCCCACCGCCAGCCACCATCCGGGTCGGCAGTGTCGCCCCGACAGGCACCACAGACGAAAGGAGCCGTGATGGCTCAGAAATCGCTCGGCAGGCTGTTCAACAGCAGCCCGGCTGCTGACGGGGTGTGGATCAACCTCAAGGACGCGGGCGGGATCGCCTTCCTGTGCTACCTCGCGGGCGCCGCTGGTGACACCTACACGCTGCAGGAGGCCAAGGACGCCGCAGGTACCGGGGCGCAGAACCTCGCCATCCTGACCGAGTACTTCACCAACACCGGCAACGGCTCGGACGCCTGGACGCGGCGCACCCAGGCCGCGGCGGCGACGGTCACCACCGCGGCGGCCGCCACGCAGAACGCGATGGTCTGCGAGGTGGCGGCCACGTCCCTGTCCGACACCTACAAGTTCGTCAAGCTCACCTCGACCGGCAACGGCACGGTCAACGCGGTGACGCGGGACCTGATGACGCAGCGGACGCCGGCGAACCTGCCCGCGATGGGAGTCTGACCCATGTCGACCATGATTCAGGGCGACCAGCTGCGCGCGGTCATGCTCGGCACGAAGGTCGACCGGGCCGCGGCGAACCTGCCACAGACCGCGACCGGGGCGCTGTTCACCGTGACCGGCGGCCGGGTGCTCGTCACCAGCATCGTCGGCAGGGTCACCACCGGCATCCAGGCCCAGGCCAACGCCATCAAGCTCGTGGCCACGCCTTCTGGGTCCGGGGCGGTCAACGACTTGTCGGCCACCGTCGAAAGCAACGGCCTGGCCGTCGGCGGTCTGCTGGGCATCACCGGCCTGGCGGCTGACGCGATGGTGAAGTCCACCGGCGGCGGCGTCTCGAACCTGCGCAACCCGATCGTGGTCGCAGCTGGCGCCATCGGCTTGAACGCCGCGGCCAGCAACACCGGCCAGGTCGAGTGGTCGCTCACCTACATCCCGCTGGACAACGGCGCGACTGTGGTGGCGGCCTGACGTGGCGGCTGGGCGCAGCGAGGCGTGCGGCGGGTCGGTGTGCCCCTTCCTCGACGTCGCGTGCGGCAACGAGACCTGCCGGGCGTTCGCAAACGTCCGGCGGGTGTACCTGCGCCAGGTCGCCTTGGGCGTGGTGGAGATGCCCCACCTGCTGCTGTGCGTGGGGTGCGGGCTGGCCATGCCCGCGCTGGCGTCCTGGCGCGACGCGGCCCAGGACGCGTATGAGGAGGAGAACATGCCGAAGATCACCCGCCATGGCGGGCCTACCAATGCCGCCGAGCGGGAGCATCCGGGCACCGGCGTGCCCACCGAGCCGGTCGAGGCGCCTGCGGACGGCACCGAGCACGAGCTCACCGGGGATGGCTCCGGCGAGGCGCTGCCCCCGGCGGACGAGCCCGACGAGCAGGCCGTCCGCCCAGCGGCGAGGCGGCGCAGCAGGAAGGCGGGGGGAGGAGCGGATTCCTCGCTGGAGGTCACCGCCGAGGCTGAGGTGACCCGAGGGGCGAGCTCGTGACCGCCGGGCTGGCCTCGGCCCACGCGCACGGGCTGCTGAACCTGTTCCGGGGGACGAACTACACCGCGCCGTCGGGCGTGTTCGTCAAGCTCCACACCGGTGATCCCGGGGCGGCGGGCACAGCCAACGCCAGCGCGGTGACGACCCGCAACCAGGTGACGTTCGCCGCGCCGTCGGCCGGGGCGATGGCCTTGTCGTCGCTGGCCGGCTACTCGATGACCGCGACAGAGACGATCAGCCACATCAGCCTGTGGGACGCCGCGAGTGGCGGCAACTTCCTGGAGTCCGCGGCGCTGACCGCGCCGAAGGACGTCACCTCGGGCGACACGCTCACTCTCACCACACTGACCCTGGCGTACACCCCCATCGCCGCCTGACCAGCCGGACGACCGCACCAAGAGAGGAGGGGACGTGGCCGACCGCCACAACGCGTGCATCAACCCGTGCTTGACGAACGATGACACGGGCTGGGCGGGTGAGGCCGCTCCCACTCGTACCGCTGTCTCGGGGTTCGATCGGCCCTTCGCTGCCCGCTATACCTCCGGCACGTTCATCCGCACCCCCGGCGGGCAGGTCACGGCGGGACTGGAGTACACGGTCAGCGTCTACCTGCGGCCGAGCAACTTCTCCGGTGGCGGCACGATCTACTTCGAGTGGTTGAACGCGGGCGGCAGTCCGATCGGGTACCCGAGCTCCAGCTACACGGTCACGTTGAACGTGGTGTCGCGTGCGTCGATTACCGGGATTGCCCCTGTGGGAGCCGCGAGCGTACGTCTGATCTTGGACGGCATCAACTACTCGATCAACACGGTGGACTGCACCATGCTGCTGATCGAGCAGGCCAGCCAGGTTGAGGACTACTTCGACGGCGACAGCCCCGGCGCGACCTGGGATGGTGCGCCTGGATCCTCGGCCAGCACGCTGCCGGGCGGCGCCCAGGTCGAGGGTGAGGTGACGCAGACTCTCATCGCGGCCCTATCAGCGGCCGGGGTGAATACGGCTGTCGGCGCCGCCTCGGCGACCGCCAGCGCCGCGCTGAGCGTGGAGGCCGTGGCTGGGCGCTCAGCGAGCCTCACGGCGGCGGTCGAGGTGCTCGCTGAGGCGACTGTCACCAGGACGCCCACCGTCAGTACCCCCGGTGGGTGGCGGACGCTGCTCGACATCGCCCGGGAGGCGACGGCCGACCGGCAGGCCGAACGGGAGCGCCCGCCGACGGCGTGTCCGAACGACGGCGAACCGCTCCGGTCGGGGCCCGGCGGGGTCTTGCACTGCAGCTTCGACGGATGGCAGTACCCGCGCGACTGAGTGAGGACGTGACGATGAGCATCTGGTATTGCACTCGCGAGGACGTCAAGCGGGCCCTGGACGTCGCGGAGACCGCGCGCACCAACCGCCAGGTGGACCGGGCGATCGAGGCTGCCACCGACGCGATCGAGGGCCGCCTGCACCGCCGCTTCTACCCGTGGACCGGCACCCGGACCTTCGACTGGCCGAACGCGCAGGGGGCGCGGCCGTGGCGGCTGTGGCTCGACCAGCACGAGGTCGTTTCCGTCAGCGAGCTGTTCGCGGGCGGCACGGCCATCGCTCCCGGGGACTATCTGCTTCGGCCGGACGCCGGGCCGCCGTACACCCACGTCGAGCTCAACCTGGCCAGCACGGCGGCGTTCGGCGGCGGCTCCAGCCACCAGCGGAACATCGCCATCACCGGCATCTTCTACTCCGACGACAGCGGGCCGGCCGGGGCGCTGGCCGAGGCGCTCGACGCGTCCGAGACCACAGTCGACGTCACGGACTCCGCTGCGGTCGGGGTGGGCGACATCATCCGGGTGAGCTCGGAGCGGATGATCGTCACCGGGCGGGGCCTGCTCGACACCGGTCAGAACCTCGGGGCGAACCTGGGCGCGTCCGCCGCGGCGGTGATGGTGGCCGTCACCACCGGCTCGGCGTACGCCGTGGACGAGGTGCTCCTGGTGGACGCCGAGCGGATGCTCATCGTCGACATCGCGGGCAACAACCTGATCGTCAAGCGCGCCTGGGACGGCAGCGTGCTGGCCGCGCACACCGCCGGCGCCGACATCTACGCCGCCCGCACCCTCACCGTGGAGCGGGGCGCCCTCGGCACCACCGCCGCGACCCATGAGAGCGCGGCGGCCATCACCCGGCACCTGGTGCCCGGCCTCGTACGCGACCTCGCCATCGCCCTGGCGCTGACGCAGCTGCTGCAGGAGCAGGCCGGGTACGCGCGGGTCGCCGGGGCCGGTGAGAACCAGCGTGAGGCGTCCGGCCGTGGGCTCCGCCAGCTCTGGGACGACGCCACCACCGCCTACGGCCGCAAGGCCCGGATCCGGGGGGTGTGACGTGCTGGAGGTCCACGGGACCGTCGAGATCGAGGGACCGCTCTTCGACGGCCGCGCTGCGGCGGCGCTCGACGACTTCGCCGAGGCCGTCGTCGACGACGTCGCCGAGCAGGGATTTCGCGACATCCACTTCACGCTGCATCGGGTGTTGCGCAACCCGACGGGCTACTACCAGAGCCGCATCCGGAACCGGGCGATCGGATCCGCTCGGGTGCTGTACGACGACCGGGTGATCTATGGGCACTGGCTGGAGGGCACCGGCAGCAGGAACGCGCCCGTCACGCGGTTCACGGGCTACTTCACGTTCCGCCGCGTCGCCCAGCACCTGATCAAGAAGGGGCCCGCCATCGCCCAGGGAACCCTGAAGCGGTACCTGGGGCGCATGCAATGACCACACCTGGAGGACCTGTGCCGTACCTGACCGTGGAGATCCGGACCAAGCCGGAGCACATGACATCCCCGCCGTACATGGCGCTGCTGTCGTGGTGCACGGCGGAATCCATCCCCCTGTCCACCGGGCGCGTGCTGGAGGTCTTCAACGAGGTGCCCGTGCGGCGCGTCCTGCACGTGATCACCCTCGACGAGAACGACGAGTGGGTGCTTGACCCGGAGACCGGGGAGCCCGTCACCACCCCGGACGAGGCCACCGTGTCGTCCCTGCCTCCCGTACAGGGCTACCTCGCACGCGGTAGCGGCTGACCATGTCCCTCGACGCCACGACCATCCTCGACGGCATCACCTCGCACGCCCTGGCGCTGGGCCTGTTCGAGCGAGTCAACAGCCACGAGCCGAAGAACGCGCCCGGGAACGGGCTCACAGCGGCGGTGTGGGTGGACTCCATCGCGCCAGTGCCGACCGGGTCCGGGCTGGCCTCGACGAGCGCCCGGCTGGTGTTCAACGTGCGGATCTACACCGGCGCCGAACAGGAGCCCGCGGACGCGATCGACCCGAACATGCTGGCCGCCACGGATGCGCTGATGTCGGCCTACTCCGGGGACTTCACGCTCGGCGGCAGCGTCCGCAACGTGGACCTGCTCGGCCAGGCCGGAACGTCGCTGAGTGCGCAGGCGGGCTACATCCAGCACGACTCCAAGCTGCTGCGGGTGATGACGCTCGTCGTCCCGGTGATCGTGAACGACGTATGGGAGCAGGTGCCATGAACATCGACGCGACCGGCGACCCGGTCGTCACCGTTACGCCGACCGTTATGGACGGCACCGTCGTCCGCTGGCACCACAGCGTGAGAGACGCCGAGATCCATCGGCCAGTCGTGTCAGCATCCCGACGCGGCGTGGCTATCCATGCCGAGTACATAACCGACGTCCCTGTCGGATGGATCGTGGCCGCCACGCAGGCGTACGAGGCGCTGCTCAACGACCGCCGAGCTGACCTCGGCCACCTGGCCACCCACCGCAACCAGGGCCATCCGAGTGGACCCCTGGTGCCCGTCACGGAGGTGAGCACCGATGGCTAAGCAGAGCGGCATGGGCGACCGGCTGTTCGTCGCTGGCTACAACCTGTCCGGCGACATCGGCAGCCTCGGCCGGATCGGCGGCGGCCCGGCCGCCCTGGACGTCACCGGCATCGACAAGGAGGCCTTCGAGCGGATCGGCGGCCTGCGCGACGGGGCGATCGAGTACAGCGCATTCTTCAACCCGGCGGTCGGCCAGGCGCACCCCCGACTGTCCGCGCTGCCGACGGCTGATCAGGTTGTCACCTACTGCCGAGGGGCGGCGCTCGGTGGCGCGGGTGCGGCGCTGGTCGGTAAGCAGATCAACTACGACCCCACCAGGGGTGCGGACGGGAGCCTCACGGTCGCCGTGCAGGCCCTCGCGAACGGCTACGGCCTGGAGTGGGGGCGGCAGCTCACCGCAGGCGTACGGACCGACACGGGGGCTGCGAACGGGTCATCGGTGGACCACGGGGCGTCGACCGCTCACGGCCTGCAGGCGTACCTTCACGTGTTCGCCTTCACCGGCACCTCGGCCACGGTCAAAATCCAGGAGTCCAGCGACAACGGCGGAGCGGACACGTGGGCCGACGTGGTCGGCGGAGGCTTCACCGCGGCCACCGGCATCACCAGCCAGCGCATCGCCACCGCCGCCGGTCTCACGGTCGAGCGCTACCTGCGGGTCGTGACGACCGGGACCTTCAGCAACGCGCAGTTCGCCGTCCTGGTCTGCCGCAACGAGACGGCGGTGAGCTTCTGATGGCCGTCACGATCCCGTGCACCACCGGCACCGTCGCCCTCTACCAGGAGACCGGCGGCCCCATCGTGGCCGTCCCGGTCGAGGCGTGGGATCTGGTCGGGCTGCCCTACATCGCGGGCGCCAAGGCGCTGGTGGCGGCCGAGAGCCGGGCCGGGTTCCTGCGTCTGGAGCATGCGGCTTGGTCCCCGTCGTCGCAGGGCGCCGCCCGGGCGCCGATCCGCACCGGGCCCCGACCGCCAGCTGTCGAGGGCCGAAAGGAGCGTGAGGGCGCATGAGACCGATCAACCGCATCGCTCCGGCGCTGCCCGTGGGGGCCATGCAGACGTACCGGATCGTCGCCCCGCCGGATCAGCTGGTGCGGGCGGCGTGCGAGCTGGTCGGCTGCGCCGCGTGGCGGCATGGCTGGCAGACCGCCGTCGATGAGTCCACCGAGCTCGGCCGGCGGCAGGCGCACTACATCCGGTACGCCTCGGGGCGGACGCATCGCGAGCAGCGCACCGCGGCCGGGCTGACCGTGTTCCGCTTCGAGCCGCATCAGCGGTGCTTCGCCGACCACCGCACCCGGCCGGAGACCTACCTCGTGCAGGGCGGCGACTGGCGGCAACGCCTGGGCCTGATCCGCCGGCACGTGCGGCCTGCGGACTGGGTGGAGGACTTCGCCGAGCATCAGGCCCGGCTGAACCGAGCGATCGAGAGGGGATAGGTCATGGCCAAAGAGGCAGGCATGGGGTGGACCACGCTGAGCGTGGATGACTCCAGCGGCTCCGTGTGCGCCATCAAAAACGACGTCACCAACTTTGAATTCGCCTCGCCCAGGGGCGTCCAGGATGTGACCGGCGTTGACAAGTCGGCCATGGAGCGGCTGCTCCTGCTGGCCGACTTCAGCATCACGTTGAACGGGGTGTTCAACGACGCCGCCGGTGCCAGTCACGCGGTGTTGAAGACAGTGCCCAGCACGTCGGTGGCGCGCACCGTGACCCTCACGATCTCCGGTCAGACGCTCGCGAACGAGTGCCTGTTCACGGACTACGCGTTGACCAGGGCCGCCGATGGGTCGCTCACGTTCTCGGCGCCTGGCGTCCTCGCCGATGGCACCGTCCCCACCTGGAGCTGACCGTGGGCTACAAGCGCAAGAAGACGTTCAAGCTCACCTGGGCCGACGGCGAGTTCGACGGACTGGAGGTCCGCGCCCGCTCCATCAGCGTTGAGCGGTTCCTGGAGTTCGGGCCGCTACTTGAAGGCGGCCTCTCGGGGGGATTCACGGCGAAGGACATCGAGGAGATGCGGGAGCTGTTCCGTGAGTTCTCGACGGTCCTCGTGGACTGGAACCTGGAGGACGAGGACACCGACGAGCCGGTGCCTTGCACCTTCGAGGGGTTCATCGGCCAGGACATCGCGTTCGTGCGAGAGATCATCTCGACGTGGGCTGAGCACATCGCCGGGGTCGCCGCCCCTTTGGAGCAGCCATCGCCCGATGGCGAGCCGTCCCTGGAGGAATCGCTCCCGATGGAGGTGCTGTCACCGAGCCCGGTGAGCTGATCGAGGCGCGATGGATCCTCGCGCAGTGCCAGCGCTTCGGGTGCCTGCCGAGCCAGCTGCTGGCCGAGGATGCCGGGCTGCTGCGGCTGCTGCGCCTGGAAGAACTGGCCGGACCGGACGACCTGGGAGAGGAGGTGTGACAGGTGGCAAACGAGGTCGAGATCGTCATCACCAGCAAGAACAAGGCGAAGCCCGCGGTCGCGGAGGCGAAGCGCGACGCCGCCGATCTCGGCCGGACGTACCGGGATGTCGGGAAGGTCGGCACCACCGCGTTCGGTCACATCCGTGACGCCCTCACCCGGGGGATGCGCGACGCGATCGCCGATGTCGATGGCGATACCAACCGCCTGTCGAGGGCGTTCCGCAGTGTGCAGGAGTCGGTCACCCGCTCCATGGATCAGACCGCGTCCCGGGTACGGGCCCGCCTGACCGGCATGTTCAGCGAGCGCGACGGCCAGGGCCTGGGTCGCCGCCTTGTGTCTGGCATCGGCGGCGGAATCGCCTCGGGTGCGGGCGCGCTGAAGGGCGCCCTGGGGGCGGCGCTACAGGGCGCGCTGAAGGGCGCCATGTCGATGGTCGTCCCGGCCGTCCTGGCGGGGGTGATCGGGACGGCCCTCGGCCCGATGCTGGGCACGGTGATCAGTGGCGGCATCATCGGCGGAATCGGTGCTGGACTGGTCGGCGCCGGCGCGATGGCGCTGTTCCGTGTCGAGGAGGTCAACAAGGAGTGGTCCAAGGCCGAGCAGAAGCGGGTCGCGGAGTCCAACAAGCAGGCTGAGAAACTGCGCACTCAGTGGCGGGAGACAGGCCGGGACATCGTCGATGGGATGAAGCGGGCGTCTCAGCCGCTTCTGCCGGTGCTGGACACGGTGCGCTCCACCCTGCGGAGTGTGGGACGGGAGTTCGAGCCTGTCATCACCCAAGGAATGAAGATCGCTCAGGGGCCGTTGAAGCGCTTCGTTAAAGATCTTGGTGAGGCGTTTCTACAGCTCAAGCCCGCCGTAGCGCCGATCATGACCACCTTCGGCCAGATACTCGACCAGATCGGCCCGATGCTGCCCGGCCTGTTCGCCGAGATCTCGGATGCCTTCATCAACATGGCCTCCACGGTGTCCGAGAACCGCGATCTCTTCGCGATCGTCTTCGTGACCCTGCTGCGCACCCTCCCCATGGTGATCAACTTCCTGTCCACCCTGACCGGCGCGTTCCGCACCGTCCTGCTCGCCGGGCTGGACTTCTACGACGGGATCCTGGCCGGCGCCCAGGCGCTCATGGAGACCGCCGCGAAGATCCCGGGCCCGTGGCAGGACGCAGCCGCGGCGATGGCCGCGTCGATCCAGCAGACCCGCAACGAGGTGGGCGCCTTCCGGGAAGACGTCGAGAACTTCCCCAAGATCGTCAAGCTCGAGGGAGACATCCGTGACCTCGACGCGAAGGTCGCGAAAGCGAAGAAGCAGCTAAAGGACCCGAACCTCACCAAGACCAGGCGGGCGAAACTCCAGGCCGAGATCTCCCAGCTGCTGGCTGCGAAGCGCCGCGCCCAGGCGGAGATCAACAGCTTGCGGGGCAAGGTCGTGCACGTCACGGTCGCCTACAGCAGCACCGGCCGCTCCATCCTCAACGGCATTCCGTCGCGGGGCGCCTACGACCGGGCGCACGGCGGCATCATCGGCGCCGCCTCCGCGTTCGCCTCCGGCGGAGTGTCCGGCGCGGGCGGGTCCACAGCCCTCGTCGGCGAGCAGGGCCCGGAGCTGGTGCGGCTGCCGTTCGGATCCAACGTCATCCCGGCGGGCACGACCCGCGCCATGTTGTCCAACCAGGGCGGCGGCAGCGGGTTCAACTCCACGTCGATGGCGTTCCGCCAGGCCGGTGGTGGTGGCGGTCTGCGGGAGGTTGTCGAGCCGCTCAAGGACCTCACGAAGGCCCTGCGGGAGATCGTGACCCTGCGAGACGGCATGGACAAGCTCACGTCCGGCATCTTCGGCCAGGAACGTGCCCTGACCGCCTACGAGGCCGCGTGGGATGCCGCCCGCAAGAGCCTGAAGGACAACAAGCGGACCTTGTCCATGACCACGGCGGCCGGGCGGGAGAACCGCGGCGCCCTCCTGGCCCTGGCCGAGGGCGCCCAGGACGTGGTGGTCGCGATGCGGGAGCTGGGCAAGCCGGTGTCCTCGATCGTGAAGAAGATGGCCGAGCAGCGCGCGGAGTTCATCAAGATGGCGCGGGCCATGGGTCTCACCAGCAAGCAGGCCAAAGCGCTGGCTGATCGGTACGGGCTGATCCCGAAGAAGGTCAAGACCGTCCTGGAGACGGAAAGGAAGGACCTCGCCTACAACAAGAAAGCCGAGGCCTACAACAAGAAGCTGGAGGCGGCCCAACCTCGGGCGTCCGGCGGGATCGCCGGCGGCCTGACCCTGCTCGGCGAGCAGGGGCCCGAACTGGTGCGGTTGCCCTTCGGCTCCCAGGTGACCTCGGCCGGGCAGTCCGCGGCGATGCTCGCCGGCGGCGGCGGGAGCGGCGGCCGGGTGGTGCTGGAGATCCGCTCGGGTGGCACCCGTCTGGATGACCTGCTGGTGGAGATCCTGCGACGCGCGGTCCGGGTCCGCGGTGGCGACGTCCAGCTGGTGTTGGGGAGGTCATGATGGCGTTTCCGGAGACCGTGCTGCCGCTGGTGGTCGAGCTGTACGTGGGGGGCACGTGGGTGGACCTCACGGCGCTGGGTCATGTGTACCGGCGCGACATGGCGAACATCTCGCGCGGCCGGGCAGATGAGGCCGCCCAGGTCGACCGCTCGACCGCGACCCTGACCCTGAACAACAGGGACGGCCGCTACTCGCCGAGGAATCCGACCGGGCCCTACTACGGGCAGCTGGCCCGCAACACCCCGATACGGATCGCTGTGGAGCGAGGGCCCACCTACCTTGCCCTGCCCGGCGGGGATGGTGATGAGGCCACCTGCCCCGACTCAGTGGCCACCAGCGTCACCGGGGACATCGACATCCGCATCGACGTCCGGCTCGACGACTGGCGAGACATCGCGGACCTCGCCGCGAAGTTCAAGGTCACCGGTAATCAGCGGTCGTGGGCGTTCTACATGGAAGGCGGGCTGCTAACGCTGGTCTGGTCGGCGAACGGCACAGCGACCATCACCAAGACCGCCACCGCGCTAATACCGGTGCCCGCCTCCGGCCGCCTGGCGCTACGGGTCACGCTGGACGTCAACAACGGCGCCGCGGGGAACACGGTCACGTTCTACACCGCGCCCGACATCTCCGGCTCCTGGACTCAGCTCGGCGATGCGGTGGTCACCGCAGGCACCACCAGCATTTTCAACTCCACGGCCGTGATGGAGGTCGGGGACATCACGGACCTGCCCGGGGGCGGCACGATCGGCAGATGCTACGCCTTCCAGCTGCGCAATGGCATCGGCGGCACGGTGGTCGCGAACCCCGACTTCACGATCCAGACGGCGGGCGCGAGCTCGGTCGCGGACACGGCGAGCTCGCCGAACACCTGGACAATCGCCGGAGGCGCCGAGATCAGCAACCGGCACTACCGGTTCCACGGCGAGGTCAGCAGCTGGCCGCCGCGGTGGGACCTGACCGGGCGGGACGTGTACGTGCCGGTCGAGGCGTCCGGGGTACTGCGCCGACTGACACAGGGCTCGTCGATCCTGGGGTCCGCGCTCTACCGGGGTCGGATCTTCGACACGGCGGGGCTGGTGGCGTACTGGCCGTTCGAGGATGCGGAGGGCTCCACCAGCATGGCCCCTGCGCTGAACCACGGCGCCATGTCCATCACCGGCAGCCCGGAGTTCGCCTCCTTCGACGCCTTCGTCGCGAGCCACCCGATCGTGACCCTCAACGGCGCGGAGCTTCGGGGCCCGGTCCCGCAGTACACCGACACCGGCCTGACCCAGATCCGGTTCCTCATGGCCGTGCCCGCCGGCGGGGCGGAGGACGGCCAGGTCGTGGTGATGTTCTACGGCACCGGCACAGTGCGCCGGTGGGAGGTGTTCTACGGGACAGGCGGAACCCTTGGCCTGCGTGCGTTCGACGGGGTCGGCGGCTCCCTGTTCACCTCCGGCGCGATCTCCTTCGGCGTGAACGGCGAACTCCTCCTGGTCAGCGTGGAGCTGACTCAGAACGGCGCCAACATCGACTGGAACCTCTTGACGCTGGAGCCGGGTGCAGTGTCCGGACTGAGTACCTCCGGGACGCTGGCCGCCAACACCGTGGGAAGGACCGGGACCATCACGGTTTCCCCCGCCGGCGGGATCGCGGACGTCGCGATCGGCCACGTGTCCCTGCAGAACGCGGTGACCACCCTGTTTGACCTCGGCCCGCAGCTGGAGGCGTGGGCTGGGGAGAGGGCCGGGCGGCGGGTGCAGCGGCTCTGCCGTGAGGAGGGCATCGCGTTCCGGCCGATCGGCGATCTGGACGACTCCACGCGGATGGGGGTGCAGCGACCAAACCCGTTGATCACTCTGATTCGGGAGGCCGCCGCCGCTGACGATGGGGTGCTGTTCGAGCCGAGGGACATGCTCGGGTTGGGTTACCGCACCCGCGCCAGCCTCTACAACCAGGTGCCCGCGCTGGCGCTGGACTACGAGGCGCACGAGCTGGCCGAGGCGCCGTCCCCGGTCGACGACGATCAAAATGTCCGCAACGACGTCACCGTGACCCGCGAGGGCGGGAGCTCGGCGCGGACGGTGCTGGAGACCGGCCCTCTGTCCGTACTCGTCCCGCCGGCCGGGGTGGGCCGCTACGACGCCGAGGTCACCGTCAACGTCGAGTACGACCTCGACCTGTTCGACCAGGCGGGGTGGCGGCTGCACCTGGGGACGGTGGACGAGGCGCGGTATCCGACCATCAGCATCAACCTCGCCCACCCCTCGTTCGCCGGAGATGCCACGCAGACGGAGGATGCTCACGAGCTGGAGGTGGGCGACCGCCTCACCATCGCCAACCCGCCTTCCTGGCTCCCGCCGGAGGACATCAGCCAGCTTGCCCAGGGCTACGCCGAGGAGCTCGGCAACTACGAGCACACCCTGGTCATCAACTGCTCGCCGGAGTCGCCCTACCAGGTCGCCGCCTACGACTCCGACCGCTATGGGCCGCACTCCAGCACGCTGGCAGAAGACCTGACGACGACGGAGACCGGCGCGGACGTGGCCACGACCGTGGGCCCGCTCTGGACTACCTCAGGCGCAGAGTTCCCGTTCGACGTGATGATCGGCGGCGAGCGCATGACGGTCACCGCGATCTCCGGCAGCTCCAGCCCGCAGACCCTCACTGTCGTGCGCAGCGTCAACGGTGTCGTCAAAACCCACTCCACCGGCGCCGCCGTCCAGCTGTTTCGCCCAGCCATCTACGCACTCTGAAGGGAGGAGACCCATGCCGGACACCCTCATCGGCGCCAAGATCCGGCCGAACGACTTCCCGCGGGCGGTGACCGCGTCCGACAGCACAGCGATCAACGACATCAGCAGCACGTCGTTCATCGTCGGATCCCCGGTCGTGTCCGCGACGTTCGTCGCGCCCACGTCTGGCGCGGTGCTGCTGTCTGTGGGCCTGTCCGCGCGAGATAACGGCGGCATCAACCGTGTGCACCTCGCGCCGGAGGTTCGCGTCGGCAGCTCCGGCGGCAGCGTGGTGCTGTCCGCGGACGTCACCACCCGAGGCGTCGGCACCCCCGGTGAGATCACCTCGTTCATCTACCGGTCCCGGACGACGCTGCTGACCGGCCTTACCGGCGGCACCACCTACTACGTGCAGACCATGCACAAGGTGTCCGGCGGGTCGACGGCGGACCTGCAGCAGCGCGATCTCACCGTCTGCCCGACCCCGCTCGGAGGCAACTACGCCGGCCAGACCGTGAAGGCCCTGGACTTCCCTCCGCCGAAGTGGAGCCAGGACATCACCGCCATCGCGAACCCGGCCAACACCAGCTACATCGCCGGGTCACCTGCGGTCGAGCTGACGTTCGTCGCGCCGACGTCGGGCCGGGTGCTGATCATCGTCGGCGGAGGGATGGGCAACTCCGCAGGCGCCGACAGGATCTCCCTGTCCCCGGAGGTCCGGGTCGGAACCTCGAGCGGCGCGGTGGTCCTGGTGCCCGGAGTCACCAGCCGGGGGTGGGGATCCGACAACTGCTCATCCGGGCACACCTACGGCTCCCGCGAGTCCGTGCTGGAGGGCCTGACGCCGGGGGTGGTGTACTACGCGGTCGTCAAGTACGTGGTGCAGGTGCCCGACGCTGGGACGACTACGGCTGACATCGCGTGCCGAGACATCACGGTGGTGCCGATCCCATGACCGCGGCAGACAACACCTTGCGGCCGAGCGGCCAGACGGCGTTCTTCCACGAGGACACCATCCTGGCCAATCTGGTGAGCACCGCGTACGAGACCGGGTCGCCAGAGGTCGGCGTGTACTTCGTCGCCCCGCCGTCCGGCCGGGTCCGGCTGACGATCGGCGGCGGATTCCGAGACAACGGCGCCAGCGCTCGAGACAGGGTCTTCCTGGCCCCTCAACTGTTCCGAGACAGCAGCGCGGGAACGGAGGTCCTGGCCCCGTCCGTGACCGTCCGCGGCTATGGGTCTGCGGCCGAGAACACGGAGTTCCAGTACGGCAGCCGGGTGAGCCTGCTCGATGGGCTGTCCCCGGGCGTCCTGTACTACATCCGCACCCAGCACCTCACCAGCGCTGGCACCGACCCCGACACGGCTGACATCGCCTCGCGCGACATCATCGTCATCCCGATGCCATGAATAGAGCGCTCACGTGGTGGCAGGGTCTACGGCACCGGATCGGGCATCGAGGGGCGGCGCTGTGCTTCTTCGCGCTGGTCGACCTCGTGTTCGCCGTCAGCCTCGCCAGCGCACCCGCTGAGACGCGCGCTCTGCCGTCGTACGCGTTCCTGGCCACCATCCTGCCGCTGCGGGCGTGGGCGGCTCTGTGGGCCATGGTGGGCCTGCTCTGCCTCGTCCAGACGGTCATGACCGAGGACCGCCCCGCGTTCATCGCCGCGTCTTGGCTGAAAGTCGGCTGGGGCTGCCTCTACCTCACAGGATTCCTGCTCGGCGAGATTCCTCGCGGCTACGTCTCTGCGGTCATCTGGTTGAGCTTCGCGGGATTCGTCGCCGTGATCTCTTCCTGGCCTGAACCACCGCGGCGGCCGTAATGGATCCGACCTCCGTCCTCGTGGCCGCGATCGGCGCGATCGCGAGCATCGTCGCGGCCATCTACACCGCCCGGACCACGGCCCGCACCAGCCAGACGAAAACCGAGGCCGACGAGCGCACCGCGCTCCGACAGATCGAGGCCGGCGCCTACGACCGTGCGAAGGCCTTCTACGAGGCCACTCTGACGCGGATGCAAGCCGAGATCGATCGGCAGGCCGCGCAAATCAACGCATTGCAACGGCAGGTCGCGCGGCTGACCCGGCAGGTCAGGGACGCCGGGCTGGTGCCCGTGACGAGCAGTGAGGACGACAGCCCATGAAGACCGTGAACCTGGAGAACCTGGAGGACTGATGCCGTACCTCACTCAGCTCGCCGACGTCGCTCGACGGACCGGCTACCCGGTCACCGAGGTCCTCGGGTGGCGCACCCGCGGCCACGGCCCCCAACCGGAGGTCGACGGCGTTGTGTGTCACCACACCGCGGGGTGGGGCGACATGCATGTGGTCCGCGACGGGCGGCCGGGACTGGCCGGGCCACTGTCGCAGATCTGGCTACGGCGCGACGGCAGGATCTACGTCGTCGCCGCCGGGCGGTGCTGGCACAACGCGCCCAGCACATCGCTGGGCCACACCAACGGGCACTCGATCGGCATCGAGGCCGAGAACGACGGCAAGACGCCATGGCCGGCCGTCCAGCTCGACTCCTACCGGAAGCTGTGCGCCGAGCTCTGCAAGGAGTTCGGCCTGTCGGCCTCGGTGGTGAAGGGCCACAAGGAGGTCAACGCCTCCAAGCCCGACCCGCACTCGATCAACATGACCACCTTCCGGGCCGAGGTCGCCCGGCTCATGAGCGGAGAAGACATGCCGACCGCGAAAGAGATCGCCGACGCCGTGTTCGAGCGGTTCACCCACACCGTCACCGAGGACGTCTGGGCGGCCAAGGAGAAGATCCTGGAGCCGGGGCAGAAGATCGACCCCAAGAGCGCGTTCCGGCAGATCTGGGCCTACGGCAAAGACGGCTACGCCCGGAACCGGGAGATCCTCGCCCGGCTCGACGCGCAGTCCGCGACCATCCGTGAGCTGGCCGTGGCGCTGGCGGCCCGCGATGACGAGATCGACGTGGACGCCCTGATGGCGCGGATCGAGGCGGCGATCGAGGGGATCACCGTCCGCCTGGAGGTCAGCAGCCCCGCCGCGCCGTGATCGAGGGTGCGCTCCTCGCCTACCTGGTTGCTGTCGCCCAGCGCGACGAGGAACCCGATTTCATGCCAGCGAATATGCCGCCACCGTCTGACCAGCTCGAACGCGGGCGGGTTTCAGAAATCCCACCTCAGATGAGGGAGCAAAACATGAAGATCGGAAGTATGGCCAAGTCCATCGTCGGCGGTGTCGCGGCGGGCACGGCGTCGCTCGTCACCGCCGTCGACGACGGCGTCATCGTGTACGGCGAGTGGGTGACCATCGCGCTGGCAGTGCTCGGCGCGCTGGGCGTCGTGTACGCCGTGCCGAACGCCGTGAAGTCCGACCCACCCCAGGCCGCGCGCGGCCCGTACCCGATGGGCTGACCTGCCTGTTCGCATCCCGGACGAGGGGTGGAAAAACGGAGCCTGCGCTAAGCGCACCGGATGGTGCATGGTGCACCCGCCTATCCGATCTAGATAGCGGGAGACGCCATGGGCGCCCAAGAAGAAAAGCTGCACGAGTTGTGGGAAGCGGTGCGCCACGTCGCCAACTTCATGGAGTGCGATCCGACCGAGATCCAGAAACTGGGAGACGAGTACCGGCAGGAAGGGTGGGGTGATTGGACAGACCCCGCCAACCTTCTCCTGCTGTCCTTGGGCAAGATCGCCCTACGGCAGCTGGTCCGAGCCAACCCGGACTATCAGCCTGAGTAACTACTTGTCTGCCCCTGCCCTCGGAGAGGGCAGGGGCGCTCCTCGTTGTGAGGGGTCGAACGTGAAGCGCCCCGTCTGGCTTTCGAACCGGGCGGGGCACCTCATCGCCATGCAGCAGGTCCTCGGGCTTGCGGCCTACAGCTGCTCGGCGTGTTGAAGCTGGTGTAGCAGGCCAGCGATTTCTTCAGGAGTGACGTGTAGGGCACCTGATCGGCCGGCGGCCCGCAATGCCCGTATCCGCTTGTAGGTCGACGTCTTCGGTGAAGCAATGAACTTCAGTGAACCGTCCGTATCGGATTCGGCAGTGTGGGCGCCTCGTATGCCGGTGATCATGTAACGGCCCCGGATGACGAACATCTCATACATCACCGTGGTGATCCGCGCTCCGGCCGATAGATCGGCACGAGCCTCGGCTCTGTCCGCCTCGGTGGTGCGGTAGATCGTCATCTCCCTCTCCCCCCATGATGGTTTGCTCACCTGTAGCAGCATGCCGTCATGCCAAAGCACCGCGTCCGGAGGTATTGCCTTGGCTGCTGCCTGTAGCGCGCGTAGCTGCTGGGGATCGGCGAAGGTGGCCGTACTGTGGTGCAGCCAGTAGGCAAACCAGATGCAGAAGCTGGCGGCGACGACAACCGGCCACATGCGAGGCCGGTCCAGTGCCGCGGCCAGTCCGGCCAGTGTGAACATGGCCAGGGTGATCGCCATACGCCAGGCCACGGCGCGGGCGTGGAAGGTGCTCATCGTGCACCTGTATGAGCCCAGATGGGGCTGGGGTTGGTAGCTCCGGCGAGGCGGCTGTGACTTCGGGGGGTGCGGTTGTACTGGTCGCGCCTTTCGGAAAGCGGCATCGGTTTCCTCTCGGGGAGTCGGGTGTGGTGGCCCGGCCCCACCCTCGCGGGGGCCGAACTTCAGGGACCACTGTGCGTATCGGACGTATCACGCGTAGCGCCGGTTGTCATGTATAACGGACTGGCATAACCAGCGCTGGCAACCGAGCCGATTCACCCCCGCCTCCGGGAGCCTTCCCCGTACGCTGGCCTGGTACGGCCCCCTCCCCTGGGGACGATGCTGCAGCTGACCCGCCCTGCGGGAACACGGAAGCCCCGCCGCTCTTCTGAGCGGCGGGGCTTTTTCGCATTTCCAGGTCGCTCTACGACCTTGCCGCGTCGGGCGTCTCCGCAGTGTTGGTGAGCGTGATCCTGATGGGCAACCCGGATCCGGCGAGTACGTCGACGTCGGCTGCGTCCGTGGCGAACCCGGCCCCGAGCAGAATGAGTCCTGCCAGAACTGCCAGAGCGAGGCGCTTCCCAAGTCGGGCTGTCGCAGTCATGTGACCTCCGAAAAATAGGTATCGGCTGCCCATAATTAGCGGTGTGACTTGCAATCGGCTGGTGAGCGACTGAGCAGCAGGCCCCGGCTCCCCCTCGCGGAGCCGGGACACGATCATGGGACGCATCAGGAGTCCCACGGGTTACCGGTCATAGCAGGACAGTATGGGCAGCAGAAAGCCCCCGCCCAGAAGGGGACGGGGGCAGACTTCCCTACGTCTTGAAGTGGATGCCGGGAGGCAGTGAGCGGGTTAGACGACGGCGAGCGCGCTGTACACCTGGTCAAAAAGTGGTCTATGCCGCTCCTGGTACTGGGCCACAGACACCAGGTGCCTGCCTACGAGGTCCTCGATCTGCGGCGGAACCTCGTTGTACATCGAGAGGTAGAGCTGCTTGAGTGACTTGCCGAACTGCGGGGCGACGCTCCTGATGGTAGATCCGGGGAGCCCCTTGCTCTCCAGGTACAGGGAGACGGTGAGCGGCTTGGTCAGCGGGTCGAACTGGGGAGTCTCTCCCATGAGGCGTCCGGTGAGGCGCCTGCTGCAAGCGTCCCAGTAGCCGCGGTCTCCGACGCCGGCCCCGGCGAGGATGGCGATGACCTCGGCGGCGCCCTTGGCGCGCTGGATGTCTTCGCTGAGCTCGTCGAGCTGGCTGGCGGTGGCACGCGGGTTGATGGCGCCGCCCTGGGTCCAGTAGTTGCGCAGAGCCTGGGCGGATTCCTTCTGGTAGGCGATGACGATCGGACGCGCGCCCTCGTTGACCTTGTTCTCATCGATGTTCGCGAGCAGCATCGACCACGTGTCAAGGCCCACGCTGTCCATCAGGCGCGTCTTGCCGTCAGCGGCAACCGTTGGTGTCTGCCCAACGGTTGCCCATGACCTGCGCTGAAGCTTCGTGTACTGGGCGGACCAGTCCAGGCCCATGCCGGTGATAGTGGGCTTGAGGATGACGACGGGCTCGCCGCCATCGTCGAGAGCGGTGTGGAGGTATCCGCCGTGGAAGGGGATCTTGACGATGTCGGTCATTGTGGCCACCTACGCCTGGGCCTGGTCGGCTAGTGCCTCGGCCATGAGGGCCTGGACCCACTCGATGTACCAGTCCAGGGGGACGGCGCGAGTGCCAGGCGTGGGGCGAACGCTCTTGATCTCGCCGGAGTCGAGCATCCGCGTGATCGTGGCAGTGCTCAGACCGGTCTCAGTCACGAGGTGTGTCACCCGCATGAGGGAAGGGAGCTGGGCGAGACGGGCCGAAATGTAGGCGGCCTGAAACGGCTCGCCCTTTCGGGACACCTCGGGACGAAGAGAGATCCGGGGTTCACCCTCCACGGATGCATGCGTAGAATCGGCGATGGCTCTGGCAGGCATAGCTATGCCTTTCCTTGGATTAGAGACCTGAGGTGGAGCTGCTGGCCCTCAGCGGGAACACGTGCGGCGGTAGGAGCGGGAACTCCGACCACTGCACCCCACTGAGGGCTAAATCTTTTGGCGTCACACGATGAACATGGAAAGCATGGTCACCTAGCGCCACTGACATTGAACCCCGTCCCGACCATGAGAGCAAGTCGGATCAGCGTCGGAGGCTGTGCGGTACGTTGCGGTCCTGGGACATATTGGCACGGTTGAGCATGCGTAGTGTTCGCACACGCATCGTAGTTCTCCGTAGTTTCTCGTAGTCCTCCGTTGTTTTCCGTTGTCTGGCGTGCCGGATAGTGCCGGATAGTGTCGCAACACTGCGCACGCATGCGCACCCCTGACCACGAAGATGCGCGAACCCGCGTCGTCGCAGGCAGTTGCGGGAAACTGTAGGAAACATCGCGGGGCATCGTGGCTGACGATGGTGCCGCATCTTATGACAGGTTCGTTTCCTGTCTCCGCAAGATCGTTCGCGTGGGCCGGCTGTTCTCCTATGATCTCCATGCCGCTGTCACCAGCGCTTATAGCTGTGCACAAGTCATACTCTCCTTGCGTGGACGCATGACGGAGCCCTACCCTTAAATGCCTGAGCCTGTCTCAATCTGTCTGAACCTGTAATGGTCCAGTCATTCCTAAGATGTTCCCGACGAGTCATAGGGGGCGCCTCCGTGGAGGCCACCAACACCCAGTTCACCGACTGGGTCACCGCCACCAGCCGAGGGCTGGGATACAAGACGGATGCCCAACTAGCTGCAGCGATAGGCGTTCAGCAGTCCACCATCACCCGCTGGCGCACTGAGGGAAGCCAGCCCCAGATCAAGCACCTCGTCGCCCTCGCCCGGGTCTTCGGAATGAAGATCGGGCCGCTCCTCGCCATGTCCGGCCACGTCCCGCCTGAACTGCTGAACGACGCCGAGCTCCCTGCGCCGGCCGTCACGGAGACCGTTCGACGCATCCAGGACTCGTCCTTGAACGATCGGCAGAAGAAGCATTTGCTGGACTACTGGGAGCGGAGGCTCACCGATGAGCGTGAACGCCTCTGGAAGGTGATGGACCTGACGGAGGAAGCCGAGAGGGCGACGAGTAGGAAGATCGTCAGCGACAAGTTCCAGCAGGCCCTGTTTGCCCTGACGAGCTCCAACCTCAACGCTCACATCTTCACGCTCTTGTCCAACCTGTTCACGCTCGACGTCTCTCCGAAGCGGCGGGCGACGAGAGGCCGTACCAGGGAGACTGCGGAGGGATGAGCGCGAGCTGTCTTTCTTGTAGGTGAGGGGCGCGCTGCCCAGGTCGGCGGAGAGGGGGCGTGGGAGGCTACTCCCCGCCTTCGCCCCGCATGATCGCCGCATCCTCCTCGCTCCCGCCCGAACCTAAAACGACGAAGCCCCGCCCGTCCTCCGTAGAGGGCGGGCGGGGCGTTGTTGGGTTCAGGGCTAGTACTCGTAATTCACCGTGACGCGGTCTTGAGCTCCGCCGCTCGCGGGATAGGTGCCTCCGTGCAGGGTGTGCTTGACGGTGATCGTGCCCCTAGGGTCCAGGCCACTGAAGGTGTAGACCCACAGTCCCAGGCTGCTGTTGAGGTCGAATGGGCCTGTGCACTTGTAGTCAATGGTGGCGCCCGGTTCCTGATAGCAGAAGTCGACCGTCTCGGCGACCCTGCCGTTGGAGTAGGACTGGACCAGCATGGATGTGCGGGTGATCTGCCCGTCGCTCGGGGCGTTTGCGTTACTGAAGTAGGTGATGGCGTCGCCGCCGTCAGAGGTGATCGTGCCGTGAGGTTGATACACGGTCCACGACCCGGTGGTTGCCGCAGACGCGGGTGGGGCGACGATGGTCGAGGCGATGAGCGCTGAGCCGAAAAGGGCGGCGGAAAGTAAGCGTCTGAACACGAGCCCTCTCAAGGGGGTAGGTGCAGGACGCTAATGAGACGACTGCCGGTGATGCCGGGTTGCAAAATGTCCAGATGTGGACATTTGTATTCGCTTTGCGTAGGGAATGTTGTAGTGCCTGATTAAGCAGGTTTTGCCTCACCTTTCGGGGCGGTGGGACTTTTGGGTTGTTCTCAGCCCTGCTCGCCCCCCGGGTTCATGGTGGCCGCCGCATCCTCCTCGCTCCCACCCGCGGCGAGCGTCAACCGGGCACGGGCAGCGTCGGAGTCGAGGCGGGCCGTAGCGCGGATGGCGGCGTTCAGCTCAGGGTCCTTGCCGCCCATGTTCGCAGGCCAGGCTGATTGTGTGCAGCCGGATCGATGAGCGGCCCTCGTCGTGGGCGGTCACGTCTCGGAGGAGACCTCGACCCGATGCGCCTGGCGAACGTTTGGCTTGGTGAAGAACAGCAGGATCGTCCCCGTCAGGTAGAGGAGCCCGGCCACGCCCGTTAGCCACAGGACCATGTCCGAGTACCGGGGCACATCCTCTAAGGCCTCTATCCCCACCAGCAGCGGGCCGTAGTAAAGACAGAACGCCGTGTACGGTGCGAGACTCAGCGCCGCGACGGCCCGCACCCCTGCGGTCCCGCCTCGCCGCCACGCCAGGACCGCCACGGCCAGCGTGATCACAACAGCCGCGGTGTAGCCCCACATGTACCACTGGAGGTTGCCCTTGACCACCGGCCGAGCCGCCATCTCCCGCTGCAGGACAATCGGGAGGACGAAGGCGACTACCGCGATCACCAGCTTGCACACGGACGCCGCCAGCAGGCACATGGCGGCCCACCCCGCACGCCGCTTCCTCCATCCCCGCACCGCCGCACCCTCACCTTGTGCGTCGATGACGGCGTCCCCGGCGAGTTCGTCCGGTGTCCCGCCCTCGCAGCCCTCGCCCTCCCGGAGACTCGGTGCGGCGAGGAAGAGCAGGGCCACCCCCACGAGGTAGAGAAGCCCGGCCGCCCCCGCCAGCAAGCGGATCATGTCCGAGTACAAGGTCCCATGCAAATGGTCCGAGATCCGCCCCGGCAGCTGGGCGTACCACTCGTCCAACGACGACCACCCCAGCACGCCGAAGACAAGATAGAACACCGCGTACGGTATGAGGCTCAACGCGGCGGCGGCCCGCATCCCTACAGTCCCGCCTCGCCACCAGGCCAGAACTGCCAGGACCAGCGTGATCACACCGGTTGCGGCGTAGGCCCACACGCAGCCCTGAAGGGAGGACACCGCGCTCTCCAAGGAGGAGTATTCCGCAACACTGTCGCGTTCGCTCTGGACTGTCAGCTCCAACTGAAGCCCAGGCAGCAGGGTGAGGGTGCCAGCCGCGACCACCAGCTCGCCCACGGCCGCCGCGAACAGGCACACGACAGCACCTCCCGGAGCCTTCATTCGTTCCCCTTTCGTCGCTGGGTTTCGAGCATGGGGAAAGCGGCTTGTGGGGCGCTTGTGGATCACTGCGCTTGTGGATCTCCCGCCCACGCTTGCGGGCCGGGCTGATCGTCCACAGGAACCCGCCGGAACCGATATCCGCGGCTCCCGCTCGGGCCATGCTCGGCGGATGGAGACCCGTGATGTAAGCCTGATCGGCGGTGCCCTACCCCAGCAGCAACTCGACGACGCCCCGCGCGCTTACCTGGTCATGCCCGGCTGGACGGGTCGGGTGGTGTACGAACCAGAGGATGGCAGAGACCCTGCGGTGTGGCGCTACCGGGGCGGGTGTGTGAACCACATGGATGTTCGGCTCGTTCCAGTGGCATGATCCGTTATCTGATGGCCGTAGTCCTCTTGCTGCTGGTCGGTTGTTCCGAACCCGCCGATACCGGCAAGACCGCCACCCCCGCCGGAGCCGCCCGAACCGGTGGGACCACCGCGCCCGCCGGGGATCTCGGGCTCACCCAGAGCGACGCGCCCCAGGCTATGCCGGACGGTGTCGTGATCCGGTTCCTGAGCTGTGGTCCGGAGACGTGTGGCGGTGGCGAGAGGATGAACGTCGGCGCCGACGGACGGGCCGTCTCACTGAGAAAGGGGGAACTGGCCGTCATTCGGCTCTCCCCGGCCGAGTTGAGCGAGCTGCGGGACGGTCTCGTCGCCCTCCTGGCAGGGCGGGAGGGCACGATCGAGCGTACTCGGGCGAGCGATCAGCCCTTCTTCGACGTGACCGTGGTGGGTCTTGACGGCAAGGTTCACCAGACCCGGCTGGAGGGGGCGCCGCTGGTTGAGGACAAGCCGATCGTCGCCGCCTTCGACCGCCTCTCGGTGCTGACCCGGCGGGTCCGCGCCACCGGCGAGCTGGACCGCACCGCGCCGATTCAGGTGAGGATGTATGAGGATGAGAACACCGATCCGGTACGGCGGGCGACTTGGCCCAAGGGCGTCCCGATGCCCGTTGTGCCCACGTCCGCACCCGCCTCGTGGATCGAGAACCGGGTGTACCGAGGGCAGGAGGCGAAGGCGCTGCGGGCCGCCCTGGGCGCGGCTAGGGATTACGTGGAGGTACGGGTCGGGAAGCGGAGGCTGATCGTCTTCTGGGAGGCAGAGGTTCCATGGGGCGAATGATCAACGACCGTGAAGCGCGGCCAACGCCGTACGGGTCTTGCGCGAGCTCCCCCCTTCCCCGCCGCAGAAAGCCAACCGAACAGCACAAAGGATCACACATCGGGACCATTGAGGGTTCTGGCCAGCCGTCCGTGAAGGGCGACGGGGCTTCTTCGCGTGTGCAGCTACTCGGCGGCCTGGCGGCGAAGTTTCTCCAGGCCCAGAGCGGGGGCGGTCATGATGCGGTCATGGAGCCACGGTGGCGGCTCGTCGGGCGGATCGGGTGAGGTCATGGGGCCATGCTCACCCGGCCCGCTGATCGATCGCAGAGGATCCCGGCACACCGCCCTCGGTGAGCAGCTCTGGCACGTACTTGTAGATCGTCGCCCGGGACACTCCCAGCAGGACCGCGATGCTCGACACGGTCTCCTCCGGCTGGGTGAGCAGCCGCCGAGCGCGGGCCACCATCTCCGCGTCCATCGCGGGCGGCCGGCCGAGGCGTTGTCCTCGGGCGCGGGCGGCGGCCAGGCCCTCGTTGGTGCCCTCGACGATGAGTTCGCGGATGAATTCGGCGAGCGCGGCGAAGACGTGGAAGACCAGCCGTCCGCCTGGGGTGGTGGTGTCGAGCGCCTCGTGCAGGCTCCGGAAGCCGACCTCTCGCCGCCGCAGGTCGCCGACGATCGTGATGAGGTCCTGGAGGGATCGGGCGAGCCGGTCGAGGGACAGCACGACGAGGGTGTCCCCGGGGCGCAGGTAGTCGAGGCACGCGGCGAGCTCGGGCCTCAACGTGTTCTTGCCAGAGAGCTTGTCGGCGAAGACCCTGATGCACCCGGCCGCGGTGAGGGCGGTGGTCTGCCGGTCGAGTAGCTGGCCGGCAGTGGAGACCCGGCCGTAGCCGACGAGGGTGCCGGTGCGGACGGTCGGCTCGGCGAGTAGAAGGTCATCGGTGGTCGTCATGGTGCCCCCGTGTCGATAAATGGGTGGGTGGGGGGTTGTTGGACATCAAGATTTTTCAACGCGTTTCTCGACACTCCGGGGACCCGAATCGGCTCGCCCGAGCGTCGGAAGCGATCTTGTAGAGATACGGTCGATTCTCAACACGACCCGAGATGGAGCGGCCCCGGCGCCGAGGGGGACACCGGGGCCACCAGGTGGGTCAGGACTTACGGCCGATCCCCGGGATGACGGGTTTGGCGGAGATCAGGGCGAGGGCGACGGCCACGGCGTCGGGGAGGGTGTCGCAGACCGGGACGGCGTAGCGGTGGGCCAGGTGGATCAGGTATCGGTTGCGCTCGGGGTTCGGGCAGTCCGGCGGGCATCCCAGCACGGCCCGGCCTGTGTGCACGTCGTGGCCGAACTCCACGTTCGTGGTGAACCCGGGCAGGGCGGCCAGGTCGCGCGGGATCCAGAACAGGATCGCGGTGGCCACGTCTCGCGCGCTGGTCTCCCACTCGAACTGGTCGTCGTAGTGCTCGGCCCGGATGCCGCCCCGGGATTCGGGGGTGAGGACGGTCAGCGGCTGCTCGCTGTTCCACGCCTCTGCGAGAGCGTCGATCGCAGCGGGCCGCCAGGACGGCACGGTGCCCGCCCGGGGCGTTGGCCCCGCGAGAAACACGGAAGGTCCGGTCGGGATGGGCTCGCGGGCCCAAACCACGGTGATGCTCATGCCTGTCTCCGTTCGGTGGCGCGGGCGGCGTGCTGCGGCGTCCACGGCAGCGGCAGGCCATCCCCCTGCGTACGGGGGACGAGGTGCAGGTGCAGGTGGAAAACCGTCTGGGTGGCCGCCGCGCCCCGGGAGGTGATGACGTTGGCGGCGGGCAGTTCGGCGGCCAGTTCAGCGGCGCGGGCCATGGTGGTCGCCGACACCGTGGCGTCCTGGCCGACGTCGGTGACGTGAGTGTGCGGGATGACCAGGGTGTGGCCGGGGGTGACCGGGTGGCGGGGGCTGATCGCGATGCTCTCCGGCCAGGTGCGGATCACCGTGGCCGGGGCATGTCCGGCGACAATGGCGCAGAAGATGCAGGTTTCCATGCCATCACCAGCCGAAGGTTCTCGGGCCCGTCGCCATGAACATGTCGGCTGCTTCACGCTCCTCGGGAGACGCGTTGCGCCGCGCTGCTGTTGCGGCACTGATCGCTTTCGTCACGGCCGCCTCGGATTCACTGTCTCGGAGCGTTCTGACCAACTCTTCTTGGGTGTTGAGGATCTTTCTCATCTGGTCCGGTCGCCGAGCCATCTCGATCTCCTTCTCGTGGTGGTGGGGGGCTACTTCTTGTGGGTGTGCCGGGTGACGATGTCCCGCTCGTCGGCGAGGTACTGCTGGCGCAGCCGCTCCACCCGGGCGTCGGCGGTCTCCTTCAACCTGGCGAGCTCCTCGCGCGCCTCCGGGTCCTTCCGGTAGAGCTTCCGGGCGGCGCGCTCCTGCTTGTCCTGAGCGAACAGACCCATGTCGTTCTCCTCCGTCTCGGTGGGAGCTGGTGCTCCGGACACGCGCCCGGTCGAGCCGGGCGCGATCCGCAACGGCAGCGGGCTTACGGGCGCCTGCCCTTTTCCTTGTTCCGGGCCTTGGTGAGCTCCTCCACCGAGTCCTTGAAGTGCTGCGCAGCAGGAGATCCCTCCTCCTCGCACTTCTTCACCCACTTCTGCTCGCGCTGGATGGCCTCGTCGTACTCCTTGACGGTGTACTGACCCTTCTTGAATGGCATCTCGATCTCCTTCTTTCGTGTCGGTGCTGGAGCTGGCTGCTCCGGGCGTGTGACCGGCGCGGACGGTCACACACCCGCATCAGCTCTCCGCGCACCGGCCTCCGCCGCACCGGTGCAGGCCGCACCGTGGACACGTCTCGGTCCGCTCGGTCCGGGCGTCCTGGCCCGCCGCGCGGGCAGCCTCCGTCCATCGGTCCGCGCCCCGCTTCGTGCGGGTCTCCTTCGCCACGTGTCCGCCGACCAGAACGGACCACTTCTTCGCCATCCCGATCTCCTCTCAGGCGCCGTGGTGGGTGCTGGTGTAGGTGGTGGTGACCTGGATGGCCGGGGCCGCGGGGAGGGCGGGTGCCGGGCGGGTTTCCAGGACACGGGCCACCTGGGTCCGCGCCGGTGCCCGCATCGGCGCCGCAGCGGCGGCCGGTCGCATCGGGTTGGCCCGGCGGACGAGCAGCAGGATCGTGGTGAGCGCGCTGTAGGCGGTCAGGCCGAGCAGGACCCACGCGGTGATGGTGGACCCGCCGGCCACCGCGTACAGCGCCGCGGCCGATCCGGCGACGAGCGCGAGGCCACCGCCGACCCGAGTGCAGAGCGCGCTCATGAACATCGCTCCGGCCGTGACACGAACTTCCTGGCACATGTTGATCTCCTTCGGACGGGATTTACGGGGTCTGGACCACCCTCTGGCGAGGGTCTAGAACTAGACATTTCGCCTCTAGGAACTAGACGGGGCGCCTAGGAAACTAGAGGCCGCCAACCTGGGAAAACACGTTCCTAGAGGGGCTAGACGGGGCCTCCAGAGGAGGCTCATCACCGCCTCTGGAGGCGATTCAGCGCCTCCACGAACTGGGACCGCCGGTAGCCGTTGCGGTTGGTCCCGCCGATGTCTTGCCCCTTCGGCGCGACATCGTGCGGACGCAGCAGCCGGGCCAGCTCTCCGGGCTCGTTGGCCAGGTCCTCCCACTCCGGATCCCGGGTGAGCCGCTCCAGCAGATCCGCGGTCCAGATCTTCTCCGCGTCCCCGCAGGAGGCGACGCACGCCTTCAGCAGCAGCACGTCCGGGTCGTTGTCCTGGACCGGCAGCGTCCCGGCCGCCTGCCGTAGCCGGTAGGCGATCTCGACGATGTCGCGCACGTCGTCGTCTCCGGCCTCGCCCTCGTCGGGCTTGTGGAGGTAGCCGGTGCGGATCTGCGCGGGGGCGGATCCTTCGGCGTGCAGCCAGCCGGCGCCCTTGTGGTCCTTGTCGAACTGCGCTCCGGAGTAGCCCTTGCTGGCCATGCCCTGACCGAGGATGGTGTCGGACGCGGCGTTGGTGAAGCACATCATGGCGAGCTTGGTCGTCATGATGTCGCGCAGCCGGGTCGGTACGACCTCGGCGGCCGGGCGCTGGGTGGCGATCGAGGTGAACACCCCGGCGGCCCGCCCGCGTCCGACCAGGTCGGCCAGGCCCACGGTGATCGGCCCGTTCGCACCGCCCAGCTTGGACGTGGTGAAGAACTGCACCTCATCGGTGTGGAAAGCCAGGAACGGGCAGTCCAGGCGCCGCCAGTTCTTCCCAGTGATCTTCACGACCCCGGCCTCTTCCATCACCTCGTAACGGCGATCCATCTCCGCTACCAGGCTCTCGACCAACTCCAGGTACAACTCGGGATCGGGCTTGGTCAGATACTGCTCAGCGATCTTCTTGTAGACCGCGAGCTCCACCCGCTTGGCGTCGGCCAGCACGAGCTTCGCGAACGGGTCCAGAGCGATGGCGCACAACACCTGGTCATCGGCCACGGACTTACCGGACCCCGGCTCACCACCGGTCAGCATCGCCTTGCCCACCGGGGAGAACGTGACGTCCACCCCGCGCGGAGACCTGCCCATGTAGATGCGCTCGGTCCAGATGTCGAACGGCGTCTCACGGCCGATCAGCGGCGACTTGATCGGCGGCCCCGTCAGCGGGTCACGGTCGGGCGACCACAGACGGACACGCCCCTCGTGATCGGGCACCGGGTCCACGTACAGACGGGCGACACCGCGGCCAGATGCCCCGGCCAGCTTCTCCCGCTTCTTGACCACATCGGCGTAGGTCACGTCACCGGGGAGTTCCACCTCGCACATCCACGCGTTCTTGTCGCGGATCACGCCGGGCGTGATGACTTTCACGTCGTCGATGCTCTTGGCGAGCTTGGCGTCGACGAAGACCTTGCGTACCGCCTTGCCGGAGGGGTGGGTGCCGATGTCGCGCGCCGCTTGTGCCTCGCCGTTCTCGGCGCTGCTCCGGCGGATCACGTACTCGGCGATCCCGCCGACCGCCGCAGCCAGGGCGAGCAGCGCGACCGGAGGCAGCCAGAGCGGCCAGCCCGCATTGAGCCACAGCCACAGGTCACCGCCGCCGGCGACGCCTGCGGTCCACAGGGAGATCTTCCGGCGCCGGGCGCGGGTCGTCTCGACCAGCTCGGGCCGGGTGGCGAGGATCTGGTCATGCTCTGCGGCGGTGACCCACCGCCACCAGGCGCCGCCGGTCCGGGCGACTCCCGCGGTGCCGTACCCGGCGCTCGCGCGGGTCGCCTTGGCCGCGATGCGCAGCATTCCACCGCGGTCACGTCGGGCCTGGTCGACCCTGCGCACGACCAGGTCAACGCTGCGGCGGGGCGTCCACACCTGGGTCGGCTCGACGACCTCCTCGACCTCGGCGGCGATGCGGGTCACAGGCAGGCGGAGCACGTTGTCGTAGTCCTCGACGGGCTCGCTCATGCTCGCCCCCCAGCTGCTCGCTGGACGCGCAGGGCGCGCCCGTCCATGGCCAGCTTCGTGGCGAGGTAGCAGGTCAGCGCGGTGAGGCCGACCATGGCGGCCCACCCCGACCCGCGGGCGATGGCGTAGGCGAGTACACAGAGCGTGCCGCTGGCAACGAGGATGGTGAGCCAGGCGATGCGGCCCCACCCGGCCCGGCGGGCGGCGGCGCTGACCTGGGCGAGGGTGCGGGCGCCGGGGGTGGGCGGGCACAGGGCACCGAGGAGGCCAACCCCCAGGCCCAGCAGGATGGTCGTGGACATCACGCCTCCTTCGGGCGCTTGAAGTAGCAGATGGTGAACATGCGGTCGGAGTCGTAGACGGCGGAGACCAGCTCCCACCCGTCGGCGCCGAGCTCGTTGAGGTCGGCGGTGGTGCAGACGCGTGCGGTGTACTCCCAGCGGGTCATGACGAACCTCCGGCCACGAGCAGCTTCTGGACCTCGCGGGCCTTCTCGACGCCGACGCCGAGGGCTGTACGGATCTTGTGGAGACCGGGATTCGGGGTGAGTTCACCGATCGCGATCATGTCGCGGACCTGATCGGCCATCTCCTGTACCGAGGGTGTACCGGGGGTGTACTGGCCATCCGCGTTTTCCCTGTACCGAGGGTGTACCGAGGGTGTACCGGGGGGTGTACCGCGCCACGGCGCCGGAAGGTCCGCGAGGATCTTCCAGAGGGTCGGCAGGACCCACACGGCGATCACCGCAGCGACCGGGCCGAGGCTGTGCACGATCAGGTCGAGGAGGTCGAAGTCGGTCTTGAAGGCGGGCCAGCAGTTGAGCACGAGCGTCAGACCCAACAGGACCAGCTCGACGCGGAACAGCTTCCGCCCCTCGGGAGATCGGCGGTCCACGACCTTCCCGCGGATCGCCGCGTACGCCTGGACGCCGACGGCTGAGAGCAGTGGCAGCGACAGGACCGGCTCGATGGCGAACGCGGCCCACCAGCCGAGCGACTCGTCCTTGAGGTCCAGCGCCTTGGCCGCGGACGCCTGCACGCCGATCGACGAGACGGCGAGCGCGAGTCCGGCGGCGGTCATCGTCATGCTGGTCGTGACCTGTCGGACGCGGGCGTCGCGGAAGGCGACTGCCGCGGGGTGCTGGGCGAGCTGGTGGCGGCGGGCCGCTTCCCAGGTACGGCGCCGCAGCTTCCGGACGCGGTCGGTGTCGAGCTGGAGCGGCGTCTCGTCGTCCTGGAGTTCGGCGAGCAGGTGCGCCTCGGCGACCTCGGCGCGCAGCTGCTTGACGCGCTTGGTCTCACCGTCGACCAGCGCGAGGCTGGTCGTCGGTGAAGGTGAGGGGGCGGGGTCAGTGACGTTGGCGAGGCGCTCCAGCTCGGCGAGACCGCTGGTGATGTCCTGCGGCGTCGGCTCGCTGGGCTCGCCGGGTGGCGGGCTTGCGGTCTTCACGGTCGGTTCTCCTGGTCGGTCGGCGGTGGTGGAGCTGTGCTCCGGACACGCGCCCGGTTGGGCCGGGCGCGATCCGCAACGTCAGCTACGGTCAGGCGGAGACGAGCGCCCGGCTGGTGTTGACGAGGTCCTTGAAGGCGGAGCCGGGCCGGAACTTCGGCGCCCGGGACGCTGCGATCTCCAGGGGCTCGCCGGTCTGCGGGTGACGGCCGGTGCGGGCGGCCCGCCCGCTGGCCGCGAACGTGCCGAACCCGAGGATCGCGACCTCGTCCCCGGCGGCGACGGCCATCGGGATGACGTCGAAGAGGGCGTTGAGGACCTGGGTGGCCTGCGCCTTGGTGACGCCGGCGTGCTCGGCGGTGGCATCGATGAGCTGGGTCTTGTTCATGGTTCTCCTTCTTGGTGGTGCTGGAGCGGGTGCTCCGCGTGTCCGCCCGGGGCTCGCACCCGGTGTGCCTGCTGGCCGGACTGGGGGGCTACTTGAGGAGCACGCTGCCGACGCCGCGGCATGTGTCGCATTTCTGGCTCAGGGGGAGGACGGGGTCACGGCCGTCGCCCTTGCAGCTGCCGCACTGGACGACGTGGCCCTGCGGCTGGTCGTTAGTCATGTGGTTCTCCTTCAGTTCGGTGCTGGAGCGGGTGCTCCGCGTGCCCGCCTGGGACTCGCACCCAGGGGTCTGCTGGTCGGGCTGGCCGTTCGGGTGTCACCAGACGAACAGCGCCTTCTTCGCGTCCTCGTCGCCTTCCTGGCACTGGACTTCGCCGTCCCAGTGCGTGATCTGCAGGTCGCCGATGTGGACGTAGCTGTCCGGGTCGTTGCCGTCGTCCTCGGCGCGCAGGACCCGCGTGTCGTCGGGCAGGTCGGCGAGTTTGGCGACCGCGGCGCGCAGGTCCGCGAGGGTGAGGACTTGGCCGAGGAAGGTGCTCATTTCGTTCTCCTGGGCGGGTTGGTGCGGGCGTGGTCGTCCTGTCGGGGGCGGGGACGGGGCTCGGGCCGCGCCATCGCGGAGTCGAGCTGGTTGAGGGCGGTGAGGGTGGCGGCGAGCCGCTCGGCGGGCGTCACTGCTCCTCCCGCAGGGTGAGCAGGGCGGCGCGGGCGTCCCGCTCGCGCTGGATCTTGGCGAGTTGGGTGGAGGTGTAGGGCTGGCCGCCGGTGCCGTTGGGGTCGGGGTGGTGGAGCTGCGACTCCAGGTAGGCGCGGGCGGTGGCCTCGTCGGCGGCGTGGACGGCGCGGGAGCCGCGCGCCGTGTCGAACGTGAAGCGCGGCATCACGCACCGCCTTCGTTCAGTCGGGCGTTCAGGCGGGAGAGCCACGCGTCGGTGGTGTGCCCCGGGCACGTCTCCACGCGGGTGCCGCCCTGCCAGACGCACCGGCAGGAGTCACCTGGGTCCGGGACGGGGGTCACGGTCGCGGCGCGGCGACCCTGCCAGAAGCGGCGGGGTTGCTGGGTGCGGATCGCGTCGGCCAGCTCTCGCACCGCAGCCGCGACCTCGGCCACCTCCGTGCGGACGTCGGCCAGGGCGTTGGAGACGTCGGTCAGGTCCTCGCGCATCTCGGCCACCTTGCTGATCCCGGCGGCGATCCCCTGGAGACCATCGCGCAGGCCCCGCATCTGGCCCTCGAAGACGTAGTTCTCCATCACTTGCCCGCCTTCCTGCACGTCGGGCAGGTGCAGGAACTGGTGGAGACGGTGGCGCCGGGGCAGGCCATGGCCTGGGTGAGGGTCGCGATGGTCTGGGTGATCTGCGCGGGGCTCACGCGGCCACCGCCGTCCGGGCCGCGTCGACCAGGCCGAGCAGGGCGCGGGCGTAGGTCTCGGCCTCGGCGAGGGTGAGCTCGTCGCGGTCCCCGCTGTAGGCGAGGACCATGGGGCCGTCGTCGGTGGTGCTCAGGTAGACGCCGGCCAGCTCGGTGCGGCGGCGGCAGAAGCTGTCCTCCGGCTGGGTGCCGGTGTAGTGCTCGGTGCACCACGGCGCGTGGCCGGGAGCAGGTGTGAGAGTGTGGGACACGGTTCTTCTCCTAGGCAGGGGTGGGATCACAGGGCCTGTCCGGTGGTGACACACCGGGCGGGCTCGTTCTCGTTCTGGGCGGGGCCGTTCAGCAGACCCAGCAGGGTCTCGACTTCGGTTCGGACGAAGACGAGCACTCGCCCGCCGGGGTTCCGTCGGGCCTGGAGCTTGCCCTCCCGCACCCACACCCGGACCGTCTCGGGGTCGACGTCGCACAGTTCGGCCACCTCGGCGACCTTCATCAGCGGCGACCGGCGGGCGGTGCGTTTGGCGCTCACGTAACACCTCCAAATCGGACACAAGACGGGTAAGGACCAGGCGGAGCCGGGAGCGGCTTGCCTGCCCCTGACTGTACTGCCTCATGTATGAGGTAGCAAGAATGTGTCCGAGACATCCAGGTTTGCGCCTTATCGCCTATTGGATAAGGTGACTAGGACACACACTGTTGATCAGCCAAAGGAGCCGCCATGAGGCCAGACACCCGGCCCTCCTCCCAGAAGGTCGCCGCCGAGCTGCGCGCACAGATCATGGATGGCCTCCTGACCCCGGGCACACAGCTACCGTCCACCGGCCAGCTCGCCGAGCACTACGACGCAGCCACCGCCACGATCCAGAACGCCGTGAAGATCCTCAAAGACGAGGGGTTCGTGACCAGCCGCACCGGGGCCGGCGTCTACGTGCGGGACCGGCACCCCTTCGTCGTGGACGCCTCGGCCTACTTCGACCCGGCTGACCGCGGAGTCACCTACCGCCTGCTGGACGTCGCCGAGGTCGACGCCCCGGCCGACGTCGCCCAGGCCCTCGGCGAGAAGCGTGCGGTCCTGCGCCACCGCATGACGCTCCGCGGCGATGAGCCGCTGGAGCTGTCGTGGTCGTACTACCCGGCGAGCCTCGCCGTTGGCACCGCGTTGACGGGGCGCGGGAAGATCCGGGGAGGCGCTCCAGCAGTGCTCAGCGAGCTGGGCCACGCCGAGCACGAGTTCACCGACCGACTGTCGGCCCGGCTGGCAACGCCACAGGAGGCCGAGCTGCTGGAGCTTCCGCCAGGCATCCCGGTGATCCGCCAATTCCGGGTCGTCTACTCCGCCGCGGCTCGACCGGTGGAGGTGTCCGTTCTGGTGAAGGGGGCGCATATGTACGAACTGGCGTACCGTCAGGCCATCCCGCAGGCTGGGGCCTGAAGGCATATCGGCCAGCATGACGGAGGCCCCCGCCCTACTCACCAGGGCGGGCGCTCGGCCAGCTCGGCGGGTTCCCCGTTGACGCGCTCGACGCCCTGGCCGCCGCGATGACCGAACGCCACCTGAAGTGAGATCCTCGGAACCATGATCATGCGAATCTGGCGGACACAGGTTGACGAGGCTCGGGCGGCGGAATACGAACGCTTCGCGGCCGTGGAGTCGCTGCCGATGTTCCGGACGCAGCGTGGCTTCCTCGGTCTGCTCTTCGGGCGCAACGGCAGCGCGTGTGCGGTGACGACCCTATGGGAGGACGACGCGGCGGCGGATGCTCTCGAGGAGTCACCGAGCTACCGGGAGACGGTCGCCCGCATTGGCGCGGCGGGATTCCTGACGGGCCCGTCGGTGGTTGAGCGCTTCACCGTGCACGGCAGTCATCTTCCCGACGGCTCCTGACACACGAGAAGAGCCCCCGCCGCACGACGGGGGCTCTTCGTTTCGGCGGCCCCGCTCCCCCCTCCGTAGGAGGAGACCGCCGCTCCGACCGGACCCCGGGTAACGCCGGGCGCGCGCATGTCCGGCGAAGTCAGCACCTGCGGAGCGTCTCGTTGTAGACCACCAGCAGGAAGTGAGTGCGGATCACGGCCGAGTCGATGCCCATCTCCTCGGCGAGCTGGAGCGCGGCCGGCGACAGCTCGAAGGCGGCGATGCTGCCGCGGCCCAGCACCTTCCGGGCGGCGATGACCATGCGGTCGTACTCGGAGTGAGGGGTCGACTCTGAGGAGTAAGCCACGGGCCGACCGTACGTTGCCTTAACTATGCCTGTCTATAGCTATGAGCTGGTACGGGCTTCTATGAGGACAGCTCAGGTCCTACATACCGTCATCCTCGTGATCGACTACGACCCGACCCAGCCGAAGTGGCGGCAGATCTACGACGTCGTCCGGGCGCGCATCGAGACGGGCGAGCTGCCGCCGAAGGCGCTCATCTCCGAGGTGAAGCTGGAGGCCGAGTTCGAGGTCGCCCGGGTCACGATCCGTAAGGTCACCGCACAGCTCCGCGAGGACGGGCTGATCATCACGACGCCGGCCATGGGATCGTTCGTCACCGAGCGAGCCGACCAGTAGCCCAAACGCGCGAGAGCCCCGGCCCGCTCGGCGCCGGGGCTCTCGCACATCTGGGGGCTACTTCACACGCCACTCCAGGGCGTTGCCGCTGCCCGGCTGATACACCACCGTCTTCGGCCGGCTTCCCTTCGGCACCTCGAAGGGCACCCACCCCCGCGCGCACGCCCCCACCCGCACGGCCCGATCCTGCGGGTACAGCGGCACCGACCACCACTGATCCCCCCAGGCGCTCAGCGGGGTCGCCGAGGTGTCGTCGGTGAACTCGATCGACCACGGCGCCCACGACACCGTGATCTGCTCCCCGGAGTTCTCGACGACGCAGACCTTCACCTCCAGCCCGATGTACTCGTAGCCGGCACGCTCGGGCAGGCCGGGCACCACGGCGCGCAGGGGCTGACGAACCCGCAGGAGGGCGGCAGTGGCGAGGGAGTCGTCTCGCCGGGTCTCCTGGGTGCTGCCGAGCTTGCTCGGACCGCTTGGGGTCGGGGTGGGCGTGGGCGTCGGGCTCGGCTGCTCCAGAGGGACGGCGGGGGCGGCCGACGGGGTAGCGGCCTCCGAGCCGCCACATCCGGATATGAGGGCAGCGATCAGGGCGATGGGTACGACTCTCCGCATAGTGACTCCTGGTGAGAGTTTGAGGGCGGAGAGTAGACGCCACCCGCCTCACAGGGGTTGCTCAGGACACCACGAACTGGCCTACATCGGCCACCTGTCCACACACCTGTCTGTGTCACACCGTGAACCTGTAGGCAGGCGTAGGGGCAGACCTTGATCACCATACGGTTCGACCGTGCGCGAGATAGATCACCACTCGGAGACGCCCGTCTTCCGCCAGGTCGCCGACTCCATCCGAGAGGACATCCAGGCCGGTCGCTTCCGGCCGCGGCGTCCGCTGCCCTCCGAGGTCCACCTTCAGCAGGAGTACGGGGTGGCCCGCGATACCGTGCGGCGGGCGATCGGCTACCTCGCCGATCTCGGCCTGGTGCGCACGGTTGCCGGCCGGGGGACGTTCGTGCGCGCGGTGGAGGCGACGGTGGTGGCGATGGAGCGGGGGACGCGCATCTTCACGCGGCCCCCTACGGACGCCGAGAGGGCGGAGCTGGGCCTCAAAGAGGGCGTCTGGGTCCTGGTGGCCGAACGGCCAGACGGAGGCGTTGAGGTGCTTCCTGGGGATGCGGCGGAGATCCGGCTGGAATAGCGAGAGGCCCCCGCGGTGGAGCGGGGGCCTCTGCCCGGCCGCGAGGCGAGGGCGACTCCCCTGCGCGGCCGTACCGGGACCCTACGGGGTGCCGCTATTGCGGTCTACCCCTTGGTCTGTATCGGTCGGGTCTCTTGTCTACGTAATGTGACGGGCCGTGAGTTCCAAGATCGTGCGCATCTCATGCGCAAAGATCTTGGAAAACGGTGACTCACGCTGACGCACGCTGAAACATGACGTGTTGCATAACAGCAGGTCAGAGCCTAGATCGACCCTTTGACCAGCAGTGCGACGCACTCCACGTGGTGGGTCATCGGGAAGGCGTCGAAGGCGCGCAGGTCGGCGAGGCGGTAGCCGCCCTCGGCGAACCAGGCGAGGTCACGGGCCAGGGTGGCCGGGTCGCAGGAGACGTACACGATCCGAGTGGCCTCAAGAGTGGTCACGCGGTCGACGACGTCGCGGCCCAGACCCGCCCGGGGCGGGTCGACGACGACCAGGTCCGCGCGCTCGATGCCGAAGCGGTCGAGGGCGCTCTCCACCCGCCCCCTGGCGAAGCGTGCCTGGGGGAGGTCACGGAGGTTACGCTCCGCGTCGCGGACGGCGACGGACTCGGACTCGACGCCGAACACGGCCCCCTCGGGGCCGACCGCCTCGGCGAGCCCGGCGGCGAACAGGCCGACGCCGCAGTAGAGGTCGAGGGCCCACTCGCCCGGCCGCGGCGCGGCGAACTTCAGGACCGCGTCGAGCAGGGTGGCGGCGGCGCCGGGGTGGACCTGCCAGAAACCGCTGCCGGTGACCTGGAAGTCGCGCTCGCCGACGCGCTCGACGAGATGGTTGCGGCCGTGGACGACCCGGCTGCGGCCCTTGCCCTCGTCGACGAAGACGGCCACGCTCGTGTCGAGGTCGGGTACGGCCACCGTGCGCCGGGGCTTGGGGGCGATCACGACCGCCTGGTCACCGGTGGAGGAGGCGATGACCTCGACCGAGGAGGCGTTGCGCCAGTTCATCACCTCGACGCCGACGTTCTCGACCTCGGGGTGGGCGATCAGGCAGGCGTCCACCGGCTCGATGTCGTGGGAGCGGTGGCGGCGCAGGCCCAGCCCGCCCTCACGGTCGACGGCGAACTGGACGCGGGTACGCCAGCCGAGACCGTCGGGGGCGCCTGGGACCTCCTCGACGACGCCCTTCCAGTCGATTCCGCCCAGACGCTTGAGCTGCTCGGCCACCACGTCGGCCTTCAGGCGGCGCTGGGCCTCCAGGGAAGCGTGCTGCCAGTCGCAGCCGCCGCAGCGGCCGGGGCCCGCGAACGGGCAGGGCGGGCTCACCCGGTCGGCGGAGGGCTCCAGGATCTCGACGGCGTCGGCCCGCAGGAACCGGGAGGTCTCCTCGGTGATCTCAGCCGTGACGCGCTCGCCGGGCAGCGCGTGCCGCACGAAGACGACCCGGCCGTCATGGCGCGCGACACACCAGCCACCGTGCGCAACCGGTCCCACCGTCAGTTCGATCATCATGGCCGTCGCCCCCAGAGAATTCGTCGTCGGTCGAGCCTCCTTGCGGTCAGGAGCGCATACGAAAGGTTATGCCTTGACGTCCTCGTCCCGGGCCGCCTCCCGGCGGGGACGGCGGACGGCGCCCGGCGCGAGAGGCTCGGGGCGGCCCTTGAGCCGGTCGGAGGAATGAAGCTGCCAGGGCACGCTGATGACCATCACGCCGGGCTGGAACAGCAGGCGGCCCTTCAGCCGCAGCGCGCTCTGGTTGTGCAGAATGTGCTCCCACCAGTGGCCGACGACGTACTCGGGGATGTAGACGCTCACCACGTCGCGGGGAGAACGGCGGCGCAGCGACTTGACGTACTCCAGGATCGGCCGGGTGATCTCGCGGTAGGGCGAGTCGAGCGTCTTCAGCGGCACCGGGATGCCGCGCCGCTCCCACTCCTCCTGCAGCTCTCTGGCCTCCGCGCCCTCCACGCCCACGGTGATCGCCTCAAGCTTGGAGGGACGGGTGGCGCGGGCGTAGGCGAGAGCACGCAGGGTCGGCTTGTGGATCTTGGAGACCAGGACGATGGCGTGGTTGCGCGCGGGCAGTATCGACTCGTCCACCACCGAGTCGTCGGCGGCGAGTTCGCGGGCCACGTTCTCGTAATGGCGGTGGATGCCCTTCATCATCAGGAACAGCACCGGCATGGCCACGCAGACGATCCACGCCCCGTGGGTGAACTTGGTGAGCAGCACGACCACCAGCACCACACCGGTCATGACGCCGCCGAAGAAGTTGATGGTCCGCGAGCGGTACATCTGGTGGCGGACCTTCGGATCGGTCTCGGTTCTCAGGTGCCGGCTCCAGTGCCGGACCATGCCGATCTGACTCAGCGTGAACGACACGAAGACGCCCACGATGTAGAGGTTGAGCAGGCGGCTGACGTCGGCCTCGAAGCCCCACAGCAGCAGGCAGGCCCCGGCCGCGAGGATCACGATGCCGTTGGAGAAGGCGAGCCGGTCGCCCCGGGTGTGCAGTTGGCGGGGCAGGTAGCGGTCCTGGGCCAGGATCGAGCCGAGCACGGGAAAGCCGTTGAAGGCGGTGTTGGCGGCGAGGAACAGGATCAGCGCGGTGACGGCCGAGATGACGAAGAAGGGCAGCGAGCCGTTTCCGAAGACCGCGTCGGCGACCTGGGAGATGATCGGCTGCTGGTAGTAGCCGGGCCCGGCGGGCCGCCCGTCGATGAGCACGTCGCGGAAGGCGACCGCGGGGTCGGCGACCTTGACCCCCGAGGCCAGGCCGAGAGAGATGATGCCGACGAACATCGTCACCGCGACCAGGCCCATCATCAGCAGCGTGGTCGCGGCGTTCTTGCTCTTGGGCTTGCGGAAGGCGGGCACGCCGTTACTGATCGCCTCGACACCGGTGAGCGCGGCGCAGCCGGTGGAGAACGCGCGCAGGATCAGGAAGGCCGCCGCGAAGGAGGTCAGGTTGGACTGCTCGGCGACGATCTCGTACTCGGCGGTGGGCGCGTGCAGCTCGTCACCGAGGACGAGCACCCGGAAGCTTCCCCACACGATCAGGCCGAGGACGGCGAACATGAAGGCGTAGGTGGGGATCGCGAAGGCCGCGCCGGACTCCCGGATACCACGCAGGTTCACCAGGGTCAGCAGGACGACGATGGCGATCGCGACCAGCGGCTTGTGCTCGGCGACGTAGGGGATGGTGGCCCCCACGTAGTCGACGCCGTTGGCGACCGACACCGCGACGGTCAGCACGTAGTCGACCATCAGGGCGCTGGCGACGGTCAGACCGGCGTTCGGGCCGAGGTTGACCGTGGCGACCTCGTAGTCGCCGCCCCCGCTGGGGTAGGCGTGCACGTTCTGCCGGTACGAGGCGACGACGGTGAGCATCACCACCACGACGGCGACGGCGACCCAGGGGCTGAAGTTGTAGAAGGAGACTCCGGCCAGCGAGAGGATGACGAGGATCTCCTGCGGGGCGTAGGCCACCGAGGAGAGCGCGTCACTCGCGAAAACAGGTAGTGCGATGCGCTTGGGAAGCAGCTGCTCGTGTAACTGTGTGCTGCGTAGCGCACGCCCGATGAAAAGGCGTTTGACAAGGTCCGTCACCTTCGACACGTCTGCTGATGCTAGTCGCTATTACCTGGCTGCACTCACGCGGCGCTCCTGGGGGCGCCATACTGGCTGAATACATTGGGAATCAAGATCCGCCTCACAGCGACCGGCGGGGGAGCATGCATATCGTGATCATGGGGTGTGGCCGGGTGGGTTCGACTCTGGCGCACATTCTTGAGGACAGCGGCCACTCGGTCGCGATCATTGACCGTGACCCGCAGGCGTTTCGCCGCCTGCGGGCCGGGTTCCGGGGTCGCAGGGTCACCGGGATCGGCTTCGACCGGGATGTCCTGGAAGAGGCCGGCATCGAGGCCGCGGGCGCCTACGTGGCGGTGAGCAGTGGCGACAACTCGAACATCATCTCCGCCAGGGTCGCCCGCGAGACGTTCGGCGTGGACAACGTCGTGGCCAGGATCTACGATTCCCGGCGCGCCGAGGTCTACCAGCGGCTGGGCATCCCCACGGTGGCCACGGTCCGCTGGACCGCCGACCAGATCCTGCGCCGCGTCCTGCCCGAGGGTGCCGAGCCGCTCTGGCGCGACCCCAGCGGGCGCGTGGTGCTGATCGAGGTGGCCTACCATCCCGGCTGGATCGGCGCCCCGGTACGGAGGCTGGAGGAGGCCGCGGGAACCCGCCTGGCGTTCATCAACCGGATCGGTGAGACCTTGCTGCCCAAGAACGACTCGGTGGTGCAGGAGGGGGACGTGCTGCACGTCATGGCGGTCGAGGCGGACATGGACCGTATCAACAAGGTGCTGTCCGGAGCGCCGGAGGAGGGGCACTGATGCGCGTCACCATCGCCGGTGCGGGGGCGGTCGGCCGGTCGATCGCCGCCGAACTCCTGGAGAACGGCCACGAGGTCCTGCTCATCGACATCGACCCCAAGGCCATCAAGATCGACACCGTGCCGCGGGCGGAGTGGCTGCTCGCCGACGCCTGTGAGATCTCCTCGCTGGACGAGGCGGGCCTGGCCGACTGCCACGTGGTCGTCGCGGCCAGCGGCGACGACAAGGTCAACCTCGTGGTGTCGCTGCTCGCCAAGACGGAGTACGGCGTGCCGCGCGTGGTAGCCAGGATCAACCACCCCAAGAACGAGTGGCTGTTCAACGAGTCGTGGGGCGTCGACGTGGCCGTCTCGACCCCGCGCCTGCTGAGCGCGCTGGTGGAGGAGGCGGTCAGCGTCGGCGACCTGGTGCGCCTGATGACCTTCCGCCAGGGCCAGGCCAACCTGGTCGAGCTCACCCTGCCCGAGGACGCGCCGGTCGTCGGCCACCGTGCCGGCTCGGTGCCGTGGCCGAACGACACCGCCCTGGTCGCGATCCTGCGCGAGGGCCGGGTGCTGGTGCCCACCGCAGACGACCCGCTGGAGGCCGGCGACGAGCTGATGTTCGTGGCCAGCCAGGAGGTCGAGGAGGAGCTGGCCGAACTCCTGTCCCCGCACCGCGCGCCGCGCTGAGCGGAAAGGCTTCGGACCGGTATGCCGGTCCGAAGCCCGATCACCGGTCAGCGGCGTCCGTGCGGGGCCGGGAACGACAGAGCGGGGCGGACCTGCCGCTCAGGAGGCCGCGGGCCGTACCGGGGTCCGGCCACGGGCCAGGAGCCACACCATGGCGGCGAGCGCCGCGACCTGGAGCGGCCAGCCCATCGCGATCTTGAGAATGCCCAGCTCGGCGACCGCGTCGTCCCTGCCGATCAGGTAGACGGGGAGCTGCACCGCCACCCGGACCACGCACGGGATCATCAGCAGCCAGGTGAGCCTGGTGCACAGCCTCACCACGGCCGGATCCGCGCGCCACGCGGTCGGGTCACCGGTGACGGACCCGATGAGGAACCCCACCACCGGCCATCGGGTGACGATGGACAGCAGCATCACCACGGAGTAGCCGGCGTTGTAGAGGATGCCGGGCAGGAAGACGTCCTCCGCCTGGCCGGTGCGGGAGGCGAAGAACGCGCCGATACCGATGCCGATCAGGCTGTTGATCACGAACTGCGGCGTCGAGCGCTGCACCAGCCGCACGACGAGCAGCAGCACCGCGGCCGAGATACTGACGATCAGGGAGCGCTTCAGGTCGGAGGTGGCGATCCACATGCCGGTGAAGGCGATGGTGGGCACGGCGGCCTCGATGACGCCCCGCACCCCGCCGAACGCCTTGGCAAGCTGGCTGCGGATCGCGGCCTCGACCGTGTCGTGCGCGGCGGTCTCGCCGGTGGTGGTCATCTTCTCGCTCACCGTTCCGTGGTCATCGATCGCTCACGCACCGCCTGCCGGGCGCAGCTCGTATCTGGGGTTGAACATGACTTTTCGCCCATCCTGGATGCTGACCAGCCCTTCGGCCAGCACCAGACGGCCAGGCTCGATGCCCGCGATCTTCCTGCGGCCCAGCCAGATCAGATCGATCACATCGGAACCGTCGTATAGCTCCGCCTCCAGCGCGGGAGCGCCCCCGCGAGGGCGCAGCGTCACCGTCCGCAGAGTACCGCTCACGCAGAAGCGTCGGCGCCCGCCACACGAGACGATGGGCGTGGCGCCTTGGCGGTCGAGGTCCTGCTGAAGCTCGTCGGCCTCCAGCTCGGCCTGGCCTGCGGTCAGTCGGCGAAAGAAGCCTCGCAGACCGCTCTGTTTATGCGGTTCCTGAGAACCCACGGACCTCTCCTTCACGTACGAGTCGAATCAGCGTACGCGATCCGGCCTCTCAGCGGATCTCCGCGATCTCCGGCCCCCGGTCGAACGGGTTGAGGTCGGGCCCCTCGCCCCCTGCGGCCTGCTGCTCCACGGCCTGCCTGGCCTCGGGGGGCAGCCGGAGCTCGATCGCCTCCTTGGGGGCCATCGGCTCGTCGCCGCGTACCACGACTATGTCCCGGACGACACCCTCCAGCGTCTCGGCCACCTCGGCGTCCTGCGCGGCGCGCCCGCTGATCACCGCACGCAGGAACCAGCGCGGCCCGTCCACCCCGATGTAGCGGACCGGCTGCTCGACGCCCTCGGCGGGGATTCTGGCGGCCAGCTCGACGCCGAACGCGCCCTCCCGCTCCTCGGCGGTGCCTCCGGCGCTCTTCACCCCCTCGACCAGCTCGGCCCTGACCTCGTCCCAGATCCCGCTCCGCTTGGGCGCAGCGAAGGCGTGCACCTGCAGAGCGCTCTCGTTGAACAGGACCACCGCACCGACGATCTGGTCACCGGCCAGGTTGAGCTGGACCTCGAAACCGGGGCCGACCGGCAGGCGCATGCCTCCGAGATCGACCCGCTCCCGCTCGGGGTAGGGCTCGTCGGCGTCCCACGGGCCCGACTCCCGCGCCGGGACCTGCGGGGCCTCGTCCACTGCGGCCTTGGCGGCCGGGGACTCCTCACGACGGTGACGTCGGAACATTTTCCTCACGCTCCTTGAAGTTTCGCTGGTAACTCATCCCCCGCCGGATACGGCGGCGGGTGGCCTCCGGGGCCGAAGGTACGCCCAGGTTCCGGATCATCGTCCACCACCTCCTTCACCTCGTCGGACTCACTCCCTGTCAGCGGCCCGTGGACCCGAACCCGTCCGCGCCTCGCGCCGATCCGGACAACCGGTCCACCTCGAAGAACGCCGCCCTCTCCACCTTCTGGATCACCAGTTGCGCGATCCGGTCCCCCCTGCGCAGCCGCACGGTGTCCTTGGTGTCGGTGTTGAGCAGCGTCACTCTGATCTCGCCCCGGTATCCCGCGTCCACGGTGCCGGGCGCGTTGACGAGCGTCACACCGTACTTGGCGGCCAGGCCCGAGCGCGGGTGGACGAACGCGGCATACCCATCAGGCAGGGCGATCGCCAGCCCGGTGCCGACCACGGCCCGCTCCCCGGGGAGGAGTTCGACGTCCTCGGCGGCATGCAGGTCGGCGCCCGCGTCGCCCGGGTGGGCGTACGACGGCGGCGGCAGGTCGGCGTCGAGCCGGCGGATCGGCACCTCGACGGTGTGGGTCACGGATTCACCTCGTACTCGTGATGCTCGTCGATGATCGCCTGGGCGTCACCGTGCTCGGCGAAGTGCTCCATGCCCACCTCGATGAAGAGCGCTGCGGCCCGCACGGCGACCGGGCCGTCCGGGGAGCCGATACGGCCCTCAGCCTCAAGGTACGCCTTCCTGCCCGACATGCCGTTGCACCAGGCGCGCATATGCAGGACCGTACCGACCGGAACCGGGGCGAGATAGTCGGTCTCCAGCCTCGCGGTGACGTAGGGACGCTGGAAGAGCCAGACCAGCATGCCGATGACCTCGTCCATCGCCGTGGCGAGCACGCCGCCGTGCGCCAGGCCCGGCGCACCCTGGTGTGCCGTTCCCACGGTGAACGTGGCGATCACCGTGATCCCGTCGGGGGTGACGGCGGTCAGCCGCAGGCCGGTCGGGTGGTCCTCACCGCAGCCGAAACAGCGGCTGTAGTGGGAACCGAGGGCGGCGCCGGGGGCGGGCCCACCGGGGAGCGGCCGTGGAAGGACGGCATCTGGCGGAGGGGTGGTCAAGGTGGAACGAGTCACGGGGCAGAACGTTACTCCCTGGGCTGCGGTGATTCCTCATCCACCGGCTTTCCCGCCTCCGCCGCAGGCCCCGTCCCGCCCGCCTTGGGCCCCGCCCCGCCCGCCTCGCCGGGATCTGGATGCGGCGAGGCCGGTGGCAGGGCGAGCGGTTCGTCACTGCTGAGCTCGGGCAGCGCCCGGTAGATCACGGCGGCCACCGGCACCGCCACCGCGGCCCCGGCGATACCCGCCAGGATGCCGCCCACGGCCAGCACCAGGATGATCGCCAGTGGGTGGAAGTGGAGCACCCTGCCGACGATCAGCGGCTGGAGCACGTGGTTCTCCAGCTGCTGCTCCACGATCAGGATGCCGATGAAGATCAGAGCGTAGATCGGCCCCTTGGCTCCGAGGGTGACCAGGGTGGCCACGGCACCGGCGAAGAAGATGCCGACGATGGGGATGAAGCTGGCCAGGAAGATCAGTACCGCGAGCGCCGCCCAGAGCGGCACCCCCATCCCGGCGAGCACGATGCCCATGACCAGGCCGTGCACGGCGGCCACCGCGACCGTGCCCTGCACGTAGTGCGAGAGCGTCACCCAGGCGGTCCGCCCGGCCCTGTCGACGCGCGGCGCGACCTCGCCGAACCCCTTCAGGAACCACGACCAGATCCGGTCGCCGTCCTTGAGCATGAAGAAGGTCACGAACAGCAGCAACACGATGGAGGCCAGCACCTCCAGCGCCACCGTGGCGCCGGTGAGGACCGTCTGGGTGATCTCGTTGCGCTGGTTGGTCATCTGCTTGCCGATCTCGTCGACCCAGCTGCTGATCTGAGTCGGCTGCAGATGCAGGGGCCCGGTGTAGAGCCAGTTCTCGACGTCCTTGGCCGTCTGGCGCACCTGGTCGACGAGGCCGGGGAACTCCTCGTTGGCACGCGCCCCGATGATCCAGCCGGTGCCGCCGAGCACGGCGAGCGCGATGATCATGGTGACCCAGGTGGCGTAGATGGGCCGCATGCCCATCGCGCGAAGCCGCCTGGTGACCGGGAACAGCAGCGCGGTCAGCAGGAGCGCGATGGCCACCGGCAGCATCACGATGCGCAACGTCGCGATGAACTGGGCGAAGTAGAAGACGGCCCAGCCAATGATGATCAGGCAGAGGCTCCACATCGCGAGACGCAGCAACGTACGAGGTACCAGGTTCGTCAGGCGCTCCCGATCTGATATCACACCTTCCAGACTGTCACGCCGGGAAGGAAAACGCGCGAGAGTTGTCGCTCTGACACGAGGAGGAGCGGCCCGGCCACCCGGCCGGGCCACCCGGCGTGCTGTCGGGGATCGGCGCCCGCCCGGTCAGGGGCCGGCGCTCACCCGGCTGGATTCAGCGCTCACCCGGCGGGCGGGAGATCACCCTGTCCTCGAGGTAGCAGCTGCAGTTGCCACATCCTGGCGGCATGCCTGTCCTCCCCTCACCTGTCCTGCCTCGACCGTACGGCAGGATCCCCCGACGGAAAGGACAGATTCGCGTGCGCGCCGTCTCCTCGCTCTCCTGGCGGCCGGAGCGTACGGCTTCCAGGCCGCCCCGGCATGGGCACGGTCACCGTTCTGTCATGCCTCGCCATGGCTTCACGCGATATGGCGCTCGGGGAGACTAGTGTTCTTGATGCGGACAGAAAACGGGAGGACCACATGGCTGACAAGAGCGAGAAGCAGGACATGGCGTGGCGAGCCATCGGTGGCCTGCTCGGCCTCGTCACCGCCTGGAGCGCCAAGAAGGTCATCGGGTTCGCCTGGGAGAAGAGCACCGGTAAGAAGCCGCCCGCCGACAGCGAGTCGCCGGACATCAGCCTCGGCGAGGCGATCGGCTACGCCGTGGTGATGGGGGTCGGTATGCAGGTGGCGCAGATCGTGGTCGCCCGCAGCGCCAAGAAGCGCTACGACGCGTGGAAATCCCTGAAGGGGGCGGCCAAGGACGCCACCGGCTGACGGCCGGCGAACGCCGCGGACCCGCCCCCGGACCCGCCGGGGGCGGCTGAAGAGCCTGGCGACGGGTCAGGACGACTCGAGCGAGGTGAGAAACTCCCTCGCCCAGCGGTCCACGTCATAGGTGGACACCCTCCGGCGCAGTGAGCGCATCCGGCGCGACAGGTCGTGCGGGGTCGCCCGCATCGCGGTCAGCATGATCCGCTTGAGGCCGTCGACATCGTAGGGATTGACCATGAACGCCTGACGCAGCTCGTCGGCCGCCCCGGCGAACTCGCTGAGCACCAGCGCGCCGCGCAGGTCGTTGCGGCAGGCGACGTACTCCTTGGCGACCAGGTTCATCCCGTCACGCAACGGTGTGACCATCATCACATCCGCCGCTAGATAGAGCGCGGCGAGCTCGTCGCGGCCGTACGACTGGTGCAGGTACTGCACGGGCTGCTGCCCGAGCTCTCCCTGCTCGCCGTTGATCCGCCCGACCTGGAGCTCGATCGAGTCGCGCAGCCGCATGTACTCCTCGACCCGCTCCCGGCTCGGCGTGGCGATCTGCACGAACGCCGCCTCGCCCGGTTTGATCGTTTTCTCCGCGAGCAGTTCCCCGAACGCCTTCAGGCGCTGGCCGATGCCCTTGGTGTAGTCGAGCCTGTCGACGCCGAGCAGTATGCACTCGGGGTCGCCCAGCTCCCTGCGGATCTCCCTGGCCCTGGAGATGATGTGCGGCTCGCGGACCAGCGAGTCGAGCTCGCCGAAGTCGACGGAGATGGGGAAGGCCCCGGCGCGCACCACCCGGCCGTCCACGTAGATCTCGTGCTTGTGGTGCTGGAGGCCGAGCAGGTGGCGGCAGAGCCGGATGAAGTTGGACGCGCCACCAGGACGCTGGAAGCCGACCATGTCCGCGCCGAGCAGTCCCTCCAGGATCTCGCGCCGCCATGGGAGCTGGACGAACAGCTCTATCGGCGGGAAGGGGATGTGCAGGAAGAAACCGATGCGCAGGTCGGGGCGGAGCTTGCGCAGCATGGCCGGGACCAGCTGGAGCTGGTAGTCCTGGATCCACACGACCGCGTTCTCCGCGGCCTCCTCGGCGGCGGCCTGGGCGAAGCGCTCGTTGACCGCGCGATAGGAGTCCCAGGTGACACGCGAGTAGATGGGGGTGGCGACCACGTCGTGGTAAAGGGGCCAGAGTGTGGCGTTGGAGAAACCCTCGTAGTAGAGCTCGACCTCGTGCTCGGACAGCGGGACGGGGACGAGCTGCATGCCGTCGTGCTCGAAGGGTTCGAGCTGTTCGCCGGGGGCCCCGTGCCAGCCGATCCAGGCCCCTTCCCTGCGCTGCAGGACCGGGGCGATCGCGGTGACGAGGCCGCCGGGGCTGCGCCGCCACATATCCTCCCCCACCCGGTCGACGGGGAGACGATTGGCGACGATCACAAACGTACTGCGGCCCGGCACAAATTCCTCCAGGTAGTCGGGGGCTTACTGAATTAACTACCCGTTTGAGGAGTTTCTATGGCTTTCCAGGTGGAAGGGCACGATGAACCCTCAGATCACTCCGTACCAGCTCGCCGAGCTTCTTCGTGGCGGCGCGGTTGAGGACCCCTCCCGCCACGGCGCCGGTGAGGAAGGGACCCAAGGTGGTGAGGTGGCGCCCGAGAGTGCGCATCAGCCTGTTGCGCAGGGCGGTCCTGGTCGCGGTGCCGAGCGCGACGGTCATCGTTCCCGGGGACATGGGGTCGACACCGCGCTGTCTGGACCAGGCCGCCGCGAAGGCCATGGCCCGCTGGGAACCGTTGCCGGGCACCTGCATCCCGTACACCTCATGAAGCTCGGCGATGAGCTTGACCTCGATCGCGGCGACGACGAGGGTCTCGGCCACGAGCTGGGCGGGGGCGGAGAGCAGAAGGGGTGGGGCGGCGAACTCGGCCGCGGCGACGGCCCCGCCGATGGCTCCGACCGTCATGGTGGCCTTGGCCGCGGTGCGCACCAGGTCGTCGGCCAGCGCCTCGGCGGTGAGGCCGTGATGGTGCTCGGAGAGGGTGTGCAGGTCCCGGATGGGAATGCGGGGCGCCACGGCCATGAACACGTCGGTCAGCCAGCGGCCCCGGCCCGCCCCCGCCTCCTTGGCCTTCTGCGCCCTCCGGGTCAGTGCTTTCGTGAGGCGGCCGAGCAGCTTTCGCCGCTCGGCCCCATCCATGTCACCCGGCTCCGCGAGCCGGCCGACGATCTCAGCCACTTCCCGATCAGGCGCGCCGTCCGACTCCTCGGCAGTGGAGTCGTCCGGCGCCGCATCGGTCCGCCTGTTCTCTGACGTCATGTCTCGGAACCTCCTCAAGGCTGTTCTGGGCCCCTATCCCATGGCTGGAAGAGCACACCCCGAACAGGCCATCGGAATTATCGTCAAGCCGCGCATTCCCGGCATATCTGCTGACCGTTCTTCTCAACGGCGAGCTGACTGCGGTGGTGCACCAAGAAGCAGCGCGCGCAGGTGAACTCGTCGGCCTGACGAGGAATCACCCGGAGCGAGAGCTCCTCGTTTGACAGGTCCGCGCCCGGCAGTTCGAGCGACTCGGCGAGATCCGTCTCGTCGATGTCGATGCTGCCCGAGGACTTGTCGGTACGGCGGGCCTGCAGTTCCTGAAGACTGTCCTCACTGAGGTCGTCGTCGGTCTTGCGTGGGCTGTCGTAATCGGTAGCCATCGGTCTGCTCCATCCCCCTCATCTATCTGTGTGCGCTCACTCGCGCGTGTGTAACGTTCGAGAGGCACGACTTGTGCCCGATCTGCCGACGAGATTCCTGCTTCGGTACCCTGCCGGAATGGTCACTGAACCTCCCTACACGTGAGGGACGTACTGCCAATGGCCACGGTTAGCCAAATATGGCGTAAACCACAGCATCGGCGGCATGCACCACCGTGTTCGACGGCACATCCAACCACATGTACGGCGTGAACGAGACGCCCCCCGCCGGATCAGCGCGCCTGAAGTCGCACGGTGACCACCAGACCTCCTCCGTCCCTGGGGATGGCGGTCACGTTGCCCCCATGAGCCCGCACCACCGCGCGGACGATGGAAAGCCCGAGCCCCGCACCCTTGTCGGAGTCGACCCGGTCGGCGTTGAGCCGCCGGAACGGCTCGAAAAGACTGTTCACCTCGTACGCGGGGACATGCGGCCCCGTGTTGGCCACCTGAACAACCAGCGCCCCCTCCACCATTCCCGTCCTGACCCACAGGCGTCCGGACTCAGGGAGGTTGTGCTTGATGGCGTTCTCCACCAGGTTGGCCACGCAGCGCTCCAGGAGCACCGGATCACCGACGGTCTCGGCACTGCGGAGCTCGGTGATCACGGTGACCCCGGCCTCCGCGGCCCGCGTGGCGAGCTGGTCGACGGCCGTCTCGGCCACGTCCTTCATGTCCACCGGCTTGCGCACGCTCAGCTCGCGCTCGCTCCGCGCCAGCAGCAGCAGTCCCTCGATCAGGCGTTCGTTGCGGGCGTTGACCTCCAGGAGGGTGCGGCCCAGCGCCTTGAGATCGCCCGACGCCTCCGGGTCGCCCAGCGCGATCTCCAGGACCGTCCGGTTGATCGTCAGCGGGGTGCGGAGCTCGTGCGAGGCGTTGGCCACGAATCTTCGCTGTGTGTCGAAGGCCACATTGAGCCTGGTGAGCATCTCGTCGAAGGTGTCGGCCAGTTCCTTCAGCTCGTCGTCGGGCCCCTTGAGGTCGATCCGCTCGTGGGCGAGCGTGGAGCCCGACAGCTTGCGGGCCGTGGCGGTCATCTGCTGGATCGGCTTGAGCGCCCGGTCGGCGACGATGTAGCCGATGATGACCGCCAGGATGCCGACCCCCAGCAGGGCCAGCAGCGAGCGGGCCAGCAGTTCCTTCTGCGCTCCGGCGATCGCGGCGTGCTGGTACCAGTACCACTGCTGCTCGTACCGGCGCGCCTGGTCGGGGGGCATCACCCCGTTCAGGTCGAGCGGGAACTGCGGCCACACGTCGTTGAGCGCCCAGCCCACCATCAGGTAGATCACGACCATGAGCAGGGCACCCGCGGTGAAGAACAGCGTCGCGTAGGTGATGGTCAGCCGCCACCGGATGCTGACCCGGTCCACGATCGCCTGCAGCCGGCTCAGCAGGGTGTGATCGGTCGGCGCCGCGCCCGCCGGGGGCGGACCGTCCCACGCGGGCGGGCCGGTCGGCGGCGGGGGCTGCTCGCCCGGCTTCCCCTCCTTCTCCGGCGGTCCCGACGCGAGCTGCTCGCTCTTCCAGGCTCCCCGCTCGGAGTGCGGGCTGATCATCGGGTGGGTCGGCACGGACCCCCGGTCCTCGTCCACCGGGACGAACGTCGGACGTTCCTCTCCCCCGCCTGCCGGAGCGTTCACAACCTGTACCCGACCCCTGGCACCGTCTCGATCACCTGAGGCTCGCCCAGCTTCTTTCTCAGCGTCATCATGGTGACGCGCACCACGTTGGTGAACGGGTCGATGTTCTCGTCCCACGCCTTGTCCAGCAGGTCCTCCTGGCTGACGACCGCGCCCTCGGCACGCATCAGCTCCTCCAGGACCGCGAACTCCTTCTTGGTGAGCGCGATCTCCGCGCCGTCCCTGGTCACCAGCCGCTTGCCCGGATCCAGGCGGACCCCCGCCCGCTCCAGCACCGGCGGCAGCGCCGGGGCGGAGCGGCGGCCGAGCGCCCGCACCCGCGCGACGAGCTCGATGAACACGAAGGGCTTGGCCAGGTAGTCGTCGGCGCCCAGCCCCAGCCCCTCCACCTTGTCGTCGACGTCACCCGAGGCGGTCAGCATGAGGATCCGCGACGCGGTACGGGAGGCCACCAGCCGGCGGCAGACCTCGTCACCGTGGACCTTGGGCAGGTCCCGGTCCAGGACGATGACGTCGTAGTCGATGTAGCCCGTCCGCTCCAGCGCGCCGGCGCCGTCGTAGGCCACGTCCACGGCCATCGCCTCGCGCCGGAGCCCGGTCGCGATCGCGTCGGCGAGCACCCGCTCGTCCTCGACCACAAGCACTCGCACGGCTTATGGCACCTCCCGTCACATTCCATGAGCAGCCGCTGGAACAGCCCCTCATTCTCACCCCATCCCCTGTAAGCACACGGTAAGGCCCTCCCAGGGGTAGACACTCCGTGTGATGTCGGAAACACACAGGTTTAGCTACTGGGCCACCGTGGGTACAGCCGGTTCCAGTCTCTATCGCGGTACCTTCCGCCCCCATGCGCCCGTGAGAAAGAAGGTGAGATGGGCGAGTTCACCACCACAATCGAACACCGCCTCGACCAGGCATACAGGAATCTGCAGGAGGCCAGGTCCTCCGGCGATGACTACCTCGCCGACACCTTCACCGCCGAGATCGAGGATCTCCAGCGTCTGGCCACAGACAACGGCGTTCCCATTCAGCGCTGATGGGAGGGAGCCCCCCGGCCATCTTGGCCGGGGGGCTCTTTCGTGCCCGTACCGCGAGGGTCCGGAGTCGAGGCCTCAGGCGTCGCGCTCCGGATCCAGCGGGAGCAGCAGGTCGTGCAGTTCCTCGAACAGGCCGGGCGCCGCGCACAGGACGAGGCCGGGATTGGCCGGCTTGCCGGCCAATCCACCGAGCCTGGCCCCCGCCTCCTGGGCGATGAGGCCGCCGGCCCCGTAGTCCCAGACGTTCGGGCCGCGCTCGTAGTAGCCGTCCACCCGGCCCGCCGCCACCGAGCAGAGGTCCGAGGCCGCCGATCCACCCCTGCGGATGTCACGTACCCGCGGCACCACGTGACGGAGCACCTCCGCCTGCACCTCGCGCCGCCCGCTCTCGTAGCCGAATCCGGTGGCGATCAGTGCCCGTTCCAGCGGCACACCGGTGTTGCAGCGCAGTCGCTCCCCCGCCAGCCACGCGCCCTCGCCCCTGACGGCGGTGAACACCTCTCCGCGGGGCACGACGTTGACCACCCCCGCGATCACCTCGCCGTCCACCTCGACCGCGATGCTGACCGCCCACTCGGGCAGCCCGTACAGGAAGTTGACGGTCCCGTCGATCGGGTCGACGATCCAGCGGACCCTGCCGTCGCCGGTGGAGCCGCCCTCCTCGCCGAGGATCGCGTCGCCGGGCCTGACCGCCCTGATCCTGTTGCGGATCAGTTCCTCCGAGGCCCGGTCGAGGGCTGTCACCACGTCGGTGGGGCTGGATTTGGTGACCAGCACCTCGGGACGGGGTGGACGCTTGGCCAGAAGCATCTCACCGGCCTCCCTGGCTATCTCCTCCGCCAGCCTGCCGAAGGTCACGGCACTGTCCACGATCCCCTCACCACTCCTCACTCGCTTCACCGGGCTCACTAGCCGGCGATCTCCTCCGCCGGCCGGCCGGTCACGGCACCGTCCACGATTCCTCCATCGGGCTCACGACAGCGACTCAGGGCGTTTCCACTCGCGGCCGAGAACATGCTGGTCCAGGAAGGCCAGCACGGTCTCGTACCAGACAACCGCGTTGCCCGGCTTGAGCACCCAGTGGTTCTCGTCGGGAAAGTACAGGAACTTCGACTCCACGTCGGAGCGCTGCAGGTCCCACCAGAGGCGCAGCGCCTCGCCGATGGGGACCCGGTAGTCCTTGTCACCGTGGATGACCAGCATCGGGGTGGAGATGTTCCCCAGCGACCGGTGCGGAGAGAGCTTCGCGTACAGCCCGGTGCCCGGGGCTCCGAACTCGCGCTGCCAGTACATCGATGCGTCGGTGGTGCCGGCGAACTGGTCGAGGTTCCAGAGCGAGGCGTGGGTGACGATCGCACTGAACCTGTCGGTGTGCCCGGCGACCCAGTTGGCCATGTAGCCGCCGAACGAGCCGCCCATGGCGGCGGTCCTGGTGGCGTCGACCTCGGGCAGCTCCAACGCGGCGTCGGTGATCGCCATCAGGTCGGCGTGGGTGCGCGGGCCCCAGTTGGCCCAGCCGCGCCGGATCATCTCCGGCCCGTACCCCGTGGACATGCACGGGTCGGGAAGCAGCACGGCGTAACCGTTCTGGGCCATGATCCACGGGTTCCAGCGCCAGGACCAGTCGTTCCAGCTGCCCAGCGGGCCGCCGTGGATCCACAGCAGGATCGGCGCGGGGTTCTTCGCCGAGGCTCCCTCGGGCAGCGCCAGCCAGGCCCTGATCTCCGCGCCGTCGTCGGCGGTCGCGGTCACCTCGGTGAGCCTGCCGGGCAGCACCAGCTCGGGGGCGGGGGAGGGCAGCCTTTCGACGGTGCCGTCCGCGGCCACCCTGACCGGGGCCGCGGGCGCGTCCACCGCGCCGCGCAGTGCGTAGACGGTGCCGTCGGGCGCGACGTTGAGCGAGGCGTACGCGGCGTCGTCACCGGTGAGCCGCTCCGGCGCGGAACCGTCGGCCGGGACCAGGAAGATCGGGCGGCGGCCGTGATGGTCGGCGGCCATGAACAGCGAGCGGGAGTCGGGCGCCCAGACGATGTCGGACGGCCAGAGCTCCCCGCCCGCGGGGTGGCCCTCACCGGTGACCAGATCGACGATCCACAGGGTGCTCTCGGGGATGTGGTCGATGTCGGCGTGGTTGCTCCGGACGCACGCGACCAGGCGTCCGTCGGGAGAGATTCTGATCGGCCCTTCGAAGTCGTGGCCGTCATCGGCGGCGAGGACCCGCCGGGCACCGCCGTTGGCCGCCTCGATGGCGACCAGCTCGAAACGGAGCTCGCCGTGCGGCATCGAGACACCCCAGGTGGCCACGACCGTGGAACCGTCCGGCGTCACGTCGTAGGCGCTGTGGCTCGCCAAGGCCTTGCCCGGCTGGGGGGTGAGATCCCTGACCTCGGTCAGCCGTTCCTCCTCGCCCAGCGTGCCCGCGAACAGCCGGGGCTCGCCGGGCCCGAGGTCGTGATCCCAGTAACGCACCGGGTAGCTCTCGTGCAGGATCGCACTGATCCCCGCCTCCTTGCGTGTCTTGCGCCGCTCGGCCTCCCCCGCCTCGTCGCCCGGGAGCACGTCGGAGCAGAAGACCACGGTCTGCCCGCCGATCGCGAACCCGGCGACACCCCCCGGTCTGGATGCGATCTGCCGGGCCTCTCCTCCCGCCGCGGGCAGCAGCCAGAGCGCCGGAACCTCCTCGTCGGCGTCCTTGACCGTCGGGTCGGGCCGGCGCGAGCCGAAGAGCAGATCACCACGCTGGGTGAACTCGGCCCCGGCCTCGCCCTTGACCGATCTGGTCAGCCGGTGCGGCCGTCGGCCGTCGAGCGGGATCTCCCAAAGGGAGGTTCCGTAGGATCTGCCGTCGGGGTTGAGCGCCTGCACCACGCTGACCAGGCGCGTTCCATCGGGGGATAGCCGCAGGGATGCCACCCGCGGCACGCCGACATAATCGCGGATGTCGTTAAATGGGGTCACAGTTTCGAACCTACCCCGGCTACCGTCTTCGGACATGCCCCCAAACACGCATCCACAAATGTTGTTGATGACGAACTACGCATGGTGACCATGCGAGAGAACGCCCCGGCATGCGGTTTGATGAAGGCCATGGGGAATTACGACGCACTCCTCGTCGTCTCGTTCGGGGGTCCCGAGAAGCCTGACGACGTGATGCCTTTCCTGGAGAACGTGGTGCGGGGCCGCGAGATCCCGCGCGAGCGGCTGCTGGAGGTCGAGGCGCACTACCAGCGCTTCGGCGGGGCCAGCCCGATCAACCAGCAGTGCCGCGACCTGATCGCGGCCGTGGCACCGACCATCGATCTTCCGATCTACTGGGGCAACCGCAACTGGCATCCCTATCTGGAGGACACGCTCCGCGAGATGGCGGCCGACGGCGTGCGCAGGGCGGCGGCCTTCGTCACCTCGGCCTACAGCTCGTACTCCGGCTGCCGGCAGTACATCGACGACATCGCGCTGGCCAGGGCCGCGGTCGAGGGTGCCCCCGAGGTGGTCAAGCTCCGGCACTACTTCGACCACCCGGGCTTCATCGCGGCGATGGCCGACCACACCCGCGAGGCGCTGGACCGGCTGCCCGACGGGCTCGGTGACTCCGCCCGGCTGATCTTCACGGCGCACAGCATTCCGGTCTCGATGGCCGAGACGGCCGGCGAGAGCGGCGGGGCGTACGAGGCTCAGCTGCGCCGCGCGGCCACGCTGGTCACCGCGGAGCTGGGTGGCGACAGGGCGTGGGACCTGGTCTGGCAGAGCCGGAGCGGCGCCCCTCACATTCCGTGGCTGGAGCCCGACGTCTGCGACCATCTGCTGGGGGTCGACGCCCGGGCGGTGGTGCTGGTGCCGATCGGTTTCGTCTCCGACCACATGGAGGTCGTCTACGACCTCGACGTGGAGGCCGCGGAGACGGCGAGAAAGATCGGCCTGCCGCTGGTCAGGGCGGCCACGGCCGGTACCCACCCCCGGTTCGTCTCGATGGTCTCGGAGTTGCTCGCCGAGCCCGAGCCCGTCGCGTGCTCGGCCACCTGCTGCCCGGCGCCGCCGCGCCGCCGCGGGTAGGGCGCCGGGTGCCTCAGGGGTAGGCGGCGGCATAGCCGCGGGAGATGGCCAGGACCTTGGAAACGTACGACCAGGAGTGGTTGTAGAACCAGATGGCCTTCTCCAGCTTCTTGCCGCCCTGGGCCGCTCCGTTGGCGCACAGGTAGTTGGCCGCCGAGGGGACCGCGTCGTAGGGGCTCCAGATGTCGGCGACGCCGTCGCCGTCGCCGTCCACGCCGTAGGCCTTCCAGGTGGCGGGCATGAACTGCATCGGTCCCTGCGCGCCCGCGGAGGAGGGGCCGTTGTTGCGCCCGTGGGAGCTCTCCACCTGGCCGATCGCGGCCAGCACCGTCCAGGAGAGCCCCGGGCAGACCGCGGCCGAGGCGCGATAGAGCTCCAGGTAACTGCCGGGTCTGCCGACCGTCACCCGGGCCGCCTTCGCGGGCTTGCCGGTGCCGGTCTTCGCCGGGGCCGCCTTGTCCGTGGTGGTCTTGTCCGTGCCGGATCCACCGACGGCGACCACCTGGGAGCCTGAGCCGAGCAGCCTGCCCACCCGGGCCTTGAGAACGGCGGTGGCCTTCTCGGGCCCGTGCACGAGCAGCGCCACCCCCGGCGGCAGGCCCAGCCTGCGGCCGGTCTCCTCCCCCACGATGCCGTCCACGCCCGGCAGGCCGAAGGTGGCCGAGGCCGCGGCCCGTAGCCGGGGACCGTCGTCCACCTGGTACTCCGCACCGAGGACCAGTCCCAGGCGGCGCGCCGCCGAGCTGTCCGCGACGAACTCGCCCCTGGCCAGGGCGCTCCACACCCCCTGCTGGTCGGCGACGGCCCTGGGGACCCACGCCCGGAAACGGGCGGGATCGACCGCGAGGAGGTTGAGTCCGACCCCGGACACCTTGACCGCCCCGCCGTCGAAGGAGTCGATCTTCTGGACGTACTTGAGCCGGGAGATGTCCTCCTTGGTCTGCTCGGTCAGCGTCGACGGGGATATGACCAGCAGCCGGGGCGGGGTGGAGGTGAGCCCTGGGCCGTCCGCCCCTTGGGGGCCGGGGGCCGCGGACGGCTGCGAGGCCGGGGTCTCCGGGGCGGTCTCCGCACCCGCGGGATTGCCCGGGCCGGGGCTCTCGCGGTCCGCGCCTGCCGGATCCGGGCTTTCGGGGTTCTCCGGGTCTGCCGTGGTCGGCGGGGCCGTCGGCTGGCTGACCACCGGCGCGATCGCCGCCAGGTCCCGGATGCGGGACTCCATGACGGTGTTCCCGTCCGGGGCCGCGGGACGGCCGCCGGTGATCATCGCGAGCGCGACGCCACCGAGAGCGACAAGTACGGCCAGAGCAACCATCACTGGGACGAATGCCCTCAACCCGGGAAGACGTGACACCGCGCTCACGTTAGCCTCAACGGACCCCGCCGGGAGCCGTTGCCTGGAAAATCACTTGCCGAGAAGCGATCCGGTGCGGAATCGTCGGCATGTTCCACCCACATAGAGCATCAGGGAGTGTCAGTGGTCGGGCCGTACCGAGGGCTCTTCAGCACTCCCGGCGTCAAGGGTTTCGTCATCGCGGGATTCTTCGGGCGGATGCCCATGTCGATGCTCGGCATCGGCGTCGTGCTGCTCATCGAGGCGCTCACCGACTCCTACGCGACGGCGGGAGCGGTCGCGGCCACCGTCAGCGTCTCCTTCGCCGTCGCGGCTCCCCTGTCGGGACGCCTGGTGGACAGGTTCGGCCAGGCCAGGATAGTCATCCCGCTCACGCTGGCGCACGGCGCCACGCTGACCGGCCTGATGCTCTGCGCCGAGTTCGGCGCCCCCCGGTGGACGCTCTTCGCCACCGGGGTCGCGGTCGGCGCGACCGCGCTCTCGCTCGGCTCGCTCGTGCGCGCCCGCTGGTCGCACCTGCTGGGCGGGACGGCGAGGCTGCACACGGCGTTCTCCTTCGAGTCGGTCGCCGACGAGGTCATCTTCGTCGCGGGCCCGGCGCTGGTCACCGCCCTGGCCACCATGATCAACCCGTACGCGGGCCTGATCGTGGCCCTGACCTGCACGATCGTGGGAACCATCGCCTTCGGGCTGCAGCGTGGCACGGAGCCACCAGTCCGTCCCAGGGAGGAGCGCTCGGGCACCCCGATCACCATCCCCGGCGTCGCCCTGATGTCATGCGCCTTCCTGGCGATGGGGGCGGTGTTCGGCTCGGTCGACCTGGTCACGGTGGCGTTCGCCGAGGAACAGGGCGTCAAACCCGCCGCCGGACTGCTGCTCGCCTCGTTCGCCGGCGGGAGCCTGGTCTCCGGGCTCTGGTACGGCGCGCGGCAGTGGACCGTCTCGCTGCGCGGCAGGTTCATCGGCTCGCTGGCGGTGTTCGCCGTGGGCCTGACCCCGATCACGCTCATCGGCGATGTCAGGGTCATGGCGGGCGCGCTCTTCCTGGCCGGGCTGGCCATCTCCCCGACCGTCATCACCGGCTACAGCCTGACCGAGCAGCTGGTCCCCGCCCATCTGCTCACCGAGGGCATGGCCTGGATCTCGACCTCGGTCGGGTTCGGCGTGGCGATCGGCGCGTGGGCGGGCGGCAGACTCACCGACGCGTTCGGCGCCTCCAACGCCTACGGATTCTCCTTCGCCTGCGCCCTGCTGGCCGTGGCGATCGGCGTCGGCGGCTCCGCCTGGCTGCGAACCCCTGTCGCCCAGCAGTAATCATGAGTATTGTTCATATTCGCTGGCGGAGCGAGTGACGAACCGGCGGTAACCCGTGTCCCAGGGGCGTCGACGCCCACGACAGGCCGGGTGACGCCCGCAGGGCAGGAGTGAACATGGGCGAGACCTTCCGCAACTGGGCAGGGAACCAATCCGCCACCCCCACGGAGGTCCGTACGCCGTCCTGTGCCGAAGAGGTCTCGCGGGCGGTGCGCGACGCCGTCGCCTCGGGACGCCGGGTGCGGATGACCGGCACCGGGCACTCGTTCACCTCGGTCGCCCTGACCGACGGCATCCTGCTGCGGCCGGACGCGCTGACCGGGATCCGCGAGGTGGGAGACGGCTGGGTGACGGCCGAGGCGGGGACGACGATCGGCGTGCTCAACGGGGAGCTGCACCAAAGGGGTCTGGCCCTGGCCAACATGGGCGACATCGACGCCCAGACCCTGGCCGGGGCCATCCAGACCGGCACCCACGGCACCGGCAGGGACATCGGCGGACTGGCCGACCAGGTGCTGGCCCTGGAGATGGTGCTCGCCGACGGCGAGATCGTCACAGTCCGCGGCGACGGCGAGGGGAAGATCCGCGGGGTGGCCGAGCAGGACCTGTTCGACGCGGCCAGGGTGGGCCTGGGCGCACTCGGCGTGGTGACCGCGGTGACCTTCCGGGTGGAGCCCTCCTTCCTGCTGCGCAGCGTCCGGGAGCCGATGGCGCTGTCCTCGATCCTGGACTCCCTCGACTCCCTGGTCACCGGCAACGAGCACCTCGACTTCTTCTGGATGCCGCACACGGACACCTGCCTGACCAAGCGCAACAACCGCAGCCCCGGCCCGGCCCGGCCGCCGAGCGCGCTGAGGTACTGGCTCGACAACCACTTCATGGAGAACACCCTGTTCGGCGCGGTGTGCGGCATCGGTGGCCGCTACCCGGGCGCCATCCCCCGGCTCAACGCGCTCTCGGCCGCGACGCTGTCGGCCTCGACCCACACCGACGCCTCGCATCGGATCTTCACGAGCGTGCGCCAGGTACGCTTCCTGGAGATGGAGTACGCCATCGCGCGCGAGCACCTCGGTCAGGCCCTGCGCGAGGTCCGCGACCTGCTGGAGGTCAGGGACTGGAAGATCAGTTTCCCGATCGAGGTGCGAGTCACCCCCGCCTCGGACGCCTGGCTGTCCACCGCCTACGGCAGGGACTCGGCCTACATCGCCTGCCACGTCTACCGGCCGACCCCGAACCCCGCCTACTTCGAGGGCGTTGAGGAGATCATGACGAGGCTCGGCGGCCGCCCGCACTGGGGCAAGCTGCACACCCGCGACGCGGCCTACCTGACGACGGTCTATCCCCGGTTCGCCGACTTCCTGATGGTACGGGACGCCCTCGACCCCGGACGCGCGTTCGCCAACGAGTATCTCGACACCGTCCTGGGCTGAGGGGCCGCCGGAGCGGTCCCGTTCCCCCGATTCGGCCGCTTCTCACAAGCTTTCGGTAAAGGGTGACGCAAAGGCTCGCTCGAAGAGTGACGCGTCCGCGTGTCCCGTCGTTCCCCCGGCACGTGCGACGGGCAGATTCGCAGACGCCCGCGCCGCTCGACCCCGAGGGAGTCCGCTGGAGATGACCTTCTCCCGCCGTCCATGCCAGCCGCCGCCGCGATCCGTCGTCACGGACCGCGACGACCGGCCCCCGAACAACGCCGCGATCGCGACATACCCTCCCCGGACCGGCGGACCGGCCTCACCGCCATCTCCCGGTTCTTGGTGGAAGTCCGCAGCGGTTCACGGGGTTATCCATGAGAATCCCTTGAGGACCCCGAAGTTGCTGCTCCAGACCGGTGCCCTGTAATTAGATGAATGGAGCAAATGTGACCGGCGTCACATCGCTGCGAGCCCCATCCAGGAAGGCGATGTTCGGACATGCCGGGTACGGTGCTGGCAGGCAACCGGCACACGCGAGAGACTCAAGGGTCCGGGGGAAGATTGAGCACGACGACGAAGGGACTCGCATGCAGGAGCTCCGACTCGTCGCGGTGAGTGAGGACGGGACCTATCTCGTGCTGGCGACAGCCGGCCGGGGTACCCGGTTCACGCTGCCCGTCGACGACCGGCTCCGTGCTGCCGTCCGCGGCAACTTCTCCCGTCTCGGCCAGTACGAGATCGAAGTGGAGAGTCCGTTGCGCCCCAAGGAGATCCAGGCCCGGATCCGTGCCGGCGAGACCGCGGAGGAGATCGCCAATACGGCGGGCATCCCGGTCGAGCGCGTGCGGTGGTTCGAGGGCCCCGTGCTCCAGGAACGTGAGTACATGGCACAGCAGGCGCAGCGCTGCGCCGTACGCCTGCCCGGCGACTCCGCTCCCGGTCCCACCCTCGGCGATCTGGTCGCCGAGCGGCTGACCCGCCGCGGCGTCCCCGCCGACGAGATCGAGTGGGACTCCGCCAAGCGGGACGACAACATGTGGCGCATCAAGCTCGGGTTCGTGTGGAACGGTCACACGCGCAACGCCGAGTGGCTCTTCGACCCGCGCCGGCGCCACATCACGCCCCACGACGACGAGGCCCTGCGCCTGTCCAGCGGAGAGGACGTCAAGCCGGTCGAGGACACCACGGTCACGCCGTTCGTGCCGCGGGTGGCCAAGCTCGCTCCGGTGCCGCCGCTGGCTCCCGAACCGCCGAACCAGCAGCCGGTCGCCTTCCCCTCGGTCCTGCGGCACGAGTCCGTGGCACAGCCCCGGCCCGCCTACGCCCAGACCGAACCTCCGGCCGCCTACCAGCAGCCGCCCATGCCTCCACTCCCCCCCGGATACGAGGCCCCGCGGGTGTCCGTGCCGCCGCTGCGCGCTCCCGACCCGGCCGGATACCAGTCCGACCGAGCATCGGAGCCCGCCGTTCCCGCGGCCGAGGGCTCCGATCCCGCCGCGCGGGTCAGGCCTCCGGAGCCGGTGCTACCGAAGCCGGTGCTGCCGGACCCGGTCACCGCGTACGAGCCGGTCTCACCGGCGGTGTACGAGCCCGCCGCGCCGGAGCCCGCCGCGTACGAGCCGCCGCCCGCCCCGGAGCCGGAGCCCGCGGCACCCACCGCGCCACAGCCCGTTGCCGCTGTCCAGCCCCCTGTGACGGCTGCTGTGACGACAGCTGTGACGACGGCCGAGCCGGCTCCGGTCGGGCCGCTCTCGGTCGGCGCGCCGGAGCCGGTGCCCGCCACGGCGCGGGAATCGGTCACCGGACCCGACCTGCCCGAGCAGGCTCTGGCGCACGTGCCGGCCGCTCCCCCCGAGCCGGCGGTCACCGTACCTGAGGTCACGGCCGAGCCCGTGGTCGCGAAGGCTCCGGAGGCCGCGAAGGCTCCGGAGGTCACGGAGGCTCCCCAGGCCGCCGAGGTTCCGGCCCCCCTCTCGCCCACCGCCGCGACCCCGCCGAAGCCTGTCGCCGTCCCGCCCGAGCCCGCCGAGCAGCGGTCCACGGCGGGCGAGAAGGCGGCGGGGCAGCAGGTCTCCACGAAGGCGGAGAACGCCACCGTGGCGAAGGAGACCCCCGCATCGGAGACCGAACCGGCCCAGGATGGTTCGATAGCTGTACCGGCGGCGCGCGTCAGCGTGGACGAGCGGGCCAAGGCCGAGCCGGGCAGGCAAGAGACACAGGGGGACACGGGGGCAATGCAGGAGACCAAGGTCGACAAGCCCGCGGCGGAGAAGCCCGCGGAGCCGCCGAAGCCGGCACCGGCTCCGGCGCGACCTGCCAAGAAGTCCCGGGGGCGGCGGGCGTCCGTGCCCACCTGGGACGAGATCATGTTCGGCGCCCGCCGCCAGGACTGACCGCACCGCGTCAGGCGGGGGGTGACCGGAACATCGGCCCCCCGCCTCACCGTGTGTCAGCCGTTCCCCGGCTCCCCGGACGAGGATGACCTGTCCCGCGTGGGCGGTTCGCCGGGTGCCGCCGATCCGAGGGGCGAGGACGCTGCGGGAAGCGGATCTCCGCGGCCCAGGTCCTCGGAAACGAGGAACGGGGCCAGCCAGGCCGGGGTGACCTCGGCGGCGAAGGCCGGCCCCTCGGCCTCACCGACGTCGAGGGCGGCATAGCCACCGGTACCCGCACCCACGCCCGCGGTCACGGTCAGCAGACCGGCGCGGCGCTGGAACCAGGTCTGGCTCAGAGTCCAGCCGACGACCGCCCGCTTCTCCACCACCGCCTGTGAGCGGCGTAGCGACCCCGAGCGGACCGACAGGCGGCTCCCGTCGTAGGTGTGGCCGAGGGACCGGTAGCGGTCTAGGCCGAGCGGGATGCCCAGCAGCGCGAGGATCAGGGCGGGCACCGCGAGCGCCCACCAGAGCCCGGACCAGAGCAGGGCCGCCGCCGTCGCGCAGGCGGCGACGACCAGCCACGGGAAGATCGCCCGAAACAGCCGGCGCCTGCGCGCCGCCGGCGGGTGGGACCGCAGCCCGGTGGTGATCGGGCCGATCGCCTCACCCACCACCCCGAGCACGGTCTCCCTCGGGGCGACGGGAAGCAACTGGCCCCGGGTCTCCGAGTCGCCGAGACCGGTCACGATCGCCCACGCGCGGCCGAACCCCGCCCAGCGCTCGGCCGGCCCTTCCACGAACTCGAACCCTCGCACCCTGCGCCGCTCCAGGGACACGCTCCGGCGCGTGACCAGACCGCGCCCGGCGATCAGGTATCCCTCGCCGGCGCGGAGGGTGAAATCCCAGTTGAACACCGCGTACATGATCACACCGACCACCGGCATGGCCAGGAGCAGCAGCACCAGGGCCGCGGCGAGCAGGGGCGGATGCTCCCAGAGCCACTCCCCCGCGCCCATCACGACCCGCCTGTCGATTTTGAACTCGCCGCCCCACTGGAACGCCAGGCCCACGGCACCGGCGACCAGCGCGAACGGGGTCAGCAGATAGGAACCGGAGAGCGGGCCGTAGACGAGCCACTTTCGCGGCAGCACGAAGAACACCCGCTCGGGGGTCGCGTCACCCACCTCGTGACGGACGACGGCGGGGGTCGCCGGCTCCGTCACGCTCGCGGCCGTGAGCTCACCGGAGCCGGACGCCGAGGCCGTCTCGCGCGCCTGGGCACGTCTCGCCATGCGGGCGCGTGCGTGCCAGAGCAGCACCGCCTTGAGCCGCTCCCCCTCCTCCACGGTGACCCCGTCGAGCTCGCCCTCCTGCTTGTCGTCGCCGCCGGCGCCGGTGTCGATCCGCAGGACGGCTATGCCGAGCAGACGGTGCAGCGGCGGGGCACTGACGTCGACGCCGCGGATCCGCTCCAGCGGGATCGTCCGCACCGACCTGCTGATCAGCGACCGGGTGAGTTCCAGCCGGTCACCGGCGACCCGGTAGGTGAAGGTGACCCAGCGCACGGCCGAGAACGCGACGGAGCCGACGACGCCCAGCGCCGCCCACACGAACGATCCCGGTGAGAACCCGCCGAGGAACAGGACACCGGCCAGCGGCAGGAAGAGCGAGGGCAGCATCCGGATCGGATCGGTCAGCAACACCTTCGGGCTGAGCCGCAGCGACGGCCCCGTCCGGTCGGCCGGGAGAGCGGGATCAGGATGCCGGACGGATCCGGGAGACCCGAGACCAGGCACCGAGGATTCGACGCCCTCCCCCGTCCCGTCGACCGAACGAGCAGGGTCAGGATCGGGATTCGGGACGGACCCGAAACCAGGCCCCGAGGATTCGGTGCCCTCCGGCGGCTCCGCCGGTGAACGGTCGCTGGGGGATCCGGTCACGTCGCGTCGTCCCTGAGCTCTTCCGCGCGGCGGGCGAGCCCCTCGGCCAGTTCGGCGGCGACCTCGTAGTCAAGGCCCTTGATCGTGGACGAGCCCGCATGGGAGGCGGTGCGGATCTCGACGGTCGCCAGGCCCAGCATGCGCTCGAACCAGCCCTGCGCCTTGTCGACGGTCTGGATCCTGCTGACCGGCACGAACACCCATTCCCTGCTGAGCCACCCGGAACGGGCGTAGACCACGTCCTCGCTGAGCTCCCACCTGTGCACGGCGTACCGCCAGAACGGCTCGACGAGCGTGCCGGGCACCAGTAGCAGCACCATCAGCCACGGCAGCCACCAGACGTTGTCCAGCGCCCATCCGGGCAACCACGACCAGCGACTCTCGTCGATCCACCTCGCCAGGAAGAAAGAGCCACCGACCAGCACAATGGACCAGAGAACCCCCTCCATCAGCCACAAGGTGACTGCCTTGCGCGAAACCGGATTGGCGGGGGCGCGCAGGGAGACGGCCCTGCGACGCTCGCCCGGCCGACCGGCCGCCGTGGCCTCCTGCGAGGCGGGGCTGGGCTCATCGGCTCGGTCACTCACGCTGTCAGCCTAAACGGTCACGTCCCACGGGGCGCTCCGGCGGCGTGACGCAAAAAGTCCCGCCGGAGCCCGGCGGGCATCGTGGCGGGTCCGAGGGCAGGCGCTCCGACGAGGCGGCTCCCCTTCCTCGATCTGTCATCGCCCGTTTCCCTCCGGTCGGGCCGTGGATCGAAAAAGTGTCGGTGGCGCAGTACATGCTGGAGATCCGGAGACTACGGAGAGGTACGACCGATGAGCTATGCGATCCAGGCCGAGGGCCTGGTGAAACGCTACGGGGAGACCCGGGCACTGGACGGGGTGGATCTCCTCGTTCCCCAGGGGAGGCTGCTCGGTGTGCTGGGCCCCAACGGGGCGGGCAAGACCACCGCGGTGCGCATCCTGGCGACGTTGCTCCGCCCCGACGCCGGCACCGCCGTCGTCGGCGGCTACGACGTGACGCGCCAGGCCCACCAGGTGCGTTCACTGATCGGCCTGACCGGCCAGTACGCCGCCGTCGACGAGATGCTCACCGGTGTCGAGAACCTGGTGATGATCGGCCGCCTGCTGGGCATGACGCGTGCCGATTCCCGGGCGCGCGCGGGCGAGCTGCTGGAGCGCTTCGACCTGTCCGATGCCGGCGGGCGGGCCGCCAAGACCTACTCCGGCGGCATGCGCCGCCGTCTGGACCTGGCCGCCAGCCTGGTCGGCCGCCCCCAGGTGCTCTTCCTCGACGAGCCCACCACCGGGCTCGACCCGCGCAGCCGCACAGACCTGTGGAGCGTGGTGCGCGGCCTGATGGCCGACGGTGTCACCGTGCTGCTCACCACCCAGTATCTGGAGGAGGCGGACCAGCTCGCCGACGACATCGTCGTCTTCGACCACGGCAGGGTCATCGCCTCCGGCACCTCCGACCAGCTCAAGGCGACCACCGGTGCCCAGGTCCTGGAGGTGCGTCCCTCGCAGGCCGAGCACCTCGATCTGGTCGGCAAGGTGCTGGCCGACGTGCTGGGCGAGATTCCCGACCTCAGCGGGGGCAGGGCCACCGCCTCCGTCCACGACCCCGCCGCCGTCCCCGTGATCGTGCGCCGTCTGGACGAGCAGGGTGTCATCGCCTCGGAGCTCGCGCTGCGCAAGTCCAGCCTGGACGAGGTGTTCCTGGCCATCACCGGCCACCTGCCCGAGGGCGAGGAGACCCCTGACAAGGAAGAGGCATTCGCGTCAACGACCCCGGCCTGAGGGCTGGAGCTTGAGGTGCCGCACCGCGCACCGCCGGCTCCACGTTGACCAGCCCCAGCCATCACGATGTGGAGGTGCAACCAGATGGCTACGTTGAACACACGCCGGCAGACCGACTCCGGGGTGCTTCCTCAGCCCCGGACCCTCGAATCCACGTCAGCAGACACCCCGCAGGGTCGGGACGAAACGGGACATGGACGCCGCAAGGCAACGGGTGTTCAACCTGGGCGAGGGGAGACCGGCCAGGCCGCACCATCTGACCGGCGTCACCCCAAGGGCGCTGAAGCGTCCGAGGGAGCGAACCGTGAGGTTCACCCGGCCGTGTTCGTCCTGGACGTGCACAGCCACCCGCTTGACCCGTGCCACCCGGCTCGTGCACGCCGCCTGCTGGCAGCGGGCCGGGCAGTGGTGGTGCGCCACACCCCGTTCGTCATCCGCCTGCGCGACCGCACCGTGGCCGACTCCGTCGTCCAGGGTGTGCAGGTCGGCATCGACCCCGGCAGCAAACACACCGGCATCGCGGTGTTCCGCACCGGCCGCGCCGACCGCATCGGCCTGTACGGCGTTCAGCTCGACCACCGGAGCGGGCAGATCCGCGACAGGCTCACCGCCCGCGCCGCTCTACGCCGGGGGCGCCGGTCGCGGAACCTGCGCTACCGCACCCCCCGCTTCAACAACCGCACGAAACCGCAGGGGTGGCTGGCGCCGTCGCTGCGACACCGCGTAGACGGCACCGTGTCGTGGGTGGCGCGGCTGACCCGGTGGGCGCCCGTCACCGCCGTGCACGTGGAGCGGGTCTCCTTCGACACCCACGCCCTGTCGGCCGGACGACCGCTCGAAGGAGTGGAATACCAGCAGGGCACCCTCGCCGGGTACGAGGTCCGCGAGTACCTGCTGGCCAGGTGGGGGCGGGCGTGCGCCTACTGCGGCGCCCGCGGCGTACCGCTGAACCTCGACCACCTCCACCCGCGCAGCCGAGGCGGTTCCGACCGTCTCAGCAACCTCGTCGTGGCATGCATACCGTGCAACCAGGCCAAGGCCGCCACCTTGGTCGAGGAGTTCCTGGCCGACAGGCCGAAGGTGCTGGCGAAGGTGCTGCGGCAGGTCAAGACCCCCCTGCGGGACGCCGCCGCCGTGAACGCCACCCGGTGGGCACTGTGGCGGGCACTGAAGGCCACCGGCCTACCGGTCGCCGTCGCGTCCGGCGGGCGCACGAAATGGAACCGGTCCCGCACCGGCGCCGCGAAATCCCACACCCTCGACGCCCTGCACGTCGGCCACCTCAACACCGTGACCGGTTGGCCGTCCGCGGTCCTGGTGGTCGCAGCGACCGGGCGCGGTACTTATCGCCGCACCCGCAGCGACCGCTACGGATTCCCCCGGCTGGCACTACCTCGAACCAAACGCCACCACGGCTATCAGACCGGCGACCTGGTCCGCGCCATCGTCCCGGCCGGCACCAAAACCGGGACGCACACGGGACGGGTCGCGGTCCGCTCCACCGGCAGGTTCAACATCCGCACCCGGCACGGCCTCGTGCAGGGCATCCACCACCGCCATGTTCGCCTGCTCCAACGAGCCGACGGCTATGGCTACACCACCCGCCCAGAAGCGCAGCACAGTGCCGCGTTTCCTCCCCCGCCCGCAGGCGGGGGTATCCACGCTGGAAGTAACCGATGACCACACTGACGACGACCATCCCGCAGATGGCCGCCAAGCGCGTCACTCCCCTGGCAACTCTGCAGCAAACCATGACACTGGCCTGGCGCAGCCTGGTTCAGATCAAGCACAACCCGTGGGAGCTGCTGGATCTGAGCATCCAGCCCATCATGTTCCTGCTGCTGTTCACCTACGTCTTCGGCGGCGCCATCTCCGGATCCACTGGCGACTACCTGCAGTTCGCCCTGCCCGGCCTGCTCGTGCAGAACGCCCTGTTCTACACGCTCTCCACCGCTATCGGCCTCAACACCGACATCACCAAGGGCGTCTTCGACCGGCTGCGGAGCCTGCCCATCGCCCGCACCGCGCCCCTGTCCGGGCGCATCATCGCCGACACCGCCAAGCAGGTGTGGGCCTTCGCCCTGCTGGTCGGCTTCGGCATGGTGCTGGGTTTCCGGGTCACCACCAGTTTCTTCGGATTGCTGGGTGCCCTGGCGCTGCTGGTCGTGGTCGCCCTGGCCATGTCCTGGATGTCGGTGCTGATCGGGTTGAAGGCCTCCAGTCCCGAGAAGGTGCAGATGATCGCCTTCTCCACGATGATGCCGCTGACCTTCACCAGCAGCGCCCTAGTGCCCTCCGCCACCTTCCCGTCCTGGCTGAAGACCTGGTCCGACCTCAACCCCGTCACGCACCTGGCGGACGCCATCCGCGGCCTGCTCATCGGCGGCGACGTCACCAGGGCCGCGCTCTTCTCGCTGCTCTGGGCCGCCGGTTTCGCCGTGGTCTTCGCCCCTCTGGCGATCCGCGCGTTCCGCAGCCGCGTCTAGCGCCCTGCCTCTGAAGTGCCCCCTGAGTGCCCCTGGGTCCTCTCCGCCCAGCGCGGCCGAGCGATGCCTCGCCGCGTTGGGCGTACTTCGGGGCGGCTCTCCCCGAGAGGCTCCAGACAGGCCGCTGCACGAAGTTTCCGCCGGGGCCTAGGAAACCGGTCCGGCTGGATCCGGCAGGGGCGGGGCGGCCCACTGGAGGGGCGTCTCGGGGGCACAGCCGCCACGGGCGCTCCAGCCGTCGCAGAGGTTCCAGGCGTCACGGCCGCCGGAAACCGCGGGACATGACCGGCGAGCGACGGTCAGGGGACGGCGAAACCAGTTTGATGTTAACTCTCGCCCCTTCCGTCCCTCGATTTTGCCCGTTTTTCGGCCTTTTCCCCCCCACGGAACCTCGCGATCCGGTCTGCGCATCTTCCAGACCCGCGTAGCATCATCGGGCATGGGGCAGCCAAACATGTCTACGCGCCGCCCGCGGCTCATCTCGGGAATGGCGATCGCCGCGGCGCTCGTCGTCGCGTCCTCGGGTTGTGGGATGGCTAGCGGCATGGCCTCGACGGAGAGATCTCAGCTGGAGCCGATCAGCGTCTCCAGCCCCCGGGTCAGAGACGGCGGCCCCCTGCCGTCCGACTATTCATGCAAGGGTTCGGCCGGTAATCCCCCGTTGCGCTGGTCTCGCGTGCCCGAGGGCACGAAGTCCGTCGCGATCGTGGCGGACAGCAACTCCCGGACAGGCGGCGAGGTGCACTGGGTCGTTTTCGACATCGACCCCCGCACCAACGAACTACCTGAGGGCGGCGTCCCGGTGGGAGCCGTGGAGGGAAGCACGACGAACGGCAAGGTGGGCTATAGCCCCCCGTGCGGCGTCCAGGAGAACTATCGTTTCACTGTCTACGCGCTCGACGGCAAGGTCGATCTTCGCAAGGGAGCCTCCCTTGACCAGACCTTGAGGAGCATCGCGGACAAGACGATCGCCTGGGGACGGCTCACCGCGGCGCACATCGAGTGACTGGCCAAACACCGGAGGTAGTAATGGTTACCAATTCTTCACTTAGGGTGTGACAACGCTCATAGTGGTCCGACACAATCAGATCCAATGTCCAAGCGCAGGTGATGCATGGGGGAAGGTCGCGTCGATGGCCGCGCGACCTCACCGGCGCCGCTGTAAGGCCATGGCCTTGAGGGTGGTGCAATGATCGCGGTCGTAGTAAGCCTGGTCGCCGTCGTGCTCCTCGTGCTCGTCGTCGTGGCACTGGGAATGCGGTCGATGAACCGCAGGGAGAGCGCGCTCCCCGCGGAACGTCTGCGGGAGATGGCGGAGAAGGAGGCGCTGACTCCGACCATGTCCAGCGACGACTTCGCCACCAGAGAACCAAAGATGAACCACTTCACCCCCGACCTGACACCGTTCGACGAGCCGAAGCCGCCACGCCAGCCGCGGCCGCCGAGCTCCCGGGGCAAGCGCGGGCTGAACGAGTTCGGCCAGGTGGACGACTACGACGACGACTACTGGACACGGCTCCAGGCTGACGAGGGCGGTTTCGGAGGGCCCTTGGCAGCTCAGATGGGCGCGAGCCGTCCCGTCGACAAGGAGAACCAGCAGGTCGAGGCCGACGCGACGACAGCGCAGGCACCGCTCCCGACCAGGCCCCAGCCGTCCCGCGGCGCCCCGCAACCCCCCGCTCCCCGACCGGCCAGGCCGGCTCCCGAGCCGGCCGTCGCCTCCGCCTCGCTGCCCTCCGGCCTCGACGACCTCATCGCCCCGGTCCAGCCGAACCCCGCTCCCACCGCGGCGTCACTCGCCGAGCAGCGGACCGTGACGTTCGCGGCTCCCACTCCCGGCGCCTTCGGTGACGCCCGTCCCTCGCGGGCGAGTTCTCGCCGCGGCGGGAACCGGACACCCTCGCAGCCGTCGCCCCAGCCCGTCCAGGGCAACGGCGCCCCCTCCCGGCCCGACCCGCTGAACGACCCGCTCGGTGGCCCGTACCCTCGCCGCGGCGCGAGTTCCCGGCCCAGCGGCAGCGGCTCGTCCGGTGCCCGTCCGGGCAACGGTGGACCGCCCGCCTCGATGCCCCCCATGGGTCCCACGACCAGCGGCGGCTTCCCCGCCACGCCCGCGCCCGACCCGCTCGCGGCTTCCTACCGCACCCCGGCGCAGCCACCCAAGAGCAACCTGACGGACAACCCGTGGGCACAGGCCACGAGCCCGACGTCGGGTGGCTGGCCGGCGGCGAACACCGCCGACATCCTCGACGACCCGGCCCCGTCCTACTCCTCGTACCAGACGCCGGTCTACGGCGCTCCGCCCGCGGGCTCGTACGAGGTCAGCTCGGGCTGGGCCACCATCGACGACGACGCGATCACCGGTCCGAGCCCGGCGATCTCCGCCTCCACCGGCCCCTCCCGGGCCTTCCCCCCCGCCCAGGACCGCCCGGCCGACCCGCGGGGCGGGACGACCGGCGGGTACGGCTACGAACCCCAGCCCGCCACCCCGGCCAGCCCGGTCGCGTGGCCGGAGCCCGGCACTCCCAACGGGAGCGACGGCGCGAGCTGGCCAAGCTACGGCGAGCTCTACGGCACCGCCCCCGAGACCGCGACCGCTCCCGCCGAGGGACGAGGCCGGGACGGCTCGCGGGGCAACCACCATCGGGCAACCCAGGAGCCCGACTACCCCGACTATTACCGCTGATTCTCCCCGTCCTCCGTAAAAGCCCACGGTAAACGCCCGGCCGATGAGGCGCGGCCCCGTAGGGTCTGCACATGGAGACGGACACGAAGAGCGACGGTTTGTTTACGGTGGGTCGCATCGCCTCCGTGCTGCGGTACGACCTACCCGCATCCCTGGTGGTCTTCCTGGTGGCACTGCCCCTCTCACTGGGCATCGCGGTCGCCTCGGGAGCACCACTGGCGGCGGGACTCATCGCCGGTGTGGTGGGCGGCGTGGTGGCGGGCCTGCTGGGCGGCTCCGTCGTCCAGGTGAGCGGGCCCGCCGCGGGGCTGTCCCTGGTGGTCGCCGATCTGGTGATGCGATACGGCTGGCGGGCCACCTGCATGATCACCTTACTCGCGGGCGTCCTGCAGCTGCTGCTGGGCGTCTGCCGGGTCGCCCGCTCGGCGCTGGCGGTCTCGCCCGCCGTGGTGCACGGCATGCTCGCCGGGGTGGGCGTGGTGATCGCCCTCGCCCAGCTGCACGTGGTGCTCGGCGGGAACCCGCAGCGCTCCGCGATCGAGAACCTGATCGAGCTGCCCCAGCAGATCATCCACAACCACACGCACGCGGTCTTCGTCGGCCTGCTGACCATCACGGTCCTGGTCGCCTGGACCCGTCTGCCGGCACGGCTGCGGGTTTTCCCCGCGCCGCTGGCGGCCCTGCTCGCCGCCTCGGTGACCGCCTGGGCGCTCGGCTGGGAGGTCACCCGGATCGACCTGTCCGCCAGCCTGGACTCCTGGGCCACCCCGCTCTGGCCCACGGGTGACTGGCACGGGATCATCGCCGCGGTGCTCATCGTGGCGCTGCTGGCCGGGGTGGAGTCGCTGCTCTGCGCGGTGGCCGTCGACAAGCTGCACGAGGGCAGGCGCTCCGACCTCGACAGGGAGCTCATCGGCCAGGGCGTGGCCAACATGGTGACCGGCTCGCTGGGCGGCCTGCCCGTGGCCGGGGTCATCGTCCGCAGCACCACCAACGTCAGGGCAGGGGCGCGCAGCCGCTGGTCCACGATCCTGCACGGCGTGTGGATCCTGCTGTTCGCGGTCGGTCTGGGGTGGATGATCGCCCTGATCCCGATGGAGGCACTGGCCGCGCTGCTGGTCTTCATCGGCGTGCAGATGGTCAACATGGGGCATCTGCGTAACCTGCGCGGCCACAGCGAGGTGCCGGTGTACGTCGTCACGATGGCCGGGGTGGTGCTGCTCGGCCTCGCCGAGGGAGTGCTGGTCGGCCTCGGCCTCGCCGCGCTGTTCGCGCTGCGCCGCCTCACCCGGGTGACCGTGCGGGCCACCGCCGAGCCGGACGGCCGCTGGCACGTGGTGATCGGCGGCTCGCTGACCTTCCTGGGGGTGCCCACGCTCACCTCGGAGTTGCGGGCCATCCCGGCCGGCGCCTCGGTCGACCTCGACCTGAACATCGACTTCATGGACAACGCGGCCTTTGAGGCCATCCACGACTGGCGGCACGAGCACGAGCGCGGCGGCGGGAGCGTGGACATCGACGAGATCCACGACGAGTGGTATGCCATGGCGGCCAGCGGCGCCCGGATGTTCCCCGCCAAGACCCCGCCCCTGGCACCCGACCGTTGGTGGCTGCCCTGGTCCCACCGGCGGAGCGGGCGGCGCTCGACCCGCCATCCGCTGGTCGCCACCCGGCACACGCCCCGCGGCGGCAGTCCCGCCGTGCCCGACCTGCTGGCCGGGGCACGGGAGTTCCACCAGCGCACGGCACCGCTGGTCCGTCCCCTCCTGCACGGGATGGCCCGCGGGCAGGAGCCCTCGCATCTCTTCATCACCTGCGCGGACTCCCGTATCGTGCCGAACCTGATCACCGCCAGCGGCCCGGGAGACCTGTTCACCCTCCGCAACCTCGGCAACCTGGTGCCCCGGCTGGGTTCCGTGCCGGCGGACGACTCGGTGGCCGCGACGATCGAGTACGCGACGGACGCGCTCAACGTCCGCACCATCACGGTCTGCGGACACTCGGGGTGCGGGGCGATGACCGCCCTGCTCAGCGGGGGTGAGAAGGCGGCGGGTCTGCCGGCGCTGGGCCGCTGGCTACGCCACGGCAACCACACCCTGGCACGGTTCATCGCTGGTGAGAGCGCCGGCGACGACGAGGGCCCGCTGGACCGCCTCTGCCGGGTCAACGTGATCCAGCAACTGGAGAACCTCCGGACCTACCCGCAGGTGGACCGGCTGTTCCGCGCCGGGCACCTGGAGCTGGTCGGCATGTACTTCGACATCGGCACCGCCCGGGTGCACCTGCTGGAGCATCACCCGATCGCGAGCCGTCCGCTGTGAGCGGATGGCTTGCGCTACGGGTGAAAGCCTGTGGTCCCGTATCCGCCGGGCGCCAAGAATGAGGCGCTATGAGGATTCTGATCATGGGTGGTTCGGTTTTCCTGGGCCGGGCGATCACCCAGGAGGCGCTGCGGCGCGGGCACGAGGTCACGACGTTCAACCGGGGTCGCAACGGGGTCGACCTGCCGGGCGTGGAGGCGGTCAGGGGCGACCGTGAGGTGCCGGAGGACCTGGATCGCCTGGTGGCGGGCCGGGAGTGGGACGCCGTCATCGATGTCCACGGGCAGGTCCCGAGGGTCGTCGGCGAGTCGGTGCGGAGGCTCGCCGGCCGGGCGGGCAGCTACGCGTACATCTCCAGCATCTCGGCTCTCTCCGACTTCCCCGAGCGGGAGTGCGACGAGAGCTCACCGCTCTTCGAGTGCGCGCCGGACGCGGGTCCCGAGGACGGTCACTACGGCATGCTCAAGGCGGGCTGCGAGCGGGCGGTGGAGGAGGGCTTCGACGGCAACGTACTGATCATCCAGCCGGGTCTCATCCTGGGCCCGTACGAGAACGTGGGCCGCCTGCCCTGGTGGCTGGACCGGATCTCCCGGGGCGGGCGGGTGCTGGCCCCGGGTGACCCGGACCGGGCGATGCAGGTCATCGACGTCCGCGACATCGCCGCGTTCGTCCTCACCCACGCCGAGGCCGGGACGGCGGACCGCTTCCTCACCGGCGGGGTGCGCGGCAACACCACCTACGGTGACTGGCTGGCCGAGTGCCGCGCGGTGACCGGTTCGGACGCCGAGTTCGTCTGGGTCGACGACCGCTTCCTGCTCGATCGGAAGGTGTCGCCGTGGACCGAGTTCCCGGTCTGGACTCCCGACGGCCCCGAGTTCGCCGGGGTCTGGTTGTCCTCCTCGGCGAAGGCCATCGCGGCCGGGCTGACCTGCCGCCCGGTCGCCGAGACCGTACGCGACACCTGGGCGTGGCTGCGTGACGTCCCGCCGGCAGAGCGCGCGTTCCGCGGGCACGGCATCGATCCGGAGAAGGAGGCCGCGATCCTGGCCGAGTGGGCATAGGGGTTCCCGGTCACCACGATCCGCCCGCGGCAGGGGTGTATTTCTACGCAGACGCCGGATCGGCTGACGCATAGGGTCGTGGCTGTCCGGCTCCGTCCCCCGAACGCCGGACAGCGGTCCACGCTCCCGGGGCCGAGGGTGGAGGGCTGCCGATACCGTCCTCCACCCACCCCTTCACCCATGCCGTGTCACGCGCGGCGGGTGTGCCTCATCGTCCAGTTGGTCTCCCAGGTCTTCTCCCCGTCCGCGGAGAACGCCTGCTCCCACAGGGCCGAGGTCGGCGTGATCTCCGACCACGTGTACCGCATCCGGACGGGCGTACCCTCGTGGGTTTCGTCGCCGTGGAACACGCCCTTCCCATCGGCGAACGTGCCGAAGACGGGATTGTGCAGAACTCCGGTCTCGCTGTTGATCCAGTAGATCGCCCACAGTTCACGTTTGACGTCAAAAGTCCGTATCGACACCCCCTTGAAGCCCTTCGTGGGGAAGGTGATCTCGTCGAAGACGCCCGCGCCGTCGAAGAAACCGCGGCAGACGGCGACGCTGGGAAACTCCTCCCACTCATCGCCTCCGCTCAGCGGTTTGAGGAGCCTGCGGTTGTCTATGTCCCAGGTACCGTGCAGGAAGTCGAAATCGCTGTTCATGCTGAGATATTAGAGCCGCTCCCTAACATTCCCTGTCAATCGGGCAGAGGGATTTCCTGCCCGCGCGGGCGTTGCGTGGCCCTCGCATGCGGGGTACCGTCACGGCCCTCAGGATCCGTTTTTCCATACGACATCCGGCACAGCGACATTTTCCGCTCGCCGGGGCATATAACTCAGGCCGCCACATACGCATACGGCACGGAGGTCGACGATGGCTGGGTGGCACGCGTTACGGGAGGAACTGGTCTCGCGGGTACGTACCCGGGGGATCAGCCAGGTCGTGGCCGATGCGTTGCGGACGGTGCCACGGCACGTGTTCCTGCCCGAGCTTCCCGCGCAGACCGTCTACCAGGACGACGCCATCGTGACCAAGCGCGACGCGGACGGCCGCCCGATCAGTTCCTCCTCGCAGCCGGCGATCATGGCTCTGATGCTGGACCAGCTCGGGGTGGAGCCGGGGCAGCGCGTGCTGGAGATCGGCACCGGAACCGGCTACAACGCCGCGCTCCTCGCCCATCTGGTGGGGCCGGAGGGCCAGGTCGTGAGCGTCGACATCGACCCCGAGCTGGTCACGCTCGCCGGGGAGCACCTGGCGGTCGCGGGACACCCCGAGGTGAGGCTGGTGTGCGCCGACGGATCCGAGGGATTCCCGCCGGGGGCGCCCTACGACCGGGTGATCGCCACCGTCGGCGTGTGGGACCTGGCACCGGCCTGGCTTGAGCAACTCGGGCCCGGCGGGCGTCTCGTGGCCCCGCTGGACCTGCGGGGGGTGCAGCGCTCGGTGGCGATGGAGCGAGCGGACGGGCACTGGACGAGCCGCTCGGTGCTGCCCTGCGGGTTCATGCGGATGCGCGGCCCCTTCGCGGGTCCCGAGACGACGCTGGTACTGGACCGCGAGTCCGACCTGACGATCTCGCTGCCCGAGGCGAGCGAGATCGGTGATGTGCTGGCGGCGCTCGACGGACCCGTGGTCGAGCTCTCCACCGAGATCAGCGTCGGCTTCTCCCAGCTCCTCGACGGGCTGAGCCTCTGGCTGGCGGTGCACGAGCCCCGCTGGTGCACCATGTCGGAGGCGCGACCCGGCTGGCTGGCCTCGCCCCCGCTCGACCTGACCGGGTTCCGGATGGCCGTCGGGATCGTCGAGCGCGACAACCTCTGCATGCTGGAGCCGTCGCCGGACGGCACCCTGATCGCTCGCGGCCACGGGCCGGACCGGCTGCGGCTCGCGGGCGAGCTGGTCGCTCACGTCCAGGCGTGGGACATGGCGGACCGCCCCATGACGACCGGACTCCGTATCGATGCCTACCTGGGTGACCCTCCGCGCGGCGGCCTGCTCCTCCGCAAGCACCACACCACCCTGGCCCTGTCGTGGCAGGATTCGTAGCGGGTTGCCGTTAGCGCGTGTGACGCCGGCCGTCGCTTCGATCGCTGCGGAGCCGCGATCAACTCTTCTGCAGGATCTGCGCGATCGTCGCGATGGCGTGGCGGCCCTCGGGGACCGGGGTCAGGACGTAGACATGAAAGGCTCCCCGCACGACGTGCAGGTTCACCTGCACGTCGTGCGGGGCGCGCTCCCGCAGGAGCAGGGCGTCGGGATAGAGCACGTCGTGCGTGCCCACGAAGAGCTCGACCGGCGGCAGGCCGGTCAGATCACCGTGGACGGGGCTCAGCCGCGGGTCGCGCGGATCGTCCCCCGCGGCCCAGGCACGCCCGGCCTCGATCAGGCCGACGCTGCTGAGCCATGGATCGCGCCGTTCGACGACGGGGATGTCGGGGTGGGACATGGTGATGTCCAACCACGGTGACAGCAGGATCAGTCTGCCGGGCCGGGGCAGCGCGGAGGCGGCCAGGTCCTGCGCCAGGGCCAGCGCCAGACCGCCTCCGGCCGAGTCTCCGGCGAGGAAGACAGCCTCCGCCTCGCAGGTCTGTAGCAGGTCGCGGTAGACAGCGGTGAGGAAAGGAAAGGCTTCGCGGTAGGTGTGCCGGGGAGCCAGTCCGTAGATGGGCACCTCCACCCGCATCCCGGCATCGGCGAGTGCGAAGATGAAGCTCCAGTGCTCTTTGGTGATCTCATCGATGTAGGCGCCGCCGTGCAGGTAGATCACCGCTTTGGCCGGGGCCGGGGCCGAGCGCGGGATCACGGTGTAGCAGTCGAACCCCTCCAGGCTGCGCCGGTGCACCCGGTGCCGTGCGGCCGCCCGGGCCGGGGGAGCCGGATCGGCCTTGACTGCGTTGATCGCCTTGCGGGCCCGCTCGGCGGTGGCCATGCGCGGCTTGTACAGCCCGCGCAGCAGCACCGACAGGACCCTCATCTGCACGCTCATCACGCCTCCTGCGGAGCCTGCGGCTCATTCATGACCGGGTACGCGGCACGTCGTCCACCACCTGCACACTGCGCGGCACCTTAGTATCCGGCCGGCGTGGTACGACGAATACTGGAATCCGCCTGTCGATAGGGGGCGCGGTTCGGGCGACGTCCACAACCTCCGTGTCCCGGGTACGCAGGTGACGAGTCACGACCGCGCATGGAACGCGCCAATCAGCTGTGTGGTTGAAACGTACATTAAATAGTTAAGTAGAACATGTGTCGCTAAAAGGCGATCTATTCGGTTCAGCTGCGATTTTCGTACTTAACTCACTCTTTACCGATCAGTACTGATCGCCGACTCCAGACATCACGCCTGTGACGATCTACCATGACACTCAACCTTGACAAAGGGTTAAACAAGGACACGGGCCGTCGTGTCATCGAACCGTACGGAGCGAGGGTGGAATGTGGCCCGGCGATGCCGTGTGGAAACAACGGATACGCGGCGCCATGAAAATCAGGGGTGATTCCATGCAGATCAACCGATTCAACGGGCCGGTGCTCTCGCTCTTCCGCATCGTGACAAGTCTTCTCTTCCTGTGCCACGGCCTGGCGTCGATGTTCGGCGTCTTCGGCGGCAACCGCGGCACCGGCCAGGCCCTCGCGTTCGGCGTCTGGCCCGGCTGGTGGGCCGCACTCATCCAGGTGGTCTGCGGTGGGCTCGTCCTCGCCGGGTTCCTCACTCGTGTCAACGCGACGCTCGCGTCAGGCTCGATGGCCTACGCGTACTTCGTGGTGCACCTGCCGCAGGACTTCATGCCGTTGCGCAACGGCGGCGAGCTCGCGGCGCTGTTCTGCTGGTCGTTCCTGATCATCGCCGTGCTCGGCCCCGGCTCCTGGGCGATCGACGCCCTGCTCCGGCGCCGCCGCGGCGCCTCGGCCGTCCCCCGTCAGATCCACGCCCCCGCGCATGCCGAGGGAACCTGACCAGCACCTTTTCCCAGGAGCGTAGCGGAGCCCTGGGCGCCGATCCGGCGCCTGGGGCTCTCTCGCGTTCCGGCGGCTCAGGGGGCGTCACCGAGGCCCGGCTTCCCGCGGCGGAACGGGAATTTCGCACTGTTTTTCATTGCTTCAGCCGGATTCGGAAAAGCCCAGGTCAGCGTGGGGAACCCGGTTCGGGCGGGTGACGGAAAGGACCTTGCACCGATCCGAGGGAGCGCGAGTTTTCGCAGGTCAGAGCAAATGTGAACGTACGTTTCACGTTTGCCTGATCCGGATCGCGTGGGTAAAGATGAATCATCTCCAGCCGGACCCCCGACCAGGGGTTTCCTCGGCATGCCACCAACCGACCACCCCGAGGAGGGGACGATGATCCATGCCCGAGGGCTGACCCGGCGATTCAAGGTCGGAAAAGGAGGCGTCGACGCCGTGCGCGGTCTCGACATCGATGTGGAGGCGGGTCAGTTGGTGGCCTTCCTCGGTCCGAACGGCGCGGGGAAGTCCACCAGCCTGCGCATGCTGACCTCCCTGCTCCCGCCGACGTCGGGAACCGCGACCGTGGCGGGCCGCGATGTCGTGTCGGATCCGGCCGGGGTCCGCGCCCGCATCGGCTACGTCGGCCAGAAGAGCAGCGCGGGCGAGAACTTCCGCGTCCGCGACGAGCTGGTGACCCAGGCGCGCTGCTACGGGCTGCGGCGGGCCGAGGCGCGGCGGCGGGCCGACGAGGTCCTCGGCCTGCTGGACCTGGAAGCGCTGGCCACCCGGAGGCCCGGCACCCTCTCCGGCGGCCAGCGCCGCCGTCTCGACATCGCCCTGGGCCTCATCCACCGGCCCGGCCTGCTGTTCCTGGACGAGCCCTCGACCGGCCTCGACCCGCAGAGCCGCGCCAACATCTGGGAGCACATCCTGCGGTTGCGCGAGGAACACGGCACGACCCTCTTCCTGACCACTCACTACCTGGAGGAGGCCGACACCATGGCCGAACGGGTGGTGGTCATCGACCACGGCCGGATCATCGCCGACGGAACCGCCGAGCAGTTGAAGGGCGAGCTGGCCGGTGACCGCGTCACGGTCACCGTCCACGACGAGCCGGGGGCGGCGAGGGCCGCCGAGGTCGCCGCGCGGATCGCGGGATCGGACGCGGTCACCGTCGATGGGAGGACGGTACGGCTGCGGGTGCCCCACGCGGGCAGGGCACTGCCGGAGTACCTGCGCTCCCTGGAGGTCTCGGGGGTGAAGGTCGCCACCGCGGAGACCGCCCGGCCCACGCTGGACGACGTGTTCCTCGCGCTGACCGGCCGCAGCCTGCGCGAGAGCGACGAGAACCATGGGACCGCCCCGCACGACGCCTGAGCGTCGGCGCCGCCCCCTCGCACTGACCGGCCCCGCACTGAACGGCCACGCCCCGCGCGACACCTGGCCATCGGCGGCATGCCCCTCCCCCACCGGCAAGAAAGGTCACCCCCGTGAGCGTACGACTCTTCCTCCGTGACACCTCGACCGTGTTCTCCCGCGAGTTCGTCCCCGTGTTGCGCGAACCCCTCGGCCTCCTCTTCACCATGGGGCAGCCACTGCTCTTCCTCTTCCTGTTCGGTCCGCTGCTCGCCGGAACGCAGAGTTTCGAGGGCCAGTGATCGCCGTGGCAGTGGTTCGTGCCCGGCATTCTGATCATGATGTGCCTGTCCGGGCCGATGATGGCCGGCTACTCGCTGCTGGTGGAGCTGATCGGCGGCTCGATGGAGCGCATGCTGGTCACCCCGCTGAACCGCACGGCGATGCTGGTCGGCCGGACGATGAAGGAGTTCGTGATCCTGCTGGCCCAGGCCGCGCTGATCATCGCGCTCGCGGTGCCGCTGGGCTTCCGCCCGCACCTGCCGGGGGTGCTGACCGGGCTGGCGATACTGGTCGTGTTCGGGATCGGCCTGGGATCGCTCTCCTTCGTCCTCGCGATCGCGTCCAGACCGAGCGGCAACCTGTTCTACGGGGTCACCCAGCTGGTGCTGTTCCCGCTGATGCTGCTCTCCGGCGTGCTGCTGCCGATGGACTTCGGCCCGGCGTGGCTCCAGGCGGTCGCCGCGCTGAACCCGGTCACCCACATCGTCGAGGCGGAGCGGGCACTGTTCTCCGGCCGTTTCGCGGACACCTCGGTGCTGTACGGGACGCTCTGGGCCTGCGTCGTCGCCGCGGTGGGCCTGGCCATGGGCACCAGGGCGATGCGCCGCGGCATCTGACACGACGCTCTCGGCAGCGGGCGCGCGTCCGGCCGGCTCCTCTCTGTCTGCGCGGAGAAGACGGAGAGCCCCGCTCCCCGGGAAGGGACACTGTTGGCGAATCCGTCCCTTGTTGATCCAGGCGCCTACCAGTAGCGGTGGTTGTCGCGTCGGGTAAGTCGAGCGACAGCCACCGGAGGGGCGTATATCGTCACGATCATGCTTCCTGCCTACCGCCGGGTCTATCTTCGCCTGTTCGCCGAGGCGCCGTCCGAGGACAGTGGTGCGATCGCCGCTGAGCTGTCGCGCGTGCTTGGCGAACATGGCGAGGTGACGGTCAAAGAGGATGGCCGTTACTGGAAGATGCCGGAGTGTCTCGAGTTCAACGTGGAGTTGACCCCGGGGAGCAGCGTCGCCGAATGTATCGACGATCTGGGTGACGTGAGCGGCTGGAAGGACACAGGCTCGGACGATGATGTCTGGATCGATCATGTCTGGAACTGGGCCGGAGAAAATTTCCTCCACCCCACTTTGCGCTGGGCCCATCTCTGCGCCACAGAGGCACCATTCCCACCGCCGCGGTTTGAGTCGGGTTACCTGGTAATCATCCGAGACTGTCAGACGGCTCGAGACGAAGAACTGGTCGGGGCAGAGGCGACCGTGATCGACTATTCGCACCCGTTGCCGGATGCATGGCAATATGTGGTGCTACCAGTAGGCCGGGACCGTGTCGAGACCTTCGATGAGCACGAGTTGGAGCCTGGCGGTCCTCGTGCAGCGGCCGATGGCGAACCGATATGGATCAGCGTCAGCCGGAACGGTGAGATCACCGGCTCTTCCAAGCCACTGACTCGCTGATGACCGTCTTCGTGGAAGATGCGGATGCCACGACGGCATCCCTGATGTGATCGGCGGCTCAAGCCACGGGACGCAGCGCCGCGAAGTGAGAGGTCCGCGTCGGAGCCAATGGGGTGCCGGTAAGCCAGGCGTCGAGCCTGGTGAGGTTCATCGCGGCGGCAGTGAGCAAGTGCTGGAGATGGGTCTTGGCGGTCCCGTGATAACGGGACCGCCGCAGGCCGAAGCCTTTGACGCCCTGCGCGATGGTGCCTTCGATGCCGGCCCTGTGGGCGTAGCGCCGTTGCCATCCGTCAGCCTTTTGCGCAGCTCGTGCCCTCAGCAACGCCTCATGTTCTTCACGAGGACGCAGCGTGATCCGTCGGCCTTTGGCCGCACGCGTGCACAGCTTCCGGCTGAGACAAGGGCCGCAATCCCGCATCGAAAAGCGGACGCGCACCACCGGTGTTCCACCTTGATCGATCTCCTGTGCCCAGTTCAGGCTTGTCGCCCCGGCAGGACAGATCATGGACTTACCGGCCCAGTCGATGGTGAAGTCACTGACAGCGAACCCTTTGCCATCAGCGCTCTGCCAGGCGTTGTCGGGCATCATCAGGCCCAGGAGTACGGGCCGCGCGGACCAGGTTATGGGCGCTCATGTAGCCCTTGTCGACCAGATGAACCTTTGGTGTGAGCCCACGCGTGGCGAGACCGTCATGAACCTCGTCGGTGGCTTCGAAGTCGTTGCCCGGCGAAGGCGCCGTAATGACGTGGGTGATCAGGTGCGGGCTGTCATCGGCGCAGGTTTCGGTGAGATGGACCTTGTAGCCGTCCCAATGAGAGTCGCGCTTGGTCCCAGATCGCGCATCGCTTTCATAGGGTGAGATCTGGCGGATCGTGGACGGGGGCTGTTCACTCGGAGCCCGCCAGCGGAGCTGACCGTCAATGGTGATGTACTGCTGGATCCATACATGGCGCAGGGTCTGAACCGCTGGGATGTCGCGGAGCCATCTCGGTGCGGCTTTGGCGTAGACGGCGTGCAGCACGCCGATCCCGTCGGTGCCGATCTCGTGGCCGAGTTGGATGCGTTCGGATTTGTTCTTGGGGAGCCGGTAGTCCTCGGTTCTGGCTTCGTAGCGATCGAACCATCCGGGTTCGGCCTGGTCCAAGAGCCATTCAGGCGCGGCGGCCGCGAGTGCGTTGAGCGCGGCGCGTACGGTCTCATGCACCTGCTCCAGCCGGTTCAGCGTGCGGACGGCCGTGAGCACGTGCGTGGAGTCGGTGCGTTGCGGGCCACCAGAGCGAAGCAGGCCGGCCATCACAGCGCGGTCCAGGATCACGTCCAGCACTCGCTGTTCGAGCCCGCCTGCGATCAGACGACCCCGGAACTCGCTCAGCACCGAGTGGTCGAAGCCGGGGTCGGTCAACTCCAGGCCGAGTGCGTACTTCCAGTCGATCCGGGCTCGGACGGCCTCGGCTGCCTGCCGGTCTGACAGCCCTTCGCCGAACTGCAGAATCGACACCAGCGCCAGTCGGGCTGGTGACAGTGCAGGGCGACCGCGCGTGGAGAACGCCGCGGCGAAGTCCTCGTCGTGGAATAGAACGCCCAGCTCATCTCGGATCCGGATCGCCATGCTTCCTTTAGGGAAGGCTGACCGGGCCACCGTGATGGTGGTCGCTGGGATCAGATCTGAACCTGTCGTTCGTAGCGACACTCCACGACTCCATCCGTGAGCGAGCACAACAGAAGTGGCCCCATGATCACATGCGTGATCATGGGGCCACTTCTGTTTGATCTACTTCGCCAACAGTGTCCCGGGAAGGCGAGCGGGGCCGTGCTGCGTGCGCGACTAGTTGGGGGTGGGGGTCGTCGTGGGGGTCGTCGTGGGCGCCGCAGCCGGCGCCGGGGAGGTGACCGGGGCACCGCCCTTCTTGCAGTTGCCCGTCTTGAAGACCGCGGGGTTCGGGTCGACGTCGGTGCAGGTGTACTGCTTCCCGCCGGGAATGCCGAGGGCTGCGAGGTCGAGGGTGATGTACTTGAGCTCCGAGGCGTCCTGCCCGTCCTTACCGTCGACGCCGTCCTTACCGGGGGCGCCGTCCTTACCGGCCTCTCCCGGAGCGCCGGGCTTACCGGCGGGCCCCTGCGGGCCGGTCTTACCAATCGGCCCCTGCGGGCCGGTCAGGCCCTGCGGGCCCTGAGGACCTCGCGGACCCGTCTCCCCCTGCGGGCCGGGGCCGGCCACCGTACTCTGCCCCTCGCCGGCCTGCTTGGTCCACCACACCTTGACCTCGGTGGGCTTGCACTTCGTGGTGGCGTTGACGAGCCGCACGTAGCCGGTGCTCTTGGCCTTGCACGCGTAGATGAGGTCAGCGCCTGAGGTCTGTGCCGCCGAGGCGGTGGTGACGCTGGACAGGCCGACCGCAAGGACCGCGGTAGCCGCGATCGCCAAGGGCGTCTTGAAACGCATATAGAACTCCAGAAAAGAAAGGGAAGACCGTGCCGCGGCTCGACAACAGTGGCAGCTGGGAACGGTCCACGCTGCCATATCGGATCATGTAATGAAAAAGAGACCAGTTCCTCCGGTGGCCGGTCTGGGTTCCGGCAGCATCTCCATACCGGCCGTGCTGGAGGGGCGCACCCGCGCGGTGATGGAGCGGGTGGACATGACCCGCGACCCGGCCGGCGATTTCGGCCGGCCACGGGTGCTACGCCCCGGCGTCCCGTACCGGCTCGGTCAGTCAGACGCGTCAGAACGGTATGACCAGCGCCTCTGCAGCAGGAACAGCAGGGCCAGGGAGGGCACCAGGAGCAGCGCCCCGACGGCGAGCGAGATCAGCGTCGCGGTCAGCACCGCCGGATGCGCCGCGGCCTCGTTCACCGTGAGGGACGGCGGAAGCATCAGGGGATACTGCGCGAGTGGCCAGCCCCACAGCACCGCGGTGACGGCCAGCGCACCGGTGATCCGGACAAGCGTGAAGCTCCGCCGCCACAGCAGGACCAGGGAGAGCAGTCCGAACACCGCACTGGCGATCACCAGGGGCAGCGCCCGGTGGGTGAGTCCCTCGAACAACCGGGGCGCGTCCGCCCGGAGCACCGCGATGCCGGCCAGCGCGACGACTCCGACGCACGATCCCGTGATCAGCGCCTTGGTCCGGAAACTCTCCGCCAGGTGCGACATCCCCGCCCGTACCGCGTCGTCGCACAGGTATATCGCGGCCAGGTAGGCGCAGACGCCGACCGCGAGGACCCCGCCCAGCATGGAGGTCGGGTTCAACCAGCCGGTCACGACGTTTCCGACCGCGAGGCCCACCGGAACACGTCCCGAGGCGACCCCTCCGGCCGCGGCGCCCAGGAAGAAGGGGGTCAGCACGGAGGAGATCGCGAAAGCGGCGCCGAACAGGCGTTTCTGCCACAACTCCGTGGCGGCCTTACGGAAGGCGAAGGCGGACCCTCGGGCGATGATGCCGAACGCCACCAGCGTCAGCGGGATGTAGAGGGTCGACATGACGGAGGCGAAGACCGGCGGGAACCCGGTCCACAACATGACGAGCACGAAGATCAACCACACGTGGTTGGCCTCCCAGACCGGCCCGATGGAGTGCTCGATGAGGTTGCGCTCCGGCATGCCCACTCTGCTGCGCCCGGCCAGCAGATCCCAGATACCGCCGCCGAAGTCGGCTCCGCCCAGCAACGCGTAGCCGGTCACCCCCACCCAGAGCACGAGCAACACGATCTGCGCCGGGTCCATCGGATCAGTCCCGTTCCTGAGGGGCGTGCAGGAGCACTTCGCCGGGGATCTCCTCCGCCGGGACCTCCTTGGGTTCACGTGCCAGCCGCCGCAGGACGTAGCCGATGGCGACGGTGAGGAACAGATAGACCAGCAGGAGGGCGAGGAACCCCAGCCACAGCCCAGGGGCGGGGTTGACTCCGTCGGCCGTGCGCAGCCTGCCGTACACGACCCAGGGCTGCCTGCCGACCTCCGTCACGATCCAGCCCGTCTCCACCGCGACGACGGCGGCGACGCCGCAGACGGCCGCGAGTCTCAGGAACCACGGGGAGCGCGGCAGGTCGCGCCGCCGCCACCAGGTCAGGGCGAACCAGGCCGCCATCAGGAGCAGGAAGAAACCGATCCCCACCATCATGTCGAAGGCCAGGTGCACGGGGTTGACCGGCGGGCGGTCGGCCGCAGGCGCGACGTTCAGCCCCTGGACCACGGTGTCGGGGTGAAAGCCCACCAGCATGGAGAGGCCGTAGGGAATCTCCAGCGCGTAGCGCAGTTCGTCGTTCACCACGAAGCCACCGATGCTCAACGGCGCACCGGCGCGGGTCTGGAAGAGAGCCTCCGCGGCGGCGAGCTTGACCGGCTGGTTGGTGGCCAGGAATCTGGCGATGAAGTCGCCCACCACGATCTGGATCGGGGCGAATATCGAGCCGAGCGTGAAGGGAATCAGGAATCCCAGCCGGTGGTAGCGATCCCGCCGTCCGCGCAGCAGGGCCACCGCGTACACCCCCGCGACGAGGAATCCGGCGACCATGAAGGCCGCCACGATCATGTGCGTCGTCTGCAGCGGCGTGGCCGGGTTGAGCATCGCGCCCCACGGGTCCACGCTGGTGATCTTCCCGTCCTTCGCCTCGAACCCGACCGGCTGGTTCATCCACGCGTTGGCCGACACCACGAAGAACGCCGACGCGGTCCCCGCGATCATGACGGGAATCCCGGTCAGCAGGTGGATCCTGGGCGGTAGCCGGTCCCAGGAATAGAGGTAGACACCGATGAAGATGGCCTCGATGAAGAAGGCGATCCCCTCCAGCGCGAAGGGGAACCCCATCACCTGGCCGTAGACGCCCATGAGGCCCGGCCAGAGCAGGCCCAGTTCGAAGCTGAGGATCGTCCCCGAGACCGCCCCGACCGCGAACAGCACCCCCACGGCCCTGGCCCACTTGCGGGCCAGCCGCATGTAGTTGTCGTCGCCGGTGCGGATCGCCCGCCACTCGGTGAACACCAGCAGGACCGGCATGCCGACCCCCATGCACGACAGCACGATGTGCCAGCCCAGCGACACCGCCATCTGCAGGCGTGCCGCCAGCAGATCCGTCGCGCTCGCCGCCTCGGCCAGCGTGCTGATCCCCGTCACGGCACGGACACTTCAGCGTGCGTGACACGGCGGCCGGTCTCCCCGTACGCGTCCAGCCACTCGCCCCGCATCTGAAAACAGCATCTGACCTGCATGGAAGCGCTCTTCCCTGTGGGTATGAGCCACAAACGACGGGAGGTCGTGTCCATGAATCCGGTGCGAGATGCCGCGTCGGGAACCGGTCACAGATCGCCCCTGACCAGATGCGGGGATAAATCGGTCTTATCGCCACGAAAAACAGGCCAGTTCCTTGATCTGGGTGATTCCGCACGCCGACGTGCGGAATCACCCAGATCAGGGATCAGTTGCGTCTTCCCTCGGTGTGCCCGGAGACCTCGGCCGCGACAAACAGGCCATTTGACCTGGGTTCGGATGAACCGCGACGACCTCCCATGCCAATGGTCAAGCTTTGCCCCTTCCCCACTCGCTATTTCTGAACATAGCGCCACTTCGGCCTGTTGTAGGCTGCCGACGTGAGCGCCGCCGCCCCGTCCCCCCGGTCCAGATTTAAAATATCCATTTTTCTGAGTTATCCGAAACCATGTAACTCCCGGCAGGAGGCGTTCGTCGAAGCACTCTGCGGCTATCTCGACGACCGCGGTTTCGCGCCCCGAACCCTGGGCGTGACGGACTATGACATGGACGCCCCCTTGAAAGCGATCCGCCGTCTGATGCTTGAGTCAAACGCCTTGATCACGATCGCCTTCCGCCGGACATACGTCGAGCGAGCCGTTGGAAACCATCTGGCCGACTTACCGGGCCGTTCCCCCTACATCATCAGCGACCAATGGCTGACGAGCCCTTGGTCGCACATCGAGCCGGCCATGGCCTTCCAACTGGGGCTTCCCTCTCTGATCCTGCGGGAGCGCGGTGTAATCGCCGACGGCATACTGGAAAAAGGCGTCCTGGGCAGCTACATGCCGGAGTTCGACACCTCCACGCCCGTGGACGACTACTTCGACTCCCCCGAGTGGCGTGACCTCATCTGGAAATGGGAGAGCCAGACCCGAAAAGTAGTGGAGACCAAAGGGAATCCCCCGAAACTGTATTGACTCATGTCATCGGCATACGACGACAGCGTCATCCTTGAGCGACGCGGCACAGCCGTCGTCAGCCGGAGCCTCACGCATCGCGCATCCGCCAGGGCCGGCGACGCGACCCGGGTGGATAACCCTGGAGCGCGGTTACGCGTCAGGCCGGCTCGGCGGCGACAGCGCCACGGCGGGCGCGTGTGCCGCCTCGCCGGTGAGCAGCCGTCCTCTAGTGGTGGACGATCAGGGCGGCGGCGCACGCCAGAGCGACCACCCCGAATCCGATGCCGACGAAGAGCACTGAGCTGATCCGCGACACCGAACAGCGGCGTCACAGGTGGTTAAACTCCCGGCATGCGGATTCCAACGGACAGAGAGATTCGCGCGCTGCACGCGAAGTACGCGCCGACCCGGGAAGCGTTCGATCTCGTCTACACCCACTGCGAAATCGTGTGTGGAATCGCGGAACAGCTCCTCCCCCGTGCCGACCCCGATCTCGATGCGGACCTGGTGCGGGCCGGCAGCCTGCTTCACGACATCGGGGTGTACCGGCTGTACGACCAGGATGGAAAGCTCGATCACGCACGCTATGTGCGTCACGGGATACTCGGCTACGAACTCCTCCTTGACGAGGGGTTCCCGGAGAAGATCTGCCGCTTCTGCTCCTGTCACACCGGGGTGGGAATCAGCCGTCACGACATACGGCGGCAATGCCTCCCGCTGCCACCTGCCGACTACATGGCGGAATCAGCCGAAGAAGAACTTGTGATGTACGCGGACAAGTTTCACAGCAAAACCGATCCCCCGACATTTGTCTCCGCCACCTCCTACGCCACTCAGGTCCGGCGCTTCGGCGAGGAAAAGGCCGTGATCTTCAAGTCGATGTGCGAAAGCTTCGGAGTTCCCGATCTCGCACCGTTCGTCACCACGTACGGGTACGCCGTGGTGTGACACGCTCTCCATCGAGTCGGCGTCAGCGACTGGCCCGTAAGGTGCACGCCCCGGCCTTGATCGACGTGGAGATCGCATCGGTGGTGCGCGGGCACGTGATCACCAGTAAGCCGGAGGTACGCATCTCCGAGGCAAGGGCCCGGATCATGCTGGAACACTACGCCCAACTCAAGATCGCGCGGCATCCGATGCTGCCTCTGCAGCCGCGGGTGCTGGAGTTGCGGAACAATCTCACCGCGTATGACGGCATGTACGTGGCCCTCGCCGAACTGCTGGGGGTGCCGCTGCTCACCGATGACGCCGAGTTCGCCGGCTCCGCGGGGCATCGAGCGGAGATCCACCGCTACCCACCGCCCTGAAACCGCTGTCCCGCGCCCTGCCTGGTCCATCACAGTGATCAAAGAGTATGGGGCGGTACACCTCCATATCGTTCAGTCCGCGATGCGGCACAAGTGTCGTCGGGTATCTCTGTTGACGATGTCAATGCACCCACTACCTGGTGGTTCCTACCACCACGTGTACTGTTTCCCCATGAACACCGATTCCCGAGCCAGTGCCGATTCCCTGGTCTCGGCTGCGGAGATCGCGAAGTTGGCCAGGGTGACGCGGGCCGCCGTCTCCAACTGGCGCAGGCGGCACGCCGACTTTCCCACACCGGTCGGCGGTGGGGCGCACAACGCCCTGTTCACCCTGTCCGAGGTGCAGACCTGGCTGGACCGGCACCGCAGGGGCGGCGAGGTCTCCGGCGAGGTGCTCGTCTGGCAGGCCCTGCGCGGGGTGTACGGCGACGACATGACGCGTGGCCTCGCCGACGTCGCCGAGTTGTTCACCACCGGGTCCGCCACCTCGCTGGATACCGGGATCCGGTCGCTGGTAAAGGATCTGGCCGCGCAGAGCTCACCGGCCGAGGTCGTCGCGGGGCTCACCGAACGCCTCATCGACTCGGCGGGCCGGGCGGGCTCGGAACAGGTATCGACCTCTCGCCTGACCCGTGCGGTGCGGCATTTCGCGGGCTCGGCGAGCGGCACCGTCTTCGACCCCGCCTGTGGAATCGGATCCCTGCTCCTCGCGCTCGGCGACGGCCCCGAGGTCACCCTGGCCGGGCAGGAGGCCGATCCGTCGGCCGCCCGGCTCGCTGCGTCCCGTACGAGGCTCGCCGGGAAGACGGACGTGACGATCAGGGTGGGCGACTCGCTGCGCGACGACCGCTGGCCGGAGCTCCGGGCGGACCTCGTGGTGTGCGACCCGCCGGTGAACGTCCCCGATTGGGGGCGCGAGGACCTGCTGCTCGACGCCCGCTGGGAGTTCGGCGTTCCCACCCGGGCGGAGAGCGAGCTGGCCTGGTTGCAGCACTGCTACGCACACGTCGCGCCCGGCGGCAAAGCGGTCTTCGTGGCCTCCGCCTCCGCTGCGTACCGCAAGGCAGGCCGCCGGATCCGTGCCGAGCTCGTACGGCGCGGCGTCCTCACCCAGCTCATCGCACTACCGGCGGGGATGGTCGCCTCCCACGCCCAGCCCGTGCACCTCTGGCTGCTGGCGCGGCCCTCCTCCCCCGACGGCGCGGCCTCCTCCGTCCGGATGACGGACCTCACGGCCAACGACCCCGACGGCCCGTTCGACCCCACTCCGGACCAGGTCGTGGACGTAGCGCTGATTGACCTGCTCGACGAGACGGTGGACCTCACCCCCGCACGCCACGTCGCGGCGGCCCGCACCGACCAACTCATGGAGTACACGTCCACCCGCGAGGTCCTGGCGGCCAAGCTCCGGGAGCTACTGGACCTGCTGCCGCCGCTCGCCTCCGGACCCGGTTGCCTGGAGGGCGCCACGATCAGGGTGGCCGACCTGGCCCGTGCCAAACTCGTCGAGGTCATCGAAGGGGAGGCCGTCTCCACCAGCGACCAGCTCGACACCGACTACCTGCACGGCTTCCTGCGCAGCACCGCGAACACCCGGCGCTCCACCAGCGCCAGCGGCAGCTTCCGCACCGACATCCGCGGCTCGCGCATCCCGCAGATGAGCATCGACGACCAGCGACTGTACGGCACCGCCTTCCGTGCCCTCGACGAGTTCGAACGGCGCGTCCGGGAACTCACCGAACTGAGCGACTGCGCCGCCGCACTGGCCCGCGACGGCCTCACCGGCGGAGCCCTGCGCCCTCGCACTGACCGGTGAAAGGCGGAGCATCTCCCCGCCGACGTGTCCGGCTCCGGCCAGAGCAGCGGTGAAGCCTTTACCGGCTCACCACACCAGGGGAAGGGCGGCTGCTGCAAGTTCGCGCACACCTCCGATGACGGAGGTCACCATGGCGCTACTTCCGGCGCCTTACCTGTGGTTACCATCCCCCGCCGCACAGTGGCGACAGCCGGTACGGCGGGAGTCTCACGCCGACCACGCCAGGCCAAAAGAGCACCCGATCGGCAAACCGACATCGTCGTCCACCCTGCCGCCCCGACCGGCGACCAGCGCGCCGATCCGGCCCTGGCCGCCATCCACCCCCGCCTGACGCCTCTGACCCGCTGGTCCATCACAATCGACCGTCTCACGGATCTGGCGAGCCTTCGGGCTGTTCGGCCTCAGCCGCGCGTGCTCTCGTCGCCCCGCTCGTTCAGCGGGGTCAGCGTGGCCGAGGCCGCGTCGTGGTCCATCCCGGTCGCCTCGAGCAGATCGACGGCGATGGAGCGCAGCTGCGCGATGATGACGTTCGCGGAGAAGCCCAGGGTTTTCGGCCGCTCCCGCGCGGCGAGGGCGAGCAACGCCTGCCTGGCCAGCATCGGTTCGCGCCCAGCCCCCAGTTCGAGCTGCAGCAGCAGCGCCGCCTCCGAGACCTCGCGCAGCAACTCGGCCAGCGCGGCCGGTGGCGGGCCGGCCTCACCCAGCGCCGCGAGCGTGCGGCGGACCAGCATCCGCGCGTTGCGCAGCGCCAGATCCACCGGTATGGCAGCGGTCTCGTACCTGGTCAGTCTGGCCCGGTGATGCCAGTGCAGCGGCGAGATCATGATGATCTCCTTGCTGTTCTCCAGCGCCGCCTCGAACTCCTCGACCGCCGTCTGGGTCCTGCGTCCGCCCTCCAGGGCCTCGGCGGCCAGGTCCAGATCGCCCTTCTCGATCGCCTCCGCCGCCTGCTCCAGCATGGTGGAGAAGGCGTCGAGCACGCCGGACAGATGCCTGCTCGCGATGGCGAGCGGGCTGGCGGGCAGCAGAGCGACCGCGGCGATGCCGATGACGCCGCCGGTGAGCGCGTCGGCCATCCGGTCCAGCCCGCCGACATCCTCGCCCGGCACCACCATGGCGACCAGCACCGCGGACGACCCGACCTGCGACACGAACAGCTCACCGCTGTTCAGCAGCCCCGCGACGCTCATCGCCAGCGCGATCACGAGCGCCATCTGCCAGGGGCCCGAGCCGATCCACGACACCAGCAGGTCGCCGATGCCCACGCCCAGACTGACACCGACCACCAGCTCGACCACCCTGCGCAGCCGCTGACCGAGCCCCACACCCACGCAGATCATCACGGAGATGGGCGCGAAGAGGGGGTGGGTGTGGCCGAGCAGATGAACGGCAACGATCCAGGCCAGCGCGGCGCCCACGGCACACTGCGCGATGGAGGGCACAATAAGGCCAAACGCCCCCAGCCGCTTCCTATCCTGATCACTGAGCCACGTTCGCACTCCTCCACGATGGTGGATCTTTATGATATTAAGATCATATTTGCCCCGAATTCCTCTGATTCGGACCATTCGGCCAAGGTCAGGGGGCCACGGCCTCACGGAGTGGGTCTGACCGAGGGCGGGTGGACGGTCGGTGACAACCTCACCACCATCGCCTGGGGCCGCGCGGTGGGACTCCAGACCATCCGGATCAGCCAAAGCACGTGGCCCGACCACGAGCACCAGGCCGACCACCTCGTCACCGAGTCCCTGGGCAGCCCTAGAGGCCGGCCGAGCCGCACACCGCTGACCGGCTGGACTGGTCCAAGGCGGTGATCGACAGGTCGCAGGTGCGGGCACTCAATTGCGTCGGTGGGTGCTGCGAGCATGACGGGATGATCGCGACTCCTGACGACTACTCCTGGTTCTCCCCCGAGCGCTTCCCCAACCTGGCGGATGCCTACTGCTTCACCTACGTCCGCGGCCTGACGCCTGAGGAAGTGGTGCCCCGGCTCGGCGTCCGGGTTGAAGACTGCTCTCGCGTGACGCTTGATGAGCTGATCCGGCGGCAAACCTTCGGTGCCGTCGCCGTTGGAGACTGGGTACTCCTCGTCGAGGCCTACAGTGGGCTTGGCGTCACCGAAGAGATCATTATGCCGCTGTCGGCGGGCACCCGCCTCGTTTCCCACTTCTACCTCGACGTCGACGACATGGACTACCTCCACTGGATCGACGACGGGAAGATCCGGTTCGAGTTCGCGTATCAGGAAGGCTATTCCCACTGGATCAAAGACGGGAAGATCCAGTTCATGTTCAGGCACCATGAAAGCTACTCGGAGGAGATGCCAGACGAACTCGCAGAGACCATGGAGCGGATCGGCTCCACCTACCCACCGCACACCGATCCCCGCAAAGGGCCGGCGTTCCTCATGGCCGAGCGCCTCACCGGGATCACGATGACGCCGCAACTGCTGGAGGAGTCCACCTACCTGGGCGGAGTCGTTCCCAGATCGAGGTGAGCGGAACCCGCCGTCCACGGCCCCCGAGGGTCGACCGCGGACGGTGGATCACTTCGCCGAGCGTTCCCGTGGAGTGGAAGAGCGACTGGAGCCGTTGCGGCTGAGCACAGAGGAAGTGCGCGTTTCGCAGGTTCTCCTCGGCACCGTCGCTGTTTCGGCGTCCGGTGCGGCAGCGACGGAACCAAGGAAATACCCCGCGCCGCCGCCGACCGAGCCGGTCCCCGGCTCTCTCGCCCCACTCCTCGACTGGATAACCGCCGATCTCGACCGGCCGCTGCCCCGGAGGGCATGGCGGCCCGGTCGGGGATGTCGGCGCGTACCCTCAGCCGCCACCGCCTGCCCCTGTCCAAGATCCGCTGTCATGTTCCCATCCGCACACCGGAGACCGGATCGATCTCGTCGGCCGGCGGGCTCGATCCGGTCGCCATGGCTGGTCGTCCGGAACGTTCCGTCAAGCGCCCGGCCAACGTAGCCACGGCGTTCGACAGGTCAGCAGGTTCCTGATCGAGGTCCAGGACGTGTACGTGCACCCTGATATCCGAGTTCTCGATCTGGTACGGCTCCGCTGACGGCGTCCCGGAGGCGTAGACGAGGTGCCCCTCGGTGAGACCGAGAGCGGTGCAGTAGGAGATCAGTTGAAACAGATGCCCCGTCGGCGGAGCACCGTCCAGCGTCCGGTATTTCGCGTCGACGACCGCTTCGGGCCGCCCGTCGCGATGGACGAGGATGTCGGGCCGGAAGAGCACTCGCCTCTGCCGATCCAGCCGGTGCCCCTGCTGGGCGGCACAGCGCAGGCCGTACGCCGGGAGCGCGGTGGTGAGTTCCCGGGTGAGGAAGCGTTCGAAGATCTGGGCCATGTTCAGGATGAACCCGTCGATCTGTATCGCCCGCGTCCCCTCCTGCTGAAGTGAGGCTCCGGAAAGGAGCAGTTCGGCCAGCCGGAGCGCGGGGACATATCGCTCGTTGAGCCGGGTCGGTCGCCATGGCGGCAGCGGCGCTCCGGGGCGGACGGGGACGACGCCGACCAGCCGCGCGCTCAGATGTCGCAGCAGCGCGAGCGTGGTGCCCGCAACGTCAGGCAAGGCTTGGGCGAGTTCGATCGCGCCGAGCAGGATCCGGTTCTCGGGGATGTCGGCCAGGTAGTCGTCGTAGGCGACCTCGATCGCGGTGGGCAAGCCCATCCGGCGGCTCAGCTGGGCGCTGGTACGTATCCGGCCTCGCACGACGGTGAGAGCGTCCTCGCGGTGGACATAACCATGCAGAACCCCGCCGTGAAGCACACGCTCCGCAGCACGGGCGAACACGGTGGTCAGCGCTGGGACGAGCAGGTCGTCGGCAGCGGCGGTGATCTCGCGGTTCTGCCAGATGTCGTCGCGTTCGAGCAGGCCGAGCAGCCGCCGCACCGGCAGTTTCGGCCGGACGCGCATCTCGACGGCGCCGTCGCCGTGGCCCAGCCGTACGGTCCCGACCCGCTGGCGCCCGGCGAGCCGCCACAGCCCGCCCCCGGTCGGGGTGATGGCGACCAGGTCGGGAACTGTGGCCAGCGTGGCGACCTGCGCCGGAGTCAAGGGCCGGGGCGGCTCGGCCGTGGCCTCTTCGAGGTGGAGATGCAAAGTCACGGCAGGGTGTGGCCGAGCGCGGCGAGCAGGACCGTTAGGCCGTACTCGGTCTCGATGTCGTCGATCTTGCCGTAGAACTGGTCTTCCAGCAGGGGCAGGATCTCAGCCGCCCAGATGAGCTCCAGTCCACGCCGGGTGGCCACGCTGGGCGTCATCAGGTAGGAGGGGCCGACGGCGCGGTCCGGGTCGTTCAGGCGGCGGTTGACCTCCTCCAGCAAGAGCGCGGGCAGGACGGGGAGGCGCTCGCGCTCCAGCCAGCGGCGTAGCAGCCCGTCGACCGGGGGCCGGTCAGGGGTCAGGGCGCGGAAGACGAACCGACGGCGCATCGCCGCGTCGATCAGTGCCACCGAGCGGTCGACGGTGTTCATCGTGCCGATGACGAAGACGTTCTTGGGCAGCTTGAACGGCTCGTCCGGCGAGTACTGCAGGGTGATCTCGTGGTTCCGGTACTCCAGCAGGAAGTACAGCTCACCGAACACCTTGGCCAGGTTGGCGCGGTTGATCTCGTCGATGACCAGGACGTACGGCCGATCCGGCTCCTTCTCGGCGGCCTCCACGGCGTTCTTGAACGGGCCGGGCACCAGGTCGAAGCCGATCGTGCCGTTCTCGCCGAGCCGAGGGCGGAAGCCTTCGATGAAGTCCTCGTACCCGTAGGAAGGATGGAACTGCACCAGGCTGGTGCGATCAGGACCGGCCAGAGCCTCGCCGAGCTTGGTGGCCAGGTAGGTCTTGCCGGTGCCGGGCGGGCCGTACAGGATCATCTGTCGTTTGGTGGTCAGCAGGTCGGCGGTCTCCCGCAGCCAGCCGAGCGGCATGAGCAGGTCGTCGGCGAACATCTGGGTGAGTGCCGGGACGATCAGGTCGCGGGTCTCGTCCCGGGCCAGCACCTCGTCGGTGAGCTGTTCCTCCAGTCCGGCGCCGGTGGCCAACGCCGCGATCACGCTGGTCAGCTCGCAGATCGTCATCGTGGTCTTGAGCTTGGCCTGGGCTTCCTCGGGGAGGGCCTGGCGGCTCAAGGCGACGGGGTTCCACTCGACCGCGCGGCGGCGAGCCAGGCCACGGTCGGCGGATTCGTCGTGATAAGCGTCACCGGTGACGGTACCGACATAGACGGCGTCACCGTCGACGGTCGCGACGAGATCACCAGGTTGGAAGCCGCTGAGGAACCGCCACAGCTGCCCGGTCGCGGCATCCTTCGCGCCTTGTTTGGCGTCGGGGAGTCCGGCGGCGACAGCCTCCTTGACCTGCTGCCGGGACGCGCTGGCCGGTAGTCGTTCGATGTCCGCAAAGCTGACCGAGCAAAAGCCCTCACTCAACCACAGCGGGATCGCGTTGACGCCGTCGACGTTGGCCCCGCGCACCAGCCAGCCCTTCTGCGGCCGCGGTGGCGGAGGCGGCTCCCAGCGAGACCGCCAGGGCTCCTCGTAGAAGCTGAACTGTCCGCCGTGTTCCGCTTCGATCCGCTGGCGAATGGCGTAGATGTCTCGGTCGAGATCCCCGGTCGGCTCGGCAAGCCGGTCGGTGAAGGCGTCACGGATGAGTTGCTTGTTGCGCTCGACCGAGACGGGGGCGAACACATCGGGGAACAGCAGGAACAGCAGCACGTGGAACTGGGCGCGAGCCCGCGACTTGCCGTCGTAGTCGGTGAGCACCGATTCGGCCAGTTCCCGGAAGCGCCACGGATCCCGCAGAGCGGATTCCCGCTCCTCGGGCGACAGCTTCACCAGCAGCCGTGTGAGGCGGATGAGGAAGGCGAACTGGGCCCAGCGGTAGTTGAGGAACGCCTGGCCCCCCTTCATGTAACCCGGTGAGGCCGCAGCGGCCAGCCCCTCGGGCACCTTCACGGGGAAGGACGCCCACGAAAGCACGCTGTCCAGGATCTCGAATTTACGATTGACACCGATCGTGGCCGGGCTCAGCGGCATGACGTTGAGATAGAGCAGTTCGGCGGCGAGCACGATCGCCTCGTCGCTGCCTTCGGCGATCTGCCGTTCGAGCTTGACCAGGAACTCGTCAGAGGACTCGTCGAAGTTCTCCACGAACCGGCGGAACAACTCGTCCGCCATCTCGGGGGTCCAGGCGCGCAGGCCGGGAGCGAACGACGACTCCCCGGTCAGAACACCGTTGTCGACCACCTGGCGTGCCGCACGGCACACGACCACGCCCTGCTTCCGATCCACATGAGCCCCTTCCGCGTAATCTTGTCCCCTACACATCTTCATGTGTCCCGCAGGACGTTACGCAGGGTTGACCAGAAGGCGTTTCTCCCTCGCCTCTGTGCTCTTGGCCAGCAGGCTCCACCTACACCTACACCTACACCGACCTGACCGGCGGAGACCCTTCCCCTCGACATAACAATCGAACGGTTGCGCTAACGCGCCGCAAAAACACCACGATTAGACGTTTCGGCCAAACAGTCAAAGATGACGAAATATAATACTCGAAGCTGCGACACCCGTGCCGTAAAGATCAAAATCCCCCTTTGTCCCTATTTGACCACTTGGTCACCGAAAGCATCCTTAGTCCCGCGAGGGATTTCGGCTTGCCGAGTGGCGTTCACCCGGCCCGCCTCGACAATATTTTCGAATACGATAGATGGGGCCGACTTTTCAAAAATGTCGGAGTATCTGCATAACGTAGGCGGATACTCTTCGGCGAGTGATGACTTGTGCTGATCACACACACAAGATGGGTAAGACATGGAGCTGGACGACCCGAAGGATTTTCCGGCGGAGGCGCGAGCGCGACTAGACCTTTATCGGTACGCGACCGCCGACAAGCACGCCCATGAGTACGTAGCGCTGATGCGGCTCTTCACCAACACCTTGCTCACGGATTTGTCAGCCACGGAGGCCGCCGCGCTGCTGGAGGAGGCCGGGATCACGCTGTCGGCGGACGACGTCGAAGACCGATGCCGACGACTCGAATCATGGGGAAATCTGGTTCGGTCGGTGCGCGACGCCCGGGTGGCGACCGTATCCGAGTGGCTGCGCTCCCGTTCCCGATATCAGATCTCGAAACTCGGCGGCAGGGCACACCGGCAGGTCGAGGAGCTGCTCTCCGCGACCGACGGAGCGCGAGAGGTGGCCCGTGAGCTGCTCGGGAGCACAGCCGAGATCCTCGACCACATCCTGGCGCGGCTCTCGGGCGGCCGGCGGATGGACGCCGAAACGCTGGCCGCCGATGTAACGACTGTCTTCAACAACCAGCGATTTTTCACCGAAAGCGTGCGAGATTTCTACGCTTATCTTCATCAGGTCATGTCCCGATATGACCTGGCGGGAGCCGAGTACGCGGCGTTCAAAACCCTGCTCCTCGAATACGTCGACCTCATATCAGCCGATGTCGCCCGGCACGCGCCCGCGGTCGCCGACCGGCTGGACAGGATACTTCCCGATCTTGACCGGCTTCTCGCGGTGCTCGCCGCACTTCCTGGACTGACCGGTCCTGATGGCAGCCCGGCCGAGCGCTCGCCTGGCCGGACTGCCGCCGAGTGGACCGAGCTGGCCGCGTGGTACGGCAGGGACGGCCGCTCGGGGCCCGCTCAGCTGCGTGCGGCGGCGGAGCAGGCACTCGGTCAGCTCCTCGCGAACGCGAAGCGCATGCTGGCCGCCGCGGGCACCGGAGTGTCCAGGCGTGCCGATCTCCTTCGTCTCGCGACATGGTTCGCCGAGGCCGACACCGAGGAGGCGCACCGTATCTTCGCGGCGGCGTTCGGCGCCTACCCCTCCCGGCACCTGCTCATGGGCCCTGACGAAGTCGGCGGCCGGGCCACGGCGAGCACCTCGTGGTGGGACGCCGGCCCGGTCGACGTACCGGTATCGCTGCGGGAACGTGGTGATCGCGCGGCGCGGGGGCGCACGGCACGCGTTCCCGACCCGGGTCTCGACCGTGAGCGGCTGTTGGCGGAAGCGGACGAGGAGGTCGCCCGCAAGGCCGGGGCGGCGGCCGAGCTCATCGCCGTGGGAGACCTGAGCGAGGCCAGGATCACCCGTGCGGCCTGCGAGCTGTTGCTGGACAAACTCTCCGATCTACTGGCCGTCACACCGGATCTGACCGGTCCGGTCACGTCCGTGGACACAGACCTGGACCTGGCTCTGGTCGTCGTGCCCCGCCCGGGAGGCATAACCCGCGTGTACTCCGATGACGGCCGGCTCACCGTTCATGATCTGGGCCTGAGCGTCACCTCGCTCACCGACGTCGCCATGGCCGATGACGACCAGACGGGGACTGAGGGATGACGATCGCAGCCCACGACGCCGACGAGCGACGCATCGCCGCCCGTGCTCTTCTCGCCGACCCCGTACTCACCTCGCATCGGCACCCTGAGCAGCTCGCCCTCGTACGCAAGCACTCCGGCGCGCTCAAGTCGACCTTCGCCAGATCGCTGGGTTATGCCCTGGTGGTCGAGACCGGTTTCGCCCGGCTGGTCAAGACACCGCTGACACCCGACGCCCCGGTCCGTCCCGCTCGTCGCCCCTCCGGCAGCGAGTTCACGCCACGGGCCTACGCCTATCTAGCCCTGGTCTGTGCCGGCCTGCTGGCGTCGGATGTGGGAGAACAGGTCCTGGTGTCGCAGCTCGTGGAGCAGATCCGGGCGGACGCCGCCGCCACGGGCATCACGATCGACGACACACTCGCCGAACGACGCGACCTCGTCGCCGCGATCGACTTCCTGCTCGCCTGGGGTGTGCTGACGGAAACGGACGGAAGCGTGGTGGCATGGGGTGAGCGCCGCGAAGAGGCGTTGCTGACCGTCAACCGGAGCCTGCTGCCGCACCTGGTCGCGCGCCCCCTCTACCCGCTCGCGCGTCCCGAACTCCTGTGGGCCGACGATCCGAACCTGCCCGACCAGCCCCGTCGTTCCCTCCGTCGCAAGCTGGTGGAGAACCCGGTGGTGCATCGCGGGGATCTCAGCGAAGCTGAGCGCGACGTGCTGAGCAGGGAGCGCACCGAGCTCACCCGCGTTCTGGACGAGAGTTTCGGCCTGGGTCTCGAAGTCAGAGCGGAGGGCGCCCTCGCGTACGACGCGGACGAACGACTCACCGATGTCGCCTTCCCCGGCACCGGAACCGTGCGGCAGGCCGCGCTGCTTCTCCTCGACGCACTCATCGAGGTCCTCGAACCGAAGACCGCCGGGCAGGTGATCCTCGACGGCCGGACCATGACGGGCGTGCTCGCGCCGTGGCCGGTCGTCGACGACAGACTGAGCGATCTCGCGCTTCGCCACGCTAAAGCATGGCGAAGCGACATCGTGAACGATCCGACCCGCTTCCGGGACGAGGTCGTTCACCTGCTGGCGTCCGTGGGCCTGGCCACCGTCGTGACCGAGGGAGTGGTCGTTCATCCGGCCGCCGCCCGTTACCGACCCAGCGTACGAGACGTGTCGGCCACGACACGCGCCAGGCGGCGGCTCGGCACCGATCCGCAGGAGACACAGGACCCGTTGTTCACCGACGAGACCGGAGAGACGGCATGACCACCATGGATCGTACGAGTCCGATCTCCGTGATCGACAGGTCCGCAGGCCTTGAGCAGACCCCGCCACAACACCATCCGCATCGGTGGCGCCTGCATCGGGCAGGCATGATCAACGTCTGGCACTACTACGAGACCGAATTCGCCTTCTCGGGTGGACGTCTGGTGCTGCGAGGCACCAACGGTTCGGGGAAGTCCAGGGCCCTGGAAATGCTCCTGCCCTTCCTCCTCGACGGTGACCGCCGCAGGATGGACGCGACCGGATCCGGCCGCGTGCGCCTCGAGGACCTGATGCGCGCCGGTGGGCAGGAGCAGACCAACCGGCTTGGCTACCTCTGGCTGGAGCTCATCCGCCACGGCGACGGCGGGGAGGCCTCGGACGGGACGGCAGAGCCGGAGTACATCACGCTGGGGGCACTGGTCCGGTTCGCGAAATCCACCGGCGAGGCGAAAGCATGGTATTTCACCACACCATGTCGAGTCGGACACGACCTGATCCTGCTCGGCGACGACCGTACCCCGCTGTCGCGTGAGGGGCTGGCCGAGGTGATAGGCGCAGATCGCATTGCCGACTCATCGGACGTCCATCGTGAGCGCGTCCGCGCCACGGTCTTCGGGCTGACGGGCGATTCGGGCAAGGAGCGTTTCGCAGGTCTGCTCCAGTTGCTGCGGACACTTCGGGCCCCGGATGTCGGCAATCGGATCGATGAGGGCAGGCTGCCGCAGATCCTGGCCGACGCGTTGCCGCCGCCCAGTGAGGCCGCACTGTCGCGAGCGGGCGAGCAGCTCGACGGTCTCTCCGAGACGCGCGCCGCTCAGCAGAGGCTGGAGATGGCGTACCGGGTGGTGTCCGGATTCCTCGACATCTATCGACGATACGCCGTGGGTGTCCTGAGCGAGACCGCCGACGCCGCCCAGGCAGCCGTCACCGCCGTCCGGAAGGTCGAACGGCGTGCTGAAAAGCTGCACGACGACCATGTGCTGTTGGCCGAGCAGCACATGCAGGCCGAGGCCAAGACGGCGGAGCTGGCGACTGACGAGGAGGAGTTGCGCAGGAGCGCCGAGGGCATCCGCGCCTCGAAAGCGTACGGCGCCGTCCGTGATCTCGACGAGCGGGAGCGTAAGGTCCAGGCGCTCGGGGGTACCGCCGAGTTGGCGATCCGGATGGCGATCGCCGCCCGGATCGACGAGGCGAGCAAGGTGGCGGGAGCCGACGAGCGGGCCCGCGAGGCCGTCGAGGCGGCCCGCATCGCCGCGGAGGCCATCGAGGAGACGCGGGATCCGTTGCTGGGCGCCGGTGTACGCGCCACCATGCCCGGTGTCGCCTGCGTCATGACCGACGGCGAAGCGGGTGCTATGGAAATGGTCAGGCTCGGTCTACACACCGAACCCGAGCCGCTCACCCGCCCGGTCCCTGCGCGCCTGGAGACGACTCCCTCGGACCTGGGCGGCGCTGTCGACCAGGTGAACAAGGTCTCCCACACGGCGACACAACGTGGTACGCACGCGGGCACGCGCCTGGAGCAGGCGCGCCGTCTCGACGAACAGGCACGCGATGTGGAATCGGCCGACAGGAAAGCCTCCGAGGCCGAACAGCGGCTGACCGACGCCGTGACGGAGGCGGAGGGGGAGGAAAGGGCCAGAGACGCCGCCGCGCTCGCTCTCGCGCGTGACTGGACGGCTTGGATAACCGGTGAGCGGACCCGGACGTTGCTGAGCGGCGTCGATTGGGCGGCGACCGCTCTCCGGCCGGTGCTCGACGACACCGGCGCGCTCGTCGGCGACGACACGATGGATCTGCTCACCGCGCTCGACCACGTGGTGAGGCCGGCCGCCGACGCGGTTCACGACCGGCTCTCCCGCGCTCTCGCCATGCTCGACTCCGAGGACCGGGCGGACAGGGAACGACGGCAGGTGCTGGAGGACGAGCGGAAGGGGTTGCTCGCCGCGCGCGATCCGGATCCGCCCCTGCCGCACTGGACACGCAAGGTGGGCGGCGACGAGGTGCCGTTGTGGCGTGCCGTCGACTTCGCCGCCCAGCTGGACGAGGGGCAACGCGCGGGTCTTGAGGGCGCCCTGCTCGCCTCGGGACTGCTGACGGCCACGATCACGGGCAGCGGTCTCGCGGCCCCGGACGGCCGGCTCCTGCTGCGCGCAACCGGCCCCCTCGCCGCGAATCCGCTGAGCGACGCGCTGGTCGTCGAGACCGCGTCCGCGCTTCCGGCGGAACTGGTGCGCGACGTACTCGACCGCGTCGCGCTGGGCGATCAGGACCACCCCACCTGGGTGGACACCGAGGGTGCCTGGGGCAACGGTCCCCTCACCGGTCGCCACCGGACGGCGACGGCCCGGCATATCGGCGCGGCCGCCAGAGCCGCCGCCCGGGCCGCCCGGCTCACCGAGATCGACGTCTCGCTCGCCGCCCTGGCCGGTGCCGCCGAGAACCGAGCCCTTCAGCAGGAGGCGCTGCACGACGAACGCGACGCGCTCGACTCTCACCTGCGCACCGCGCCGACAAGCGAGTCGGTCCGGTCAGCCCACACGCTGACGGCCGCCGCGAGGCAGCGGGTGAAAAAAATCGAGCCGATGTGCCACGAAGCGCGCAAGGCCGCTGTCGACCTCCGCCGGGAGTGGACCGCCGCCCTCGCCGCGCACAGGGCGGCATGTGCCGAATTCGACCTGCCGACCGCCGCTGACGAGCTCTCTGCGGTACAGGATGGGCTCCGGGACGCCGTACGCCTGTGCGGGACGGCCGCACAGCGCCTGACAGAGCTGCGCCACCGTGTCGGCCTGCACGCGAACGCCGTGGCCCGAGCGCGGGCATCTCGGCGACCACGACACGATGCCGAAGTGGCCGCCGCCGAGAAGTGGGGTACGTGGTACGGGGAGGCCGCGGAGCTGGCCGCGATCAGGGAGAACGTGGGCGCCACGGCCGAACAGGCACGAGCCGATCTGCACTCCGCCGAGGCGGGGCTGGTGGCGTGCCGTCGTGAACTGGAATCCACCCGCAAGCGCGCCGCCGAGCTTGCCGGGGAGAAGGGCAAGGCCGAAGCCCAGGCGCAGATGGCCCGGGAGGACGCCCAGCGGGAGCGTGTCCGGCTCACCGAGGCGGCGGAGAGGCTTCTCGCCCGGCTGACACTTCCCGGAGTGGCGGCGGCCGCGACCGGGCAACCTCATTTCCACGTCCCGTTGACACACATCGATCCCCCCAACGTCGAGGCGGCCGTCGGGGTCGTGATGGCCGCACTGGACAGACGCGGACAGGTCGCCGACGAGAACGCGCTGATCCGTGCCCAGCAGATGGCGGAACGCGAACTCGCCGGCGGCTTCGACGTCATCCCCACGGTGCGGGACGGCGTCCGGTTGACGGCGATCGCCGACGCGACCGGCCAGCGCTCCCTGTCGGAGGCCGCCGCCGATCTCCACCATCAGTGCGAAGCGGGACGGTTGGCGCTGAGTGACCGCGAACGACGCGTCTTCACCGAATTCATCCTCGGCGGCGTCGCCGAGGAACTCCGGCAGCGACTCAAGCAGGCCAAGGAGCTGATCCAGGCCATGAACGTGAGCCTGGCCGGCATCAGCACCAGCCACGGCATCGGGGTCAAGTTGCGCTGGAACCTCTCCGAGGCCGCGGGCCCCACCGTCGCCAGGATCCGCGCGCTCGTCGCCACGGCCGGCGACGTACGCTCCCCCGAGCAGGAGAACGAGCTGACCGAGCTGCTCAACGCCCGTGTCAGCGAGGAGTTCGCCACGGATCCGACCGCGGGGTACGCGACCCACCTGAAGTCGGCGCTGGACTACCGGTCGTGGCATGAGATGGAGGTCGTCATCACGGGCCCCGCGCAGGGACAGGAACGGAAGATCAGCCGACGGGCCAAACTGAGCCAGGGGGAGATCCGGTTCGTGTCGTATGTGACGTTGTTCGCCGCGGCCGACGCCTACCTGTCCGGCCTGCCGGACACGGCCCGCGCGCTCCGGCTCATCCTGCTCGACGACGCCTTCGCCAAGGTCGACAACCGCACGATCGGAGAGCTGATGGGCCTGCTCGTCCGGCTCGATCTGGACTTCGCGATGACCGGCCACGCGCTGTGGGGCTTCTATCCGCAGGTTCCCTCGCTGGACTGCTACGAGATCCGGCGCGGGGAGGGCACCGCCGCGGTGACCACCCGCATCCACTGGGACGGCCACAATCGTCATCTGCGGCCCGCCCGGTGAGCCCGCCCGCCGAGCCTCGGCTGCCGGAACGCACCCGACGCTACCTCTCCGCCGCCTGCCTCGCTCCCCTGTGGACGGCCGTACGCGGCAAGCTGGAGCGCGGCAGGCTCGCCGTGGCGGGAACGGTCACCGTGACGCTCGACGAGAACGGCGCCGACCGGCTGTCCGGCCTGCTCGGCAAGCCCATCGCCGCAGGCCGGATCCGCGTCTCCCTCACCGCGCTCGACGAGGCCCTCCGGTCCTCGGCGGCGGCCGCGGGCCTGGTCACGGTCGTCGCGCAGCTCACCGGAGACGGTCTTGTGGATCGAGCGGCCGTCAAAGAGAAGGCGCACGCCTCATGGGCCGGCGTATGGGCGCGACTGGACGCCGCCCTGGCGTCCGCCGGAGCCGTGCGGACACATTGGGCCCCGGCGTTCGTCGAAGGCATACGTCGCTCGGGACTGCTGACCCGGGCCGGTATCGATACGGCCGCCGTGGCGGTCGCCCAATTCGCGGCCGTGCTCGCCGAACTCTCGGCATCGGGTGGTTTTGGCGGCCCCATCACGCGAGACCCCGGCTGGGAGATCGCGGAGCTGGCCGGCCGCTGCCTTGGCGACGCGCACGGCCTCGACGACGGCAGGCTCCCCGGTTCGCTCGTGTTGCGTGCGGCGGCCGCCGCGTTCGGCGTCGCCGTACCGGAGACGGCCGAGGAACGGCGTGACCTGTGGGCGCGCCTGGGAGTCGCGACCGATCTGGTGTCGGGCACCGTCCTCGTCTGGTCCCTGCGGCCACCAGGGAGCGATCCGTGGTCGGCGATGATGCGGGAACGCGCCGATATGGGGCTGGTCACGCACCTGACCCTGCACGAACTCCGCGGCGCGGCGGCGGACGCGCGGCTCGCCGCCCCCGGCACGCAGGTGTTCGCGTGCGAGAATCCGCAGGTCCTGCAGGCGGCGGTGAGGGCGCGCGTGGCCGTCCCCGTGGTCTGCCCGGCGGGTAATCCGTCCGTCGCGGGCTGGGTGGCGTTACGGCGGCTCGTGGACGCGGGTGTGACCGTTCGCTATCACGGCGACTTCGACTGGCCCGGGGTCGCGATCGCGGCCCGCATGTTCGCGGCCGGTCTGAAGCCGTGGCGGATGAGCGCCGACGACTACCGGAATGCCGTGGCTACCCTCCCGCCGGACGCGAGGCTCGCCCTGACCGGCTCGCCGAACCCGACACTGTGGGACCCGGTCCTTGAGGACGCGATGTGCCGCCGAAACTTCGCCGTCCATGAGGAGATGCTGCTGCCGACCTTGCTCACCGATCTGCGCGCATACGAGGCGGCTCCATCAGCCCTCCCATCGTGAGCGACGGTTCCGGTGCGGGGATGACATCAGGGCCCCGGCGTTCTTGAGTTCTGATGCGGTATGGCGCGGTTGAGGGTTTCGGCAGGTGGCATGCGAAAGAGCACGACTTCTGGTGATCTTTTAGGTCTCCGAACCCAAGATCGCCGTAGGAGTCGCGCTCGTGTCCTCATCTTCCCTGACCAGCCCTTGTTCCATCCCGTGTCTTGACCGGCTCGCCGACCTGGCGTTGTGGGAAGCGGAACTGGCCACCGACCCGGTCGTGGTGGAATCGGCACTGATACGCCGATTGGCGACAGTGCCCGATCAGCGCTCGGCCTGCGGGCTGCGCCATCGGCTGGTGGTCATCTTGGCGTTGACCGCGTGCGCGACGCTGGTGGTCGGCAGCGATAGCGTGGCGATCTGGCAGTGGGCCGCCCGGACCTCCCAGCAGGTGCTGGCGCGGCTGGGCGCCTACCGTGACCCGTTCACCGGCCTGCTCGTCGTGTCCAGCGAACGAACTTTCTGCCGGGTCCTGGCCGAGGTGGACGCCGACGCGCTGGACGCGGGATGGTGTTGCCCCTGGACGCTCTGCACACCGCCAAGACCACCGCCCGCCTGATCACCGAGCAGTTGGAGGCCCACTACATCCTCATTTTGAAGGGAAACCAGCCGCTGGCCCGCGCCGCCGCGCAAGCCCTGCTGAGCGGCCCGGACGCCGAATGGAGCGACACCACCGCCGTTGAGCGTGATCGTGGCCACCACCGCACCGAACGCTGGAGCATCCGCACCGCCGAAGCAGACGACACCCTCTTCCCAGGTGCCCGCAAGTCTTCCGGCTCCGCCGCGACGTCGGCGATCCAGGCGGCGCGTGAACCAGCAAGGAGATCGTGTACGGCATCACCAGCCTGCCCGCCGAAGCGGCCAGGCCCGCCCAGCTCAACCATTACGAACACGCGCACCGGGGAGTGGAAAATCGTCTCCACTGGGTCCGCGACGTAACGTTTCGCGAGGACCTCTCCCAGCTCAGGGCAGGCACCGCCCCCAGAGCCCTGGCCGACTTCCGCAATCTAGCGATCAACACCGCCCGTCTGGCAGACCGGGCCAACATCGCCCACGCCCGCCGCGACCTTCTCGATCACAACGACACCTTCGCCGTCTACAACATTTGATCAACCCGAAGAAGCCGGACATAGCGAATCAACGCCGGGGCCCTGGCTGGGGAGTGGCACGGCGGGTGACAAGTTCAGCTGACGGGCATCACATAAACACGGGCGAACCAGTGGCCAATTTGGGCACTGTGCAAATGCCCGGTAACTCCCCTATCACCTTCGACACCCATGACCACATGAACATGCGGCTTGCCATCGACGATCTCGCCGGTACCGGTCATTTCGCCAGTCATGGCGTATTCAGTGATATTGTCCGCCGTTGGGTCTTTTGCGAGCATTGTGGAGACAACGAACGAATCCACGGCCCCGATCAAGGAGACGATGGCACCGTTCAGAATGCCCGGCTCCTTCGCCTGCCGGCTGATCTCGGAGACGAGTTCGCCTTTCTGGATCTCGATCACGTGCATGGGTCTTCTCCCCGGATCACAAGGCCGATGGTGCGGATAGTCTCGCGCACCGGCTCGGTTCTCAGTGCACGAAGCAGCGCAGCCCTTGCGTCATCGGATTTATCTCCACAGATGGGCATGTCGCGAAAAATCATGCGAGGCATCAATCAGGTGAGCCGCCGAGCAGCCACGTGAACTGCGAGAGGAACTCATGGCACGGCGATCACGTGTACTCGCGGCGCTTACCGCATTGGTGATGATCGGCTGGCTCGGTGGCTGCACGAAGGAGTCAAAGATGAACGATGGGCCGAACATGTCCGATGCCCAGGCCCTCGCCCGGGTGGAGGAGCTCATCCGTTCGGTCCTCACCGGGGCCACACCGACTCCCGGCATGGATCTTTACCCGACAAGCCTCGCCGACCACCCCTGCATCCCCAATGAGGGGAACATTCTCACCGGCGATATCTATGTCATTCGAATCTACTACCTGACGGGAATTCCCAAAGAGCACCTCGTCCGGGAAGTTCGAAAGATTCAAGCAAGCTGGGAGAAGGCTGGGCATAAAATTACAAATACATATGCGTTCAACCAAGGAGAGCCTCAATTATCCGGCAGAACCGGTGACGACTTTCGCCTTGCCATCGATACAGTCAAACGAGAGTCCACCTTGCAAATTTTACTCTCGGTGAGCTCGCCATGCTTTCGCCCCGGCAAGCCTTCTCCCTCCTCCCCCTGACCCGCCGAACTCATTTCTCCTTGCTCGCACGGCTCATCGGCCGAATTCCGCCACGTCACCCCAGGACCATCCTCGTCCGGCTCCGGTTGAAATTCGACCCGAACTCGATCCCGGCTCTCCGGCATGTTCACTGGAACAGCACGCGTCCCCGAATGAAGGACGAAAGTCGATCGTGATCGCCGACAGCACGTCACCTGATCACGAGTCGACGCCTGGAGCCTGACGGCTCCCCGTCCGGCAGGTTGGATGCGGTCATGTGTTCGGTCAGGCAGCCCCTGCCTAGGCTTTGCGGGCGAGCAGTTGAATCTCCCGGAACTGCCGCCGGTCGGTGGGCTGAGGCTCGCGAACCATCCGGGCCACCTCGGCCAACCCGGACTTGCGCAGCATCGCGGCGAGGTGATCAGGCCACCACCGATAGGCCGGCGCGACTGCGTGATCGAAGACCTGCGTCGGGTGAGACGGATCATCGCTTGCCGAAAAGCCGATCAGAAGGTGGCCGCCAGGTGCCAGCACGCGGTGGAACTCCGCCAGGATGACGGGGAGTTCCTGCGGCGGAGTGTGGATGACGGACCAACGTGAGAGTACGCCGCCCAGCACGCCGTCAGCGATGTTCAACGCGGTCATCGAGCCCACGTCGAACCGCAGGCCCGGATAGGCCTGTCGAGCCAACTCGATCATCGCAGGAGAGGCATCGACACCGACCACCGCCAGCCCCAGCTCGTCCAGGTAAGCGGTGATATGGCCAGGCCCACACCCCAGGTCCGCGACCTGACCGTCCCCACTCGCACTTACGACCTCGGCGAAGGCACCCAACATCGCGCGGTCCAGGGGCCTGTCACGCAGCTCTCCGCGGAACAGCTGCGCATAGGTGGAGGCAGCAGCATCGTAAGCCTCGCGGGTGGCACCGAGGGCATCGTGTTCGACCATGATCGCGACAGTAGTCCCTGGCGCCGAGGCGAGAGAATCACGATCTTCCCTCCCGGGCTATCGCCAGTTCAGAGAATCCGTACCGACATCCGCGGCTCGCGCATCCCGCAGATGAGCATCGACGACCAACGACTGTACGGCACCGCCTTCCGCACCCTCGACGAGTTCGAACGGCGCGTCCGGGAACTCGTCGAGCTGAGCGACCGCGCCACCGCACTGGCCCGCGACGGCCTCACCGGCGGAGCCCTGCACCCCCCGCACCGGCCGGTGAGAGGGCAGGGGCGTCTCCCCGCCGACGTGTCCGGCTCCGGCCAGAGCAGCGGTCAACGGGCCGGAGGCCTTTACCGGTTCGTCACGCCGGGGGAAGGTCAGCCGGTGCAAGTTCGCGCACACCTCCGACGATGGAGGTCACCATGGCATCCGGACGTGCTCAGGCGAAGTAGTGGCCCTCCTTCAGGTCGGCGATCAGTCCCGGACGGGTCGGCTGCCACCCGAGCAGGTCGCGAGTGATCTGTGCTGAGGCCGGGCCGTCGACTCCCCAGAAGCCGCCGAGCCAGCCGACGTATTCTCCGGCCTGCTCGGGGGTGACGGAGACGGCGGGAACGCCGAGGTGTGACGCGAAGACCTCGGCGACCTCGCGGATCGGGACGCCCTCGTCGCCGACCGCGTGCAGCACCGACCCGGCCGGCGCGGACTCAAGCGCGAGGCGGAACAGGCGCGCGGCGTCGTCGCGGTGGACGGACGGCCAGCGGTTGGCGCCGTCGCCGACGTAGGCCGCGGCGCCTTTCTCGCGCGCGAAGCCGACCACGGTCGAGATGAACCCGTTGTCGCCATTGCCATGCGTGGCCGGCGGGAGACGCACGACCGAGGAGCGGACCCCGTGGTCGGCGAGCGCGAGAGTGTGGTGGGCGTTGCCCATCCGCCCGCCTGCGCCGCTGATCGGACCCTTGCCATCCCCGGCATCCGCCAGTCCGTCGCGTTCGGTGGCGACGACTCCGGACGGGAGCCCGAGCACGCCGAGGATGCCGGAGGCGATGACGAAGGGCTTGCCGGTGCCGGTGAGGGCCTCGCCGAAGGTCTCGATCGCCACGCGATCGGCGTCGGTGGCGCCGGCGAAGTCGCCGGCGAAGGCGATGTCGTGCTTGAACGCGAGGTGGATGACCCCGTCGGACGACGCGGCGGCGTCGCGCAGGGTGTCGAGGTCGTCGAGTGATCCCGGCCGGACCTCGGCCCCCGCGCCTCGCAGGGCTTGTGCCGCGGCATCGGAGCGGGCGAGCCCGATGACCGTGTGACCTGCGGCGGTCAACTCGGGAACGAGCCCGCGGCCGATCCAGCCCGACGCTCCGGTGACGAAAACGCGCATGGGAAACCTCCAGGACGTGGGCGCCTACCGGGCGGATCCGCGGCGGGCGGCCCTTGAAGTCAGTCACTATTCTTTGTACAGTCGTACTAGAAAAGTCAAGTTGAGACAAACAGCCGGAGGCAGTGATGGCGGGACGGCCCGTGGACCATCAGCGGCGGGCCGAGTTGCTCGATGCGGTGGTCGACTACACGGTCGAGCACGGGTTCTCCGAGCTGTCGTGGCGGCCCGTCGCTGCCGCCCTCGGGGTTTCGGCCACGACGTTGGTGCATCACTTCGGCACCAAGGAACAGATGCTCGAGACCATCCTCGGGCGCTTGCGCGAGCGCATATTCGTGGCCACCAGCGATATGGCCGGCGAGCAGCCCGACCTGGCGACGGCGGCGCGTGCGGTCTGGACGCGGACCTCCGACCCGCAACAGTGGGCGGAGTTCAGGCTGTTCTTCGCGGTCTACGGACGCGCTCTCCAGGCGCCGCAGCAGTTCGCGGAGTTCCTGGAGCACGTCGTGGCCGACTGGATGAGCACCCTAGTCGACGCGCAAGGACCAGACACCGACCCGGCGACGGCGACACGCACGGCCACACTCGTGATCGCGACGATCCGCGGGCTGCTGCTCGACCTGCTCGCCACCGGTGACCGAGACCGGGTCCAAGACGCGGCCGAGAGCTTCCTCGCCACTCTCAAACAGAGCGCGGGCACCGATGGAACGGGCCGGTCTGCGGCAGGCACAGGAAACGCAGCTGCCGCTGTACGAGCGGACCCGTCGCTTCCGTAGTTACGCGCCCAGCCTGGTCCCCGGGATCATCCATACGCGTGCCTACACCACCACGGTCCTGCGGACGATCATGCAACGACGGTCGATCCCCGATGATGTGGATACCGCTGTCGCGGTTCGGATGGAACGGCAACGCGTTCTCCACGAAGGCGGTCATCAGTTCGCGTTTCTCGTGGAAGAGACGGTGCTGCGCTCGGTGATCGGGGGCAGGGAGGTGATGGCCGCCCAGCTCGACCACCTGACCGCGGTGGCGTCCCTGCCATCCGTCAGCCTCGGTGTACGGCCGGTACGGCGGGAGCAGACTTCTGAGCATGGACTGGATCCCGCACGCCTCCGCGCTCGCCGAGCGTGCCACCCGCCCCGGATCACCGTGGCGGCCCCCATCACGGACACGCCCCGGCACGCGTTCGTACCCCGCTGGTGGAAAGCCACCGGCAACGGAGCGTGGACCCTGCAGGACGGACCCGGCGACGCGGAAGCCTGGATGGCCGCCGCCTACAGCGACCGCAGCCTCGTCACCCAGGTCGGCACGTCACACGCCGACCACGCCAGGCCGGAGGACCACCCGATCGGCAAACCGACATCCTCGTCCACCCTGCCGACCCTGGTCGTGCAGATGCTGGAGCACGCCGCCATCGAGAACACCTCCGCCGTCCTGGACGTGGGTACCGGCTCCGGGTTTCGACCACCTCATCTGAGAGGCACCGATGGAGCTGTCCGGCGCCGAATGGCACAAGAGCAGCCTCGGTCAGGGCGACGGCAACAACTGTCACGGGCCGCGGAACGCCCGCCGGTGGTCCGCGTCCCCGGGAGGCTCACCCGGGGACGCGGGCCCCTCCACGCACGCGCCCCACGAGGTCGTCGGCGGCCTCAGGCCACCGGGCATGGTCGAAGGTGAAGCCCGCTTCGAGCAGGCGGCCGGGAACGACCCGGCGGCTCTTCAGCAGGAGTTCGGTGTCCGAGCGCAGTGCGAACGCGCCGAGCCCGGCCATCCACCTCGTCGCGGGCAGGCCGACCCGAATCCCCCATGCCGCGCGCAGCACGCGCATGAACGTACGCTGCGGCAGAGGATCGGGAGCGGCGAGGTTCACCGGCCCCGCGAGGTCGTCCCTGTCGGCCAGGAACTCGACGGCGCGGACGAAGTCTCGGTCGTGGACCCAGGACATGTACTGCGCGCCGCCCGCGATCGGGCCGCCGAGGCCGAGCCGCACCATCCGCAGCAGGACGTCGAAGACACCACCGCGATCGGGACTCATCACCATCGCGGTACGCAGGGCGACCTTGCGCGTGTGCGGGGTTTCAGCTCGCTCCTGCTCCCGCTCCCACGCTTTCGCGATCTCGACGCTGTAGGCCCAGTAGGCCGGGACACCGGGTTCGGTGCCGCCGAGTACGCCGGTCGCCTCGTCATTGGGCGCGTCGAAGCGGTGGGAGTAAACGGTGGCGGTGCTCATCTGCAACCAGACCCGAGGAGGCCGCGCGGCGGCCGCGATCGCCTCGCCCACAACCCGGGTGGAGTGCACGCGCGAGTCCATCATGGCCTTCAGGTTGGCGGCGGTGTAGCGGCAGTTGACGCTGCGCCCGGCCAGGTTGACCACGATGTCGCTGCCGTCGATCTCCTCCGCCCAGGGCCCCAGGGTCCCCCCGTCCCAGCGCACATCACGCTCCCGCACCGGCCGCCTGGTCAGCACCACGACGTCATGCCCCGCAGCGGTCATCGCACGATCCAGGATCGCGCCCACCTGGCCGCTTCCTCCAGGTATCACTATTTTCATCGGACTCCCCAGAACGTGTGAGACCAACCTAGCGCGGCACGCTGAACGCGTTCAAAAGAGGTCGCTCACCGACCCGCGCGCATGCGCGGCAGCCTCCAGGCGAGCGAGACGTCGAGTGCGCTCGTCATGGGCTTCGTACCGTTCGATCAGCGAATCGAGCGCGCGCCGCATGGCGACCCAAGGCGCTTCGCCGGGTGGGCGAGCGGTAAGCGCGTCACGTAGGCGCTCACCGGCGTCGACCGACTCTCCGAAGGGCGTCTCTTCCTTGGACGGAAAGTATCGGACGAGCGGTCCTCCTCCCGCATGAGTGGGCAGCGGATCCGCAGGACACGCCGGACATGCTCGCCGACAGCCGTGAATAACCGAAAAACCGCTCCTTCGCGCTCAAGCTCGTGCCTACCCTGGTCTCGAAGATCGGTCGTGGAGGAATGCGTCCCCATGGGCAGAGCTCGCCGGAACAAGCGCACATCGACCGGCCGCGACGCCGCGGCCCAGCGACAGGATGGTGCCGAGGCGTCCGATCCCGCCCGGTCGAAAGGGCTGCTGGCGTGGCTGGCGGGGATCGTCAGCGCCGTGATCCTGGCCGCGTTCGGCGTCGTGTTCACCGAGTGGTACAACGCGCACGGCTCCGACACGGTCGAGCAGGTACGCGGCGCCGCCCCGATCACCGTCGGCCACGTAGCCGTCGACTACTCCGAGCGCGACACCGTCCTGCGCGAACCGGTGACCGCCCCCGAGGACCGGGCGCTCATGCTGGCCGCCCACGTGGGCAAGCAGCGTGAGGCGATGCTGGCGCGCCACCAGATGGCCCTGATCGACAGCATGAACGTCACCGTCGCGCTGACCGGGAACCGCAGCAGCCTGCGCATCGTGGACATCGAGCCGCAGGTCCTCGCCCGCAGGCCGGTGTCGGAGGGCGCCCGCCTGATCGCCATCACCGGCGGCGGCGAGGCGGGCACCGTCGAGATGGCCGCCGACCTCGACCGTCCCGCGCCTCGGTTCACGACCGGCGGGGACACCCCGTACTTCCGGAAGAAGCAGATCGACCTGAAACGGCATGAACCGGTCACGCTCAGCCTGAGCTTCACCGGCAAGAAGGCGTACTACGAGTTCGACCTGCGGGTCACGGTGCTCGCGGACGGCCGTACGGAAGAGGTCGTGGTCAAAGGACCGGACGGGGGGCCGTTCCGGCTGACCGGCGAGGCCGCCCGTTACCGGTCCTACTACCGGCAGGCGCCGCAGGGCGGCTGGCGGCCGGTCTCCTGCGGGAAACGCCGGACATGCTGATCACCCGTTGCCTCCGGGCCCTGGCGGCGCTCTCGGTGGCCGCCGCGCTCGCGGTCGCCGATGACGGGCGGCCCCCGCTGGAGCTCGTGGGGTGGAAGGCGGCGTGGTCGGCCCCCGCCGATGAGACGGCCTCGTTCTCCTTCCTGTCCGGCGAGAATCTGATCATGGCGACGCCGGAAGAGGGGACGGTGACCGTGCGCGATCCCGGCACCGGCGCGATCCGGCTCACCATTCGCACCCCGCTCCATTCCCTCAGCGACGCGTGGGCCACGGCCGGCGCCCTCGTCGTGGCCGGGAGCCAGAAAGGATCGACGGACCGGACCCTGTACGGCTACGACCTGGCCTCCGGCGGACCGCTGTGGCGGCACGCGCTGCCCCCGTCGGGGCCGCGGGAGCACAACTTTCCGCGGATCCTGGTGTCCGAGTACGGCGTCGTCGTCTTCCACCGGGAGTCCGGGCTGCTCTCGCTCGACGCGCGAACCGGCGGCGTCCGGGCGCGGGCCGCCGTGGCGGTGGGCTGCGAGGGAGAGACCGGCTCCACATCCGGGGCTCTGCTGCTGCTGAGCCGCTGCGGGCAAGGCCGCGTGCGGCTCGACTCCTTCGATCCGCGCACGCTACGGCGGAACTGGACACGTCCGGTGACCACCTGGCGCACCGCGCCGGGCGTCGGCGTCCGGCTCTGGTTCAGGGAGGCGTCGGAGGGCTTCGTCATCGCGGCGTTGGACGGCGACGATTTCCTCTTCACGCAGGACGGCACACCGCTGCCCCGCTCCCACCTGGAGCGGGCCGCCGCCGGGAGCCCGCCGCCGGAGGTCGGCAGGCATCCCGACGCCGAGGATCGCCCCGGGTTCGACTGGAACAACGCGTGGCCGCTGCCCGGTTACCTCAACTCGCGAGAGCAGGACACCGGCCCTCCCATCGCGCTCCCCCTCGACAGGCCGCTCACCCACACCACCGTCTTCGTGGGGGCGACCTCCCATATGGCCTTCATCCACGGTGACGCCCGGATCACCGCCCTGCGTCCCGTCTACGGACGCCCCACCGGCCCCGTCGCACTCGGCGGCGTCCCGCCGGGCGATTGGCCGGACGCCTGCTCCCTGCTCACCTCGCGCGACCTCAGCCAGGACGTCCGCCGTATCCCGGGAAACAAGTCCCTGGGCCGCCTCACCCTGCCCAGGCCCGTGACCTGCGACTGGGTGCCACCCGAGGACGACGGCGGGGTCATCTCGCTCTCCGTGAGCTGGGTGTCCCCGGACGCCGGCGCCCTCTTCGCCGCCGCCGCCGAGCTGACCAGGCGTCACGAGAGCTTCGACTACGACCCCACGATCGAGGGCGAGGGCATCTTCTCCTACACCGCCCACGGCCCCGGGGGGACCTTCGGCGCGACGCTGGTCAACGTGGGCCCGGTCATCGTCCATCTGACGTCGCCGTCGCGACTGGTGCAGCGCTTGGCCGCGTTCCGGGTGCGTGACAACCTGATGGCCCGCTACCGGCCGGGGGAGCGCGTCCCTCCTCCGGCGCGGACGGGCGGGTGGACCCATCTCGCCGACGGGAGCGTCAACACCGACCCGGTGGTGGACGGCGGTGTGGTGTACGCCGGCGCCGACGACGGTCTTTACGCCCTGGACGCCGTCACCGGCCGGGCGCGGTGGAAATCCTGGCCGGCCACGCCCATGCTCGTGGACGGCGTGCTCTACGGCGCGAGGAGTGACAGGGTGGCGGCCATCGACACCGCCACCGGCCGGATGCGGTGGAACCGCCGCTTCGGCACCCTGTACGTCGGCATCCATGACCTCGTCATCCAGGACGGCGGCGTGTACGCGGGCGTCGGACTCACCCACGTCGTGGCGCTGGAGGCCGCCACCGGCAAGCAGCGGTGGCGCTTCCGCGTCCCCGGCACCCTGGGCCGCGTGGCCGTGGCCGCCGGCACCGTCCACGTGAGCAGCCGGGAAGGCATGCTGTACGCCCTCGACGCCAGGACGGGCGCGCTTCGCTGGCGTTCCCGCGTGGGCACCGGAAATATCAACCCGGCCGGTTACCTGGCCGCGACCGGGGAGGCCCTCTTCGTGATCACCGGCGCGAAGGCGTCCGCGCTCGACCCCGCCACCGGGAGGGCACGGTGGCGCGCCCGCGTCAGCGCCGTCGTCCGGTACGACCCCGTCGTGATCGGCGGCACCGTCTACCTCGGCGATCTCGCCGGGCGCACGTACGCGCTGAACGCCGCCTCCGGCCAGGAGCGATGGAGGCTCACCACCGAGGGCGACAGCGGCCGGTGGAACGTCACCGCGTCACGAGGGAAGGTCTACGTCGCCGGCCGGAGCCTGCACGCCCTCGACCCCGAAACCGGGAAAGAACGGTGGAGCAGGCCGCTCATCGCCCAGGTGTCGGTCCACGAGGACACCGTCTTCGCCCAAGAGGAGGGCGGCACGCTGCACGCGCTGGACGCGGCCACCGGCGCGCCCCGCTGGCACTTTCAGACCGGCGGCAGGTTCCAGACCCTGCCGGTCGTGGCCGGCGGCCTCGTCTACGTCGGCAGCTCGAACGGCAACCTGTACGCGCTGCGCGACACGGACGGACTCCCCGGGCCGAACCCGGCGGAGTTTGACCGGCGCACCTGGTGAGTATGGGGCGTCCGGTGCGAGCCGACGGGCTCGGGTATGGTGTCAGGAAATGACCGGGCTGCGGCGACGCCTGCCCGATCTTCCCCGGCAAACGCTACCTGGACTGGCAGCTGACCGACCCGGCCGGCCAGGGCATGGCCGGAGGTGACGCCGAAGGTGGCGATCGCGACCGCGATGGCGAGTTCGAAGTTGTTGCCCGCCATGGTCGATCAGGGTGGTTCCGGCTCAGGCGGGGAGGGCCGCCCGGCGCGGTGACATCGTGGTCAGCCCGAACGTGGCTCGTGGTCGCCCGGTGGGCAGGACGGGTTGCAGAGCACGTCGACCCAGACTTCGGCGACCGGCGCGGCGATCTGCTCGACGACCTCGGCCGGGAGCACGTCGTCCGTGACGTCGGCCCAGATCAGGCGTACGGCGACGGCCAGCGTGACGATGGCGGCGCCGCAGCGCGCACAGACGCACACGTCGCCGGGCATGTCCAGCACGGGCAGCGGACCGCTCACCGAGATCCCGGTTCCACGCAGACGAACCAGACAGTCTTACCCTGCGGTGCGGACTCGACGCCCCACCGGTCCGCGTAGGCCGCGACGATCGCCAGCCCACGACCGTGCTCCGCGTCCGGACCCGCCGGGAGCGGGGCCGGCCACATCGCGCTGTGGTCGGTGACCTCCCCGCACACGATCCGCCCGTGCCGGTGCAGCGAGAGAGTGATCGGCGCCCGCCCGTGCACGACCGCGTTGCTCACCAGTTCGGACACCACCATGGTCACGTCCTCCGTGACGGAGGAGATGCCCCAGATGACGAGGGCTTCCCGCGCCAGCCGACGCGCCGCACCGACCACTTCGGGATCGGCGGGCAGGTCCCAGCACGCCTCAAGAGCCTTGCGAGGTGTCTTCATAAGTTTCTCCAGCCGAGGCGAGACCGACAGAGTGAATGCCGCGCTTACCGTGCGTGGGATCAGAACTGCGAAGTCCGAATCCGACCAGGACAGCGACCGATGTCACACAGCATCACGAGTTACTTACAGAACGTGTTCGCTTGACGGCCCTATGATGTGGCCTGCACAGTCGATACTGCAACTCTCATTTTGAAACTCGACCGATATGTCTTCTCTTGCGTCGAGTGCTCTACGATCAGCATCCCTACGCTTTGGAGGCAAGCGATGACAAACAGTGGCCAGAGTCCAACTGTGCGCCGTCGACGTCTGGCCGCCGAACTCCGGCGTCTACGCGAGGCCGCCGGTCTGACCATGGAGGAGGTCGCTCAATCGCTGGACATGTCGCGGGCCACGATTTCGCGCCTCGAAGCGGGCAAAACAGCCCGACCACGCCCTCGCGACATTCGGGACATCCTCAAGCTGTACAAGGTGGGAGATCCTCAGCGGGAGGCGGTCATGGACCTTGCCCGGGGCGCCCGCGAGCGAGGATGGTGGGAGCAGTACAAGGGCGTCTTCACCGGCACCTACGTAGGGCTCGAAGCAGAGGCATCCTCAATTGACACTTTCGAACCCCTTGTGATCCCTGGCTTGCTGCAAACCGCTGCGTACACGGCCGAACTGACCCGGGCCTCGCTGACCCACGACCCCGCCGAGATTGACAAACACGTGGAAGCAAGGATGCGCCGACAGGAGATTCTGCAGCGCCCGAACTCACCCCGATACTGGGCAATCATCGACGAGGCTGCTCTTCTACGACCAGTGGGTGACGTAGAAGTCATGCGCGGCCAACTTCACAAGTTGATCGACACCCATCCGCTTGAGCACGTGACCATTCAGGTCATTCCGATGTCGGCCGGTCCGCACATCGGCCTATGGGGTCAGTTCGTCATCCTCGGCTTCCCTGACCCCACTGACCGGAACGTTGTCTACGTTGAAACCCCGACAGACGGTCTCTATCTCGAAGAGCCCGAACACCTCGAACGCTATAACCTGATGATGCAGCGCCTCGTCGCCGACGCACTTGGAGTTGACGCGTCGATCGCTTATCTGTCCAAACTGATCGACCAGTTGTGAGGCACCGATGGATCTGTCAGGCGCCGAATGGCGCAAGAGCACCCTCAGCCAGGGTGGCGGCAACAACTGCGTGGAAGTCGCACTGAACCTTCCCGGCATCGTCGCGGTACGTGATTCGAAGGCCCCCGACGAGTCGAGCCTGATCTTCACCCCCTCGGAGTGGTCCGCCTTCGTCAGCGATATACAAAACGGCCAGTTCGACTGACCAAAACCCCGCCGCACAGACATAACCGCGATGAGCCGAGAGGAAATCATGGACCTTACCCAGCGCTACCCCCTGACATGGCGAAAGAGCTCCCTCTCCGGCTCGGGCGACAACTGTGTCGAGGTCGCGGCTCTCCCCAGTGGGGGCCAGGCCGTACGGGATTCCAAAAACCCCATCGGCCCCGTCCTGAAGTTCACCTCTGACGAATGGAACACCTTCATCAGCGGTATCAAGGCCGGACAGTTCGACTGACGAACACCCGCTGTACGAGTACGGTCCCGACCAGCCGCCGGCCAGGGCTTCCATCGTGGCCGGCGGCTGGGCGGGTTCAAACGCGTGCTGATGAACAGCAACGCACGCGCGCACCGAGCACATGACCGAAGTCACCCGGCCGCAGACGGTCTGGGCTCAACATCGTCTTCGGAGCGGGCCGGGAACTGCGTCCCTGGCGGCGGATACCGGTCGTCCAGGACGTGTACGACCATCTGCTCACCCTCATGGCGGCGGCGTAGGGAGCGAAGTTGACCAGTTCGGGCACCGACCAGGCCAAACAAGCGATCCGCGAGCGAGTATGGGCGTTGCTGGAGCACGAGCGGGCCGCGCCGCCCGGTGTCCATGGCCGTATTCCCGCCTTCTTCGGAGCCGAGGCCGCCGCCGACCGCCTGGCCGAGTTGCCCGTGTGGCAGGCCGCTCAGGTCATCAAGTCCGTACCGGACAGGGCACAGCTCCCGGTCCGAGTGCGGGCGCTCGCTGAGAGCCGGTTGGTCTACATGGCCGTACCCAAGCTGGCCGAGGAACTGCCGTTCTACCTGCTCCATCCGGCGACGCTGACCGTCCCCCCGGCCGAAGCCGCGTCGAGCAAGGTGGCCGCGATCGTGGCACGAAAGATCGGCGTGGACGATATGCGGCCGGTCGATCTGATCGTGTGCGGCAGCGTCGCGGTCAACCGGCGCGGTGTCCGGCTGGGTAAGGGCGCCGGCTACTCCGACATCGAGGTAGCCCTGCTACAGGAGGCGGGGTTGATTGGGCCAGAGACAACCATCGTGACGACGGTGCACTCCTTGCAGGTGGTTGACGACGAACTGCCGGAAACCAAGCATGACTTCAGCGTCGATCTGATCGTGACACCGGATGAGGTTATCGAGTGCGGACCGCCACGCCGACCGCAAGGACTCTATTGGGACAGCCTGAGCCAAGAAAAGATCAGGGCTATTCCAATTCTGGCCGCGATGAAAAATGGCCTGTAGGTATGCGATGGACCAAACGGTGTTTCGCCCCACCGGGAGCGTACCTTGGAGGCCCGACCAGACATATCAGGTAAGGGTGGAAGTCATGGACTTCACGAAATCCGATCTCATCTGGCGCAAAGCCTCCCTCAGTTCGGCGGAGGGACAGAACTGTGTCGAGGTCGCGACGCTTCCCGACGGAGGCCAGGTCGTACGAGACTCCAAGAACCCCGCCGGCCCCACCCTGAAATTCACCCCCGGTGAATGGAACACATTCATCAGTAGCGTCAAGGACGGCGAGTTCGACTAGCGAACACCCGCTACACAGGTACGACTACGACGAGCCGCCGAGCCAGGGCTGCCATCTCGGCGAGTAGCCCGGCCGGTGGTCGGTCGAGTTCGAGTGCGTGCTGGTGGATGGTGACGCGGGCGTGCCGGGTCTGGAGGATCTGCAAAACGTAATCGGCAGGCCAGTCTCGGGGTCGCATCCGGTCGCGCGCCGCACGGTGCGGAGAAATTCCGGGTCCTCGTCGAGGTCGACGCCGTACTCGTCGATCCGTCCGGCGTTCCGGCGGGACCTGGCAGACGACCACGTGCGCGCCCGGGTAGTCGCCAGGTGGGCGACACGGCTACCGGCTACGTCGAGTTCCACCCCGCTCTCCACCCTTCGAGGGTGCCGCTCCACCCCACCCGATCCCTACCTTCCCAGGCATGGACAAACGCTCTGGACGGTCGGGCCTCTGGCTCGACCTGCTGCACCGGCTCCTGGACGCCAATGGGGGAAAGATGAACGGCAAGCTCCTGCTCGCGATCGTGGTCGTGGCGCTGCTGGTGGTCGTCGGCTTCGTGGCCTTCCGGCTTATCCTGGTGGACATGATTTTGACCCTGAAGGACTCGCGCTAAGCGATGCGGGAGGTGTGGGGTCGGGTCGTGCGGCTGCTGGCGGCCGATGACCCCGAAACCGGCCGCCTGGTCAGGCTGCTGATGAGCCTGGTCTTCGCCTGGTCGCTCGCGACCGCCTCGCCCGATCGCGCCCCCGCGCTGGTGTGGTCGGCGCTCGGCGCGTCCATGGCGTGCTGGCTGGCCTTCGTCCTGCTCGACGGCCGCTTTCCGCGCGTGGCCGTGGCTCTGCTCGCGGCCGGTTCGGCGATCGCCTCGTCGGTGTCAGGATCGGCCGAGGCGGCGCCCACGGTGTTGCTGTTCGCGACACTGCTGCTGTTCGCGGCGCACGTGACGCCGAGCATGGGAGCGATCGTCGCGGTCACCGTGGGCGACCTGACGCTCATGGTCGGCAGCATGCTGTGGTGGGAGCAGCCTCGATCGGCGATCGTGGTCCGCGGGGCGGTCATGATGTGCACCGTGCTCTTCGCGTTGCACCGGCGCCACTACCGCCGGGCCCAGCAGGACCGGGCCAGGGCCATGGCTCTCGACGAGCGGGCTCGCATCGCCAGAGAGCTCCACGACGTGCTCGCGCACTCCCTCGGTGCCCTGGGGGTGCAGCTGGAGGTCGCCGAGGCCATACTCACCGAGCGAGGCGACGTGGAGGGAGCGGTGACGCGCATCCGCAGGTCGCGGGCTCTGGCCAGGGAGGGGCTGGTCCAGGCGCGCTCGGCGGTGGCGGCCCTGCGCGAGGACGTGCCGCCGCTGCCCGACGCGCTGAGCCTGCTGGTCGCCGAGCATCGCAGGGACCACGACGTGCCCGCCGAGCTGCGCACGACGGGCGCGCGGCGGCCGATCACCCCGGCGGCGGAGGTCTGCCTGCTGCGTACGGCACGCGAGGCGCTGACCAACGCCGCCAAGCATGCCCCGGGCGAGCCGGTCAGGGTCGAGCTCGGCTACGGTGAGGGCACCATCCGGCTGGTGGTGCGCAACCCATGCGCGGCCGGACGCGCGGCGGCGTCATCCGGGCACGGCCTGCAGGGCATGGGTGAGCGGCTGGCGCTCGCGGGCGGGACTCTGAACGCCGGACCGGCGGGTGGTCTGTGGGAGGTACGGGCGGAGGTGCCGGAGTGAGGGTTCTGGTCGTGGACGACCAGCAGCTCATGCGCGAGGGCCTGGTGGCGCTGCTGGACCTGGTCGACGACGTGGAGGTGGTGGGCGACGCCGGGAACGGCGAAGAGGCCCTGAGCCTGGTGGCCGAGCTGCGCCCCGACGTCGTGCTCATGGACCTGCGCATGCCCGTGATGGACGGCGTCGAGGCCACGCGGCGGATCGCCCGCCATTACCCGGAGGTGGTCGTCGTGGTGCTGACCACCTACGACGACGACCGGTCCGTGGACTCCGCCCTACTGGCCGGGGCCTGTGGCTACCTCACCAAGGACGCCGGACGCGCCGAGATCGCCGCCGCCCTCCGCTCCGCCGCCGCCGGGCAGTCGACGTTCTCGGCCGCGGTGTCCCGTCGGCTGGTCGACGCGCTGTCTCGCGCCGCACCACCGCCGGTCACGGCCTGCCCCGACGGGCTGACCGTGCGGGAGGTCGAGGTGCTGCGGCTCGTCGCCGGGGGTCTGAGCAACGCGGAGATCGGCTCGGCCCTCTTCATCGCGGAAACGACCGTCAAGACGCACATCAACAACGCCTTCGCCAAGATCGGCGTCCGCAACCGCACGGAGGCCGCCGCCTACGCGCGCGACAAGCTGCACTAGGTCCTGTCCTGTGGATCTTGCCGTGGCGAGGATCGGTCAGGTGGTGTCTCGCAAGGCGGAGGAGGGAGCCGCAGCGTGCTGCGGTGACCGACGACAACGCGGCGAGG